>JAZDKP010000091.1:0-12102 GCA_043802925.1 Fibrobacterota bacterium | reverse complement strand
GGCAACAACACCTTCGAGCGCGTGCGGGTGTGGGACGCGTGCGCGCTCTCCGGTTTCACGCGCATGGCCGGCGGGCACAACCCCCGCAAGGCCGTGCATGACCGGCGCAACCGTCGCTTTTTCCGCAAACTGAGCCACTATTTCATCCAGCGGGAGTTCACCATGGCCTGCGTGGGCTGCGGACGATGTGTCCGCGTCTGCCACGGCGACATCGGCATGCCCCAGGTCGTCGAAATCCTCCGGCGCGAGACCGCCGGGCTTCCCCTCAAGGAGAAGCCATGAGCGGCCACGCAGGTTGCACAAACGTCTACAAACCGGCGCTTGCGGTCATCGACGAGGTGCTTGACGAAATCAAGGACGTCAAGACCTTCTACTGGCACTTTGTCGAACCCGCGGACGAAAAGCTTTTCCGCGTTTTCATGCCCGGCCAGTTTGCCATGGTCTCGGTCTTTGGCGCGGGTGAAATCGCCATTTCACTCCCGCCCAGCCCCACCGAGGACCGGCTCTTTTTCACCACGCGCAAAGTCGGCAGCGTCACCGCGGCCATGCACAACCTCAAACCCGGCGACCGTTTTGCGGTCCGCGGCCCCTACGGCAACGGCTTTCCAATGAAAGATTACGAAGGCCGTAACCTTATTATCGTGGCCGGCGGCATCGGGCTCATTCCGCTCCGTTCCGTCATTATCTATGCGCTGCACAACCGTTCCAAATACGGAAAAATCCAGGTCTTCTATGGTTCACGCACCCCGGGCGACCTTATGTACACGCAAAATCTCAAACAATGGCAGGCCGACAAGGGATTCGAATGTTACCTGACCGTGGATAAAAAAGAGGGCGACTGGACCGGCCCCGTGGGAGTGGTCGGCAGCATCTTCAAACAGCCGGGTCTTGAAATGCCCGTGGAAAACACCACGGTCTTTGTCTGCGGTCCGCCCATCATGTTCCGCTTTGTTCTCGCGGACCTGCAGAAAATGGGGTTCAAAGACGCCAACATGGTCTCCACGCTGGAGCGCTATATGAAGTGTGGCGTGGGCAAATGCGGCCACTGCTGCATCGGCGTGGCCTATGTCTGCACCGACGGACCGGTGTTCACCCTCGAACAAATCCGCAAACTGGGTGAAGTCATATGAATCGCGACTTCGAGAAAGGCCTCATGGCCCTGTGCGCCGGTAAAACGGCTTTCCTCGGTATCGGCAACCCGGACCGCGGCGACGACGGCGCGGGCATGGCGCTCGCACACCGGTTGGAATCAAACGGCGTTGCGCCCGTCTTTTACGGGAATACCTTTCCTGAACAGAAAGTGCCCGTCTTGCGCGACAACGGTTTCGAAAATGTCATTTTCCTCGATGCCGTGGATGCCGGGATTGAACCCGGGGCCGCGGTGCTGCTCGATGCAGCCGCACTTCAACAACGGTATCCCCAAATCTCGACCCATACGCTCTCGCTGGGCACGCTCGCCCGGCTCATCAGCGACAACAATGCCTGCCAGGTCTGGTTGCTGGGTATCCAGTCCGCTTCCATTGCGCTGGGGCCGCAAAGTTTAAGCCCCCGGGTCGGCCAGACGGTACAGCGTCTTGCGGAACTTATCACCGGGCAATGTCCGGTCCCACAGGAGTCCGCATGTCATTGAGTCCCATGGGCGCCATTCTTTACGCCATGCTGCTGCTCATGGCAGGCTCTCTTGCCGTACTGACCGTCTCGTCGCGGCCGCGGCTGGCCGGATGGTTTGCGTTCCTTGTAACCGCAACCGCGAGCGGCCTCACCCTCTGGGCCGCAGGGGTCACGCTCCTGCAGGGTCCGGGCGAGCCCGTGATGCTGAGCGCCTTTTCACTCTGGGGCTCCACTCTCCGCTTTTACCTTGATGGTCTCGGTGCCATCTTTCTCGGGCTCATTTCCATCATCTCCGCGCTTTCGGCCCTCTATTCCATTTCCTACATGGACCATTACCCCGACTACCATGTCAGCCGTTATTATCCCTGGTTCCTGCTGTTCATCGCGGGTATGTACGGCATCGTTACGGTCACCGACACCATGGTCTTCTTCTGCGTATTCTGGCAGATCATGACCATTCCGTCATACGCGCTCATCCGTTTCGAATACAAAAAACGTGAAAACGTGCGCGCCGCAAAAAAATACCTCATCATCATGGAAATCGCCTGCCTGTGCGTCATGCTCGGTTCCGCGGTCCTGGTCTATACAGGCTCCGTGCCCGAACGCATGGCCGGCCTTCCACGCTTTGACTTTGACACCCTGCGCGAGCAAATCATCTCAGCCGGCACCTCTCCCCACGCCCTTTTCCCCGCGCTCCTGCTCATGTTCGTGGGCTTTGGCATCAAAGCCGGTATCTGGCCCTTTGGCCTGGCCTGGCTGCCTGACGCCCATCCAGCCGCGCCCTCGCCCGTGTCCGCGCTCCTTTCGGGCGTCATGATTAAAACCGGTGTGTACGGCCTCATCCGCACCTTCTTCTGGCTTGTACCCGACGCCTCGGTCAAAGGTTTCTCCCCCACCTTCTGGGGCGGGGTGCTGGCCGTGTTCGGCACGGTCACGTTGGTGGTGGGCACCTATCAGGCGCTCAAGCAGGAACAGACCAAGCGGCTCCTCGCCTTCCACAGCATCGGGCAGGTCGGGTATATCATTCTCGGACTCGGCGCAAGCCTCATGCTCCTGCCGCTGGGCCCTGTTGCAGGAACGCTGGCCACGGTGGCGCTTGTGGGTGCGCTGTTCCATACCATCAACCACGCGCTCTTCAAGAGCCTGCTCTTCTTCAACGCAGGCACGGTGCTCAAGGCCACGCATACGCAGGACCTGAACAAACTCGGCGGACTGATGGGCCTCATGCCCCTCACCGCGCTAACCTGCCTCATCGCCTCCTTTTCCATTGCGGGCGTGCCGCTCTTCAACGGCTTTGCCAGCAAATGGAGCATCTATGCGGCCACCATCCTGAGCAGCCGTCATGTGGGCCTCCTGGCCGTATGCGGCCTCTTCGGTATTCTCACGAGCGTGCTCACGCTGGCCTCCTTCATGAAGTTCTTCGGCATGCTCTTTCTCTCACGTAAAAGTACGGTCGTGAAGGAAAAAGCCGCGTCCGGCGCGCGTCTCGAAGCCGGCCTCCTCATGCAAATACCGCAGGTGCTGCTCGCCTTGGCCTGCGTGGCGCTCGGCTGGCTGCCGGCCGCGGCCTACCTGCTCATCAACCGCGCGCTGGTGACCGGTCCCATGGGCATTTCGCAGTTCCTCCCGCCGATTCCGGTTGGCGCCGCAAACCTTTACAGCGGCTTGCCGCTCAACAACGGCACGGCCCTGTTGATGCCTCTGGCCATCGGCGCGGCGCTTATTTTCCTGATGCTGCTGGCCTGGGGTTTTTCACGGCTCGGAAGCGCCCCGCGGCGCACAAACGATATCTGGCTGTGCGGGTACGACCCCGAAGCGGACGTGCACCGGTACGGCGCGCACAATCTTTACAGCGAAGTCAAGCGCCTCTTCGGCGGCAAACATTAAATAAGGCGACGTGGATGAAAGCCCGTGAAATAATGGACAAGCTGAACGGACGGTTCGCCGAGACCATCGTGCGCACCGACCTTCCTCGCGACACGCGGCTCATCGTCTATATCCGCCGCGAATCGCTCCCCGAGGTGGCCCGTTTTATTTTCCGCGACCTCGACGCGCGCTACTGCGTGGGCATCGGCATCGACGACCGCGCGGCCTCGGGCGGCTTTCTGGTGGCGCACAACTTCGCCTTTGACCGCGAAAACGTGCTCATGAGCCTCATCACCCCCCTGCCCGGGGACGACCCCGTGCTGCCGAGCATCTCTGAAATCATCCCGGCCGCGGGCTGGTCCGAGCGCGAAATGCGCGACCTCCTGGGCATCACGCCCCAGGGCATGGTCAACCCAAAACGGCTCGTGCTGCCCGACGGCTGGCCCGAAAACCTCCACCCCCTGCGCAAAGACGTTCCCTGGAATATCAAGCCCGCCGATTACGACCCCAACAAGACCTATCCATTTGACCCGCCCCCGCCCAACACCACGGTCGTGCCGTTCGGTCCCTTCCACCCCACGCTCGACGAGCCCGAACACTTCCGGCTTTATGTCGAAGGTGAAATCGTCCGCGCCTGCGAATACCGCGGGTTCATGGTCCACCGCGGAATCGAAAAGCTCGCGGACTCGGTCATGACCTACAACGAAATTCCCATGCTTGCCGAACGCATCTGCGGCATCTGCGGCTGCGTGCACGCCGTGACCTACGCCCAGGCGGTCGAACAGGCCGCGGCCGTCAAACCCACGCTGCGCGCGGAATTCATCCGCACCCTCATGCTCGAAATCGAGCGGCTCCACAGCCACACGCTCTGGGCCGGCCTGGCCGCGCACATCCTCGGCTTCGACACCCTCTTCATGCAGTCGTTCCGCATCCGCGAACCCATCATGTGGATGGCCGAGAAAATTTCGGGCAACCGCAAAACCTACGCGCTCTGCCTCATCGGCGGGGTCCGTTTTGACATCACCCCCGAGCTCCGGCTCGAACTGCACCAGGTGCTGAACAAGCTCGAAACCGAATGGACCGCGGTCTACCGTGCCATCAAAGGCGATAAAAACATCATGGCCCGCACCAAAGGGGTGGGAGTCACCAGCAAACAACTGGTCAAGGAAATGGGGCTCCTGGGCCCCATCGCGCGCGCCGCAGGCGTGAACATCGACGTCCGCCGTGACCACCCTTATGCCGCTTACGACAAGTGCGAATTTGACGTGGTCACCGCGGTGGGCGGCGATGTCTGGAGCCGCATCGTGGTCCGCGTGCTCGAAGTCTTCGAGTCCATCCGCATCATCCGCCAGTGCCTCAACCGCATGCCCGAAGGCCCCATCGTAAACGAACCGCAGAGCGCGCTCCCGGCCGGACGCATCGGCCTCTCCTCGGTCGAGGCCCCACGCGGCGAATCGCACCACTTTGTCATCACCGGCGAAAACAACCGGCCCGAACGCTGGCGCGTGCGCGCCCCGACGTACCAGAACCTGCAGGCCATCCCCGAAATGGTGAACGGCCAGCGCATCGCGGACATGACCATCTCGCTCGGAAGTATTGACCCCTGTTTTTCATGCACGGATCGCATGGAAATTGTGGATATTCATACCGGAAAAATGCGTATCTGGTACCCGGAAGGGACCCCGCGCATTCAAGACAACATATCTGTTATTAAAAGGACTCAAGGATGAAACCCGCGCTCTGGACCATTTTAAGCGCGCTTCTCAACCTCGCGATTGCCATGGTCGTGGCCCCGTTCTTTGCGGGGGTCATCCGGAAGGTGACGGCCCTTGTCCAGTCGCGCAAAGGGCCGCCGCTCCTTCAGCCGTACATGGATTTGGCCAAACTCCTCATCAAAGAGGATATCGAAGTAGGCCATGTGCCGGTCATGCAACGCTTCAGCGCGCTCTTGTCGCTGGCCGCCATGCTGGCCGTGGTGCTTTTCCTTCCCGTGACCGGGTACGCCCCGTTGAACACCTCCGCTGACGCGATCCTCATGATTTACCTCCTCTCTCTGGCCGGCATTGCGGTACTGTTGGCCGCACTCGCGGCGGGGTCCACCTATTCCATGGTGGGCATGAGCCGTGAAATGATGGCCATGATGACCCTCGAACCCCTCTTTGCGGTCGCGGTGGTCATGGCCGCGGTCAAAGGCGGTTCGCTCCGGCTCGACGCAATCTTCGACGGCGCCATCTATGCAAACGGAGTGCTTTCAGGCCTGCTGCTGCTCGTACTTATGCTGTTCGGATTCCAGGGTTTTGTGGGCCGCGCCCCCTTCGATGTCTGCGAAGCCGAGACCGAAATCATGGAAGGAGCGCTGATTGAGTATTCGGGGCCCAAGCTCGCCCTGTTCAAGTACGCGCACATGATCAAGCTTTTCATCTATGCCGGGTTGTTAACGGCCCTGTTTGTACCGCGCATCCCCGACGCAGGCCAAGGCCTCAACCTGCTCCTTTTTTTCGGCTGCCAGTCTGCGCTGGTGGTGTTTTCCACGCTTATTTCGGCCACGCATGCGCGGTACCGCATCGACCAGGCCGTGCGCTATTACGCAGTGCTCTTCCTGGCGGCCGTCGGATGCCTGGTACTCGCGGTCCTCGGATGGTAAGGAGAACGAATGTCGCTGTTGAGTAAAATCAGGGAAACGATCCTCTGCCTCAAGGCGGGCCGGGTCACCCTGTCCTATCCGGCCAACCCCGTTCCCGTGCCCGCCCGCTTCAGGGGACGGCCCGTCTTTAATGCGCACAAGTGCGTGGGCTGCGGCGGTTGCGCCAACAACTGCCCGGCCCGTGAAATTTTGCTGGATGACCCGTGCCAGGAAATGCGCGTGGTCCGCTACATCGGCCGCCGTTGCACCTACTGCGGACGCTGCGCGGACCTCTGCCCTGAAAAGGCCATTACCATGAGCCCCGAATACGAAACCGCCACCGGGGCCATCCACGACCTCAGCCAGGACCTGAACATCTGGATGGGCACCTGCCAGCGGTGCGGACGCTGCTTTAAAGGGGCCGGCGCCCTTGACCAGCTCATGATGACCGGCTACCGCTCGGACAATCTCGAAAGCGAGCTCTGGATGTACCGTTCCAAGCCCTATCTCGATTCCAATCCCATAACCGACGATATTGAAATTACCGTGGATGAACCGGGGCAAAAATGATGCGCGATTTTTTAATGAAATATTTCGGCCGGTCGTTGTGGGCCTATCACTGCAATAGCGGCGGCTGCAACGGCTGCGATATCGAAGTGCTCAACGTCCTCACCCCCTACTACGATGTCGAACGCTTCGGTATAAAATTAGTGGGCTCCCCGCGCCATGCGGACGTCATGCTCTGCCAGGGGCCCGCAAGCCTCGCCACGGCACCGGCGCTCAAGCGCGCCTACGACGCCATGCCCGCGCCCAAGCTGGTTTTTGCCATCGGCTCGTGCGCCTGTGGCGGTGGCATCTGGCACGACACCTACAGCATCATCGGCCCCATTGAAAAAGTCATTCCAGTCAACTTTTACGTTCCCGGCTGCCCCCCGCGGCCCGAGGCCATCATCTACGGTGTGGCGCTCGCCCTGGGCCTGGTCAAAAAGAACGCGGTCCCCGTCGAATTCCATCCCCTCGAACTGCCCATCCCCCGTTACCATCCCGACGATATCGTGGATATCAACGGCTGGCAGTCTTACGAGAAGATGGAGCGCGTGTAGCGTTTTTACGCGCCTCGTAGCGAGGGCTGTTAAGCCCCGACCCGCCGATTGCACTATTGCCCAGCCAAAGACCTTAAATATTTTTTACTTGTACAAAACCCAAACAAACGCTATATTCTTACCCGTAAGAACCATTCTTTTTCCAAAGGAAACCTATGTCAACCCTTGCAACCACCAAAATGACATCCAAAGGCCAGGTTGTAATCCCTGAGGACGTCAGAAAGTCCCTGAAACTTGAAACAGGCGCACAATTTATTGTTTTAGGCGATAAAGATGTCGTAATCCTAAAAACCATATCAAAACCCTCAATGTCTGATTTTGATTCGTTAATATCCAAAGCTCGTTCTCAGGCTAAAGCAGCCGGACTTACGCCGGTTGCTTTAAATAAGATTGTAAAAGAAGTACGGGCTTCAAAATGATGAACACCCCTCCCACCATCACCGAAGGCGGCCCCGAACTCTTTGACGCAGTCGCGCCACTGTGGGAAAGCCTCCGGACGCACCATCACGGCATCACCCGTGACTTTAAAGAGCGTTTTGACGGCATGACGTGGACCGACCGCAAAAACGGCCTGCTTGAAAAGAGCGGGCCCGAAGGACTCCGTATATTCCTCGTCCATGAAGGAAAGACACCCATCGGCTACTGCATTGTCTCCGTGGATGAGTTGGGACACGGTGAACTCGATTCGCTCTTCATTGATGAGTCGTGCCGGGGAAAGAAAATCGGTGAAGAACTGGCCCGCAAAGGACTCGACTGGCTCATGACCTTCCCGGCCAAGGACATCATTATCCAGGTTGCCGTCGGAAACGAACGGGCGCTCCCGTTCTATCAGAAACTCGGGTTTCTGCCCTATACCACGCTATTGCGCAAAAAGCAACGAAAATTATAACCTTTTGATTTCCCCATACGATGCGGCAAATATTTTTCGAGCCATTTCCGGTAATTTATCCGCCTGACCCAAGATTAATGCTTGTTTCTTTTTTCGAGTCCAGCCTTGAACCTGTTTTTCACGATTGAAGGCATCTTCAACCCTGTCAAATTCTTCAAAATAAACCAGTTTTACAGGCAACCGTTTGCTTGTATGCCGGGCTCCGAGTCCCGCTTGATGTTCTTCAAACCTTCTCTCCAAATCCCAGGTACTGCCTGTATAATAACTTTGATCCGCGCATTCAAGTATATACATGTGTGGCATAACAATATCCTTTTACCGGCCCTTCGATACGCCAGCCTACGGCTGGCTACTCAGGGACCGGTAAATTAGTTCACAAAAGACAATTATCGCAAGAACAAATTTATTGGGATGCTCTGCCAAATTTCGAATGCCGGATACGCCAGCCTACGGCTGGCTACTCAGGGACCGGTAAATTAGAACACCCATGGCTATTCTCTTAAGAAAAAAACTTATCAGAGTAATTCGCCGGTCCCTGAGTGGCCGCCCGTAGGGCGGCTGTATCGAAGGGCCGGCGAATTGTTAACGACATAACCGTAACGGCAGCTCCAACCCGTTGTCTTCCAGCAGCTTTTTATCTGATAATATTTCTTTCGCAGCCCCATCGGCAACAACCCGCCCATTTGCCAACAGTACAACACGCGGGCAGGTATCCCAGATAAAATCAAGGTCATGCGAAACAATCACGCGCGTAATATCGAGTCCGTTCAGAAGCGCAATCAGTTTTCGCCGATGGCGCGGGTCAAGGTCCGAAGTGGGTTCATCGAGCACCAGCACCGAAGGGTTCATGACCAGCACACACGCCATGGCCGCAAACCGGCGCTGCCCCTGCGACAGGGTGAACGGGGGCCGTTCGCGCAGGTCCCAGAGGTCCAGCTCCTTCAGCACTTTCTCCGCCGCGTGATACGCGGCATGTTCGTCCATGCCAAGGTTTCGAGGGCCGAAAAGAACGTCGTCGATGATACGGGGCATGAAAAGCATGTCGTCCGGGTTCTGAAAAACCAGTCCAACCTTTTTACGGATTGTTTCAAGGGTTTTTGAGGACACAGCCATGCCGTCCACCACAACGGAACCCCGGGCCGGTAAAAGCACGCCATTCAGATGGTTGACAAGCGTGGACTTTCCCGCGCCGTTGGCGCCAAGGATGCCCACCGCCTCACCGGCCGCAACCGTGAGTGCGATATTATCAAGCACCTCCCCGCCCATGTTTTCGTACCGGAATGAAAGCCCTTCGATTTTAATCATGGTTAAAAGATACTCCTCAGCAGAACGGACGCGCCAACGGTTCCAAAAACAAACAGCGCGTCCCCTGCGTTGAACGCATGCTCCGCCTGGCAGCAGGAAACCGTACCGCGGAACCCGCGGGAAAGCATGGCGCCATGGACGCGTCCGGCCCGGGCCATGGACCTGAGCAGGAGCGCGCCAAGCAGCGAGGCCGTGGTTCTGATTCCCTTTCCTTTTGACCCGAACGAACGGATGTCCCGCGCACGCCGCATGCTCTTTCCCTCAGCCGCGAGAACGAAGGTGTAGCGGTACAGGAGCATCAGCTGCGTGGTAAACGCCTCGGGCGCGTGCAGCCGCCGGAGCGCGTGGCAGAGATGGTCAAAGGGCAGGCAGGCGGACAGTGTGAGTACGGTCAACACGGAGACAAACGCTTTAAGCACAATGACCAGGCCCGAAACAAGGCCCGCGCTAATGGTGAATCCGGCAATGACCGCATACGGGGCGCGGTCTAAGAAGGGGTTGGCTGCCGCGGCAAGCAGGATAAAGGGTGACAGGTAAAAGATACGCCGGAATATGGGGCGCATCGGTGTCCCGGAAGCCAGGAGCGTCAGAAGCGGCAGCGAAGCAAGAGCCACCACGCCGGCCAAGTCAAACTTTGGAACGGAAATCAGAAGTACCGTATACGCCAGCCACGCAAAAAGCACGGCCCGCGCGTCAAACCGCGCAAAGAACGCGGCGGGATGGGAATGATAATGGCCGCTGTGGCTGTGCAGCAGCGCCTCGTTCACCGGTGTCATGAGTGTCCGTGACGGGGCTTACGGCAACGCACCACAAGACCTGCTCCACCGGCCAGAACCAGAACCATAAGCGCGCCCACAAGCCCCGCCACCGATGCGCCTGCAGAAACGGGTGAGCGGCTCCCGCTGTTTTCCTGCGCAGCCGTTGCCTCTGCCTTTTTCAAGGCTTTAAAGGAATAATCAGGTAGAAAAGCCAGCTTTTCCTGAATTCCCTGAAGCGTGGATTTCAGGCCTCCCGGCTTGCCTTCAACCTCCTCCTTGCCTGTGACTCTTGCGATGGACCATTCAAGCCCGTCCGGGTGAGAGGAGGCGAACCAGGAAACGACTCCGCCAACCGCAATCGCTGCAACCAGAAAAGCCACGGCAATGCCCCGTCCCTGCGATGTCCGCACTGCAGCGGGCGCAAGCAGCGCGGGCTGGGTGTTTCGGACAAAAGAAAGAACGCCGAATACCACCAGGCCTTCGACCAGGCCGATGGCAAAATGAATGGGCAGCATGACGAACGCAAAGGTCCCGAAGGGCAGTTCTGTGATTCCGGAGAAAACAGTCTGAAGCACCACGGAAAAAGAACCCATGAGCAGTCCGGCAACCCCTGCGATCAACGATGCCAGCGCCAGTCTTCCGCTGCTTTCCATATTACCCGCAAGAGGCTTGAAGATAAGCGGATAAGCGATGAATGCCGGAAAAAAGGCGAGATTAAAGATATTGCATCCCAGAGCCAGCAGACCACCGTCCGCAAAGAACAGGCACTGGACAGTAAGCACCGAGGCGAGTGTTAGAAAAGCGCGATAAGGCCCGAGCAGCGCGGCAAGCAGAAGGCCACCGCCCAGATGGCCCGAGGAACCGGTGCCGGGAATGGTAAAATTGATCATCTGCGCGGCAAAGATGAAGGCACCCGTGACCGCCATGAGTGGGGTCTTGAAGGTGTCATTGTCATCGCGAATCTTTTTGGCGGACAAGGCGATGAGACCGCCGGAAACGCCCCAGAAAGCAAGGCCCACAGCGGGGTTAAGCAGCGCGTCGGACATGTGCATGCATTACTCCTTTTTCGTATCGTTATTGGTTGTGACAGGAAAAGCAAAAGTCAAGCCCGCGGTTCCAACCAGATTAATATCCCCTTCAAAAGCACCATTCACCCCGGCATCAAGGGTCAGCCAATCGAACAACGATACATTACCTCCAATCTGCCATCGGTCGAGGGCTTTCTGTGTCCCGGCAAACTCAATGCCCGCTGAAAACCGGCCCATCTCACGATTTGCGCAAAGGGCGTATGTCAAGTCCGCATCGTTGCCGTCCGAAACCGCACTCATTCCGAGGTTGGCGTTGACCGAAACCATGGAAAAGGCCCTGGATGCAATCAGGTTTATATTAAATTGCCTGTTTCCAAAGCATCCGGTTGCTGTGGCGGCAAGCAGGTCCGGCAACAGCCCGAAGTTACGGCCCAGTTCAGCATCGGTGAAGGTATGCGCCTGCTCGGGTGTCCGCAAATAACCGAAACCGAAGCCGATATCCATGCAACGGGTGATGCCATGCTTGATGCCGATTCCGCCATCCGATTCATCCGCATTAAAATCCGCGCCCGCCTCCAGTTCAAAGGCTTCATGCGTTACGGCCCCTGCGTCATCCGTCATAAACGGGCGGGCTGAATATGAAGCCGTGACAATCAATGCCGTCAGCAAAAACACCTCGACTCCAAGCCTGTTGAATCGTGCCATGCCCCATCTCCTTAGTAGCACCAATATAATAATCGTGCTACTACCAGGCAAGACTTTTTAAGACTCTATTTGTCTAAGGACTTTGATCAAATTAAACTGTTCAACTTTAACGCGGCTGGAGCACATAATTCCAGTCTCCATGAAACTCATCTCGAATTAGCGATAGCTCATCCATCTGTGATTTTGGAATAACCACCCCCGTTGGATACTTCCG
>JAZDKP010000090.1:0-16301 GCA_043802925.1 Fibrobacterota bacterium | reverse complement strand
TCACCGCTTCCGACGTCCGTAACAATCTGATTCTCGGTGGCACGGCAACCGCGGGCAGCGGTTCCAACAACTACAAGGGTACCTACAACAGCGCCTATTTCTGGGATCCCGCCAACCGCAACTACGCCCTAAAAACGACCGCCACGGCCCTCATCGGCAAGGTGGCGCGCATGGACAGCGTGCTTGCCGACAAGCTGGGCACCGCCCGGCCCGGCATGGTCTCGTACGGCGCCTACGAGGCCTACGACGTCAACCCGGTCGCGATCGAGAGCCAGGGCAATACGCTGCCGGAGGTTCTCGGGATGAACCTTCAGCCCAATCCCGTCACTTCCGGGGCTGTCGTGAATTACCGCTTGGCCGTCCCCATGCGATGTGTTGAAATCGGCATCTATGACCTTTCCGGCCGGACGGTGCGCGTCCTCTATTACGGAACGCAGGCGGCCGGCGAATATTCCCTGCGCTGGAACGGCAAGGGTCATACTGAAGCGGCGATAGCCTCCGGCGTTTATCTGTTACGCATACGCGCGGGCGAGAGGCAGTGCATCAGACAATTCATAAAGATTCAATAGCGGCGTGCTGGGAAGTACTCGAAAGGAGCGAAACAATGGTGACATCGGGGGCCGTGGTTGGTGGCACGGCGATTTCTTTACGCAGCGCGCAAGGCTCCTCTTGTTTCGGTGGCGAAGCCTCCAATTGGGCTGACCGCTTTTCGCTGATCGCATTCAATGATAATGTGTTGAAATATGCCTGCGGAGACAAAATACATGTCCGGCGGTTGACACTTTTAAAATGAGAATGAACAACAAGGAGAGACTATCCTTCCACCCGGATTAGCTATGGCCTGTTCCTGCCGCAAACAGTTGAGGTGTCTGTTTATGATATAAGCGGGCGGTTGGTTCGTTTGCTGGTTTCCCAGGTAAAGAAAGCCGGGATGCATGCAGTGGAATAGAACGGCTGCGATCAGCAGGAGCGGCGGATGGGCAGCGGGATTTATCTGATTAAGCTGAAGACAGGAAATAAGGAAATGGTGAGAAGGGCGGTTTTGATAAGATGAGTTTCTGGTTATGGAATTTGTGATTCGTTAAGGGAGAATAGCGAATGAACCGAAAATTCATTACAATTGCATGTGCCTTATTTACCCTATGCGCAGCGCCTGTCAATGGACAATGGGCACTTGTGTGGGAAGATGATTTCACCACGGATCCATTTGGTTTGCCCGACTCGTCCAAGTGGGGTTACGAGAGCGGGTTTGTCCGTAATAACGAACTCCAGTATTATACAGTGGCGCGAACGGAAAACGCCCGAGTTGAGAACGGTATGCTGATAATTGAGGGACGGAAGGAATCATACGAGGACGCAAATTACACTTCAGCAAGTATGATTACAAAGAATAAATTCTCCTTTACCTACGGGCGTGTAGAGATGGAAGCCAAACTGCCGCAAGGCTTGGGTGTGTGGCCGGCGCTCTGGACAATGGGCACCACCGGTATCTGGCCGGCGCTGGGCGAGATAGATATTATGGAATATGTCGGCAAAGCACCCCATACCATATACGGTACTATACACTGGGATGATGGAGGACACCGGAGTATCGGTGGTACGTATACCTACTACTATCCTTATGACGGGTTTCATCTCTACGCGGTTGAATGGTTTCCTGATCATATAGATTGGTATTTTGACAGCATTAAGTACTTTACAGCGTCGTTGGCAAATACCAATAGCGGTTTCGATCATCCTCACTTCATCCTGCTTAATCTTGCTTTAGGTGGAAGCTGGGGCGGTTCTATTGATGATAACTGTCTCCCGGTGCAATACCAGGTTAAGTATGTGCGGGTTTATGCTCTGGATAGGGCGGAATTGATTCCAACAACGATCCTGATATCCGGAGAGGATATTGTCAACATCCCCACTTCCGGTCGTATGACCACGGCTTGTACGGCAACTGTGAAGGATCAGTACGGGCAGACCATGCTGGGTCGAAACATTCTTTGGAGCCTGGAATCGCCTGTCACTGGAATATCCGTTGACAGCAGCAGCGGCGTGATAAGTGTTGACAGCAGCGCCGATTTTGGCTACTTCACGCTTCTGGCAACGGATAGCGGTGTAACAGGTCAACTGACCATTCTGGCCACGTCTCTTCCTTATTACGAATATTCGGTTGACTACAGTTCTACCCAAGGGCAGAATCAATGGTACTATCGTTATTTGAAAGGAAGCGCCTCGTATGCAATGACGTGGGACTCAGCTAATAACCGCTGGAAAGGCGATGAAACTTATTTATTACTCGGCAACGGTACTTTTCATCCGGGAGAGAACGGGGATGCGGTTTTAGATTGGATTGCGCCTCAGTCCGGAACGGTCAGGGTTTGTGGGACCGTGAGAAAATCGAATATTTCATGTGGTGATGGTATTGTTGCAACAATTCGTCGCAATGGCGACGTGGTCTGGGGACCGTTTTCGATTGCGTATAATGATTCGATTGGCCGGAGTCATGATTTTGCCCTGAATGTCACAGCGAATGACACCCTTCATTTTATGGTGAATAAAAACAGCGCCAATAATGGGTGCGATGGTACTCGGTGGAATCCTCGCATCTATTATTATGACAGTACAACAGTGGGCCTTTCTACCACACTTTCTTTTCCCATGGAATCGTTTACGGTTTATCCGAACCCATTTAATCCGACGGTAACGATGCGGTTTGTGTTGGGGAAACCCTCTGTTGTAGCCATCCATGTGTTTGACATAAGCGGAAAACGTATTGCGACGCTGCTGAAAGAAACGTGTCCGGCAGGCCTGCAGACGCGTGTGTGGAACGGACGGGACATGAATGGCCATTCGCTCCCCTCGGGTATTTATCTGATACATTTTTCAACACCGGGAACGAATGAAAGCCGACAGGTTCTGTTTTTGAAATGAGCATCGGTGGTCGGTGGAAATCAAAGAACGGAAACGACGGTGGCCTGTGAGAAGGGCGGCCTTGCTAAGATAGTGTCAACGAACTCATGGGAAGGCAATAGCACGAACCGAAAACGACATATTATTAGGAGGAGCAGCAATGACAAGAAGTAAACCCTTAGGGGCCACACAACAGACGCGTGTGCATCGTCTGGTTGGATTGCTGTTTCTCTGCGCTCTTTTTGCGGCCACGGTTCGGGTCAATGCTGCTCGTCCAAACACCCTTCCTGCCTTGCAGGAGTGGACCGACGGAACAGGCGGTTTTGTTTTCAGCGCCGCGAGCCGGATTGTACTCGATAATTCTTACACCGGCCAGTTGGCAACAACCGGGGCCGTGTTTGCCGCGGACCTTTTGCAACTGACCCAATGGACCCTTCCTGTTGTAAGTGCAGCCACCCCAGGTACGGGCGATATTTTTCTTTCCTTGAGTTCGAGCGACACGCAACTCGATAGCGAAGGTTACAGCCTGAGCATTACGGATCATGCGGCCATCAATGCGCAAACCGACGCCGGGGCCTTTTATGGCACCCGCACACTGCTCCAGCTGCTCAGACAAAGTTACACCCTCCCTGCCGGCACGGCGCGCGACTGGCCCAATTACCCTGAACGTGCATTGATGGTGGATTGTGGGCGTAAATACTTTACTGTGGACTGGCTTAGAAATAAAATCATTGAAATAGCCTATTTAAAGATGAATGTTTTTCAGCTGCATGTGTCCGACAACCTGGGGTTCCGTCTGCAGAGCACGGTGCATCCGGAAATCACCTCTGCCCAACATTACACCCGGGCGGAAATCGACACCCTGCACGCCTTGGCCGGTAAATACCATGTGATGCTGATTCCCGAGATCGACATGCCCGGACATATGAACACCATACTGCTCAACCATCCGGAATTGCGGATCACGGCCGGCGATATCAATTTGAGCCTCGATACGGCATACCGTTTCATGAGTTCCATCATGGAGGAATTCATCCCCTGGTTTCCGGCGCCCTACTGGCACGTTGGCGCTGATGAATACCGCAGCGCAGATTCCTCAGGAATGCTGGAGTATGCGCAGGCCCATTACGGTCCCATGGCCGTTGCCAAGGATACCTATCGGGGATTTGTGAATTGGGCAGATAGTATTGTTAAAAGTCATGGTAAAACCATGCGTGCCTGGAGCGATGGACTCAGTAACAGTGTGGCCGTAACTATTAATACCGATATCTCTTACGATATGTGGGCATACGGCATCAATCCACAGCAGGCCATCAACGAAGGCCGGACGGTTGTCAACTCCCATTCCAGTTATCTCTACTATGTGCTGGGAGGCTACTGGAAACCCAATGCGCAGAATCTATACGAGATATTCAAACCGAACCAATTCAGTCAAGGCCTTATCGCAGCCAATAACCCTTACAACCGTGGTGCCAAACTGAATGTGTGGTGCGATAGTCCTAACGCGGAGACCGAGACTCAGATAGGCACCGGTATCTATATCCCCATGCGCATCCTGGCCCAGAAGAACTGGGATTCCCCCTTGTCGGAAACGATGTACTACCAATTCTTGCCGTTTATCTGGGCTGCGGGCAATGCGCCCGGTTTGCTTTCTCCGGAATCACCCGATACGACCAATTTGGCACTGTTCAAACCGACAACCGCTTCATCGTTGGAAAGACCCATCTATTTTTCAACCAATGCCGTGGATGGATTCTCAAATACGTTTTGGAGCAGTGCTTTCAGTGATCCGCAATGGCTGCAGGTGGATTTGCAGGATACGTTTCAGGTAAACCGCATTAAACTGAAGTGGGGGGGAATCGCTTATGCCTCTGCATACCAGCTCCAAGTTGCCACTGATATAAACTATTGGAACACGGTGTATTCGACCACCACGGGTAACGGCGACGACTCCATTACTTTTTCTCCTGTTGCGGCGCGTTATGTGCGGATGTATGGCACGGTCCGCGCCACCCAATGGGGCTATTCGCTGCGTGAGATGGCCGTCTATAGCGACAGTGGAATCACCACCATCGTCAAATCGAACAATACGTTAGTCAACACGGATGTCCAAATCCATGTAACGGAACTTGTCCCCGGGTCTTTTGCGCTTGGATTCGTTCTGCCGAATAAGCGGGACATCCGGATAAGTATGTACACGGTGCGTGGCCAGAAAGTGTATGGTGCCAGCCTGATTGGTGTGAAAGAAGGGGTCAAAACCATTACGCTGAACCATCCGGCGTCGGGTGTTTATTTTTGTGTTGTTGACATCGGCGACCGCATCCTGACCCGGAAACTTGTTATTGCAATGTAACCATTCGTAGAGGGAACCCGGCCGGCGGGCATTTATCGGGTGGACTGGAAACCCGTTCAACAGGCGGCCGGTATTTATTATATACGATTGAAAGCGGGAGATTACACGGCAACAAAAATGATGGTGTTTGTGAAATAAGGGTTCTATCGAAAATTTAACGGAAACAATCACGAGGCCGGTAATGATGAACCCATTAAAACGATTCTCAAATCAGATGTCCGTTGGCATTTTCTTAAGATTATTGCTGTTTGTATTTTTTGCAACCGGTTATGCAACTGAAGATTTCTCGGCCTTTATTAAAGGCGGAACCATGTCGCATGTCGTGTGTCTGGAGGCGGCCGGTTTTGTGTATCGGGACGCGAATGGCGTTCCTGAAAATCCTTATGTAACAATGAAGAAAGCGGGCTGGAATTATGCGCACTACGATTTATGGACCGGTACAAATTCAAGGGACATAAATTATGTCAAAGCGGAAGCGTTAAAAGCAAAGCATGCGGGATTAAAAGTCATGATCAATTTTTTCTACAGTGATAATTATAACTGCAATTTGCCCGCGGGATGGCCTTCGGAAATCGCCGCATGCAAACAAACGCTCTATGATTATACCTTGGATTGCCTAAACCAATTGAGCGCCAATGGGGTGGTGCCCGATATCGTGAAGATAGGAAATGAAATCGACGGAAAATGGCGGGACGGTTTCTGTCTGCCTCTGGGGCAGAAATCGACCCATTACGCGGACTTTGTCGCCTTGCTCCAGGAAGGCATCAGGGCGACAAGGACGTTTAATCCCGATATTAAAATTGCACTTCATTCAGCGCACGATAACCCCTCCTACAATAACATATTCTACGGGGACTTACTCACGAATGGCGTGGATTTTGACATCATCGCTCTTTCGGCTTATGGTGAATCGGGTTATACTTTTCCAGTGCTGCAAACGATGATGGATACCTTGGCACTTAATTTTAATAAAAAGATTCTTATTGTTGAGACGGCGTATCGATGGACTGACCAGAATTTTGACTCCACTCCAAACGGATATACGGAGATTGAACCGGGATATCCTCATACGGAGGCCGGCTGCTATGGTTATATTGTAAAAATGATGGATATCGTGGCGAAAACACCGGGGAATAAGGGCGTGGGCATAATGATTTGGCCTGCCGCCTACTGTGCCTATCCGGGATGCGCAAGCACCCGGGACGGCGCAGCGTTATGGAACAGCAGCACCGGAATTGTCGTCAGTGCCGTCGTATCCAGCTTTAACCGTAATGTCAATATCGGTTCGGGCCTTGTCCCAACAATTTATCCGGACGACACTGTGTCATTATATTCTACCGCGGCGCAATATGTAAAAGTCGACGCCATGGACGGCTACCGCCTGATTGCCAACGCGCCCACGGTCTCGGGCAATGCCGAGAAGTTTTATAGAATTCGGAATATGGATGGGACGTATTCGTTCCAGTCTTTGACGAACAACAAATATGTGACAGCCGCAAATACAACTGCGCAGCTTATCGCTGATGCCGTTGCCCCGGGTCTTGGGCAGAAATTTACAATTGAGACCCGTGGCGATGGAACGTTTGCCCTGATGTCGGCGCAAACCTCCAACCATATGGATGCGAACAGAACGCTTTTATGGAAGATTTACACCGAGTGGTGGGATATGGGCGGCGCATGGCAGTCTTTTGTGATGACGGATCTTGGTAATTCGACATCCTTATTTGCCCTGCAACACTCTTCGAAAACTGCGGTTTCAATCTTCCCCAACCCGTTCAATCCAAGGGTGAATATTTCCATCACCGGATGGACAAACGGGACGGAAGTGAAGATTTTAAATATCAACGGCGAAACAGTAGCCAATCTGACCGCTGTAATAAACAATAATCCCCAAGCCATAAGGTCGTCGCGTCAGGTTATCTGGAACGCCTCCGGTTGCGCTTCAGGAATGTACCTGGTTATACTAAAGAACGGGAAAGCGGAGCTGAAACGGAAAATCGTGCTATTACGTTGACAACAATACATATTGCGCGGTCAGAAATTATATTAACCGCTAACTTGCTTTAGAGAGAGGGCGGATTCGGTCAAATAAAAGTGGGGTTTTCCGGTCAAATTCCTGGGATCGGGCAGCTAAAATCAGGTCTTCGATTTTCCAACAAACTGTGGGTGCTTGACGCACATGAACGTGGAGAAACAACAGCAACCGCTACAAAAAAGATCGGCCCATCCATTTTGTTTGAGCGCATCTGGCGTGAGACTGGTATTAAAAGCATTCCCGATAAGCTTCTACGAGGAAGGTCTTTTTCGTTTTCCGTAGAGCGGGTTATTTTTACTGCTGTATTGCACCGACTGTTTGCGCCGGGTTCTGATCGGGCCGCTCTGAAATGGATGAGTTCCTATAAGATTAACCCGTTTCCAGTCAGCAACAGGCCTCTTGCTATTCGGCTGACAGGTCTTGCCGGGGTCGGAACTTACATCCGACTGGATTCAAAGAGCATTAATCCGAACACTCATTCCGGCAATACTACTATTTTCGATGCTATTTCACGGAAGGCGCTCGGCGGCTTGCCCATTAATTTTTTGAACAAACGGGAAAAATGGTAAGGATCGTCCATTCCGGTCCGGAAGCAGGTTTCCGTAACAGTCATGCCCGATGCGAGCATTTTCGAGGCGAATTTCATGCGCTCCAGGTTTAAAAGACGGTGTAAGGGAAATCCGAAAATCCGCTTTACCCTTTTTAAAAAATAAGAGTAGCTCATATCATGGGCCTTGGCGAGTTCGCGGAAGTTCCATTCCTTTTCAGGATGTTCCAGCATCTTCCGAATGATTTTGCGCGCGGGTTCCTCGTTTCTGGGTTGGGCTTCCAAAAGGGAACGTTGATTGAGAAGGACTTCGTTAATCGCCTGAAACAAGAGGCCCGGCAGCCGTTGTTTTCGAGGGAGATTATTCGAAGATGCCGCAGCCATGGCCGCCTTGAATGTCAATAGGATTTTATCCGGGTGGCGCAATCTGAAAAGAGGTTTTGCCGGCGAAAAGGCCCCTTCGTTTTCCATGGCTTGCACAACCGGGCCCTGAAAATGAATAAAATATTCCTCCCAAACCCGGTTGCTCTCCGGCTGAAAAAGAAAGGGACGCCCTGGAAAAACCAGCAGACAATCCCCCGGCGCAGGCCTTAATTCGCCGGCTTCCCGGCTCTGGAAAAGAGCCGTGCCACGGCGAATCAAACAAAGGTTATAATCGGCCCGCACCCGCCATTTGGATATCCACGAGCGTCTTTTCGCCAGGAGATGTCCGGCGCCGAGGACCTGAATTCCGGACATGGAGATTGAAGGAGAAAAGAATCGATAATTGCGAATGGCCATTTTATCCATTACTAAAATAGTATTATCCATTGTTGGCCGGCAAAGATTAAACTACTTTTATCATAGACGAAATTGCGAACGGAGGTGACAATGTTCCAGATTACGAGGGTCCTTGGTCTTCTTGTTTTTGCAACGGTCATTCAAATCCGCGGAGACGTTCTGCAGAACGGCGATTTTGAAACGCAGACAGGCTGGACCGGTACGGGACAATATACCGCGGAAAAAGCCAAAAGCGGGTCTCTGGCCATCAAGCTTTTGCCCGGGGAATATATTGAACAGGACATTTCACTGCCGCAAGCCCGGTTTTATGAATTGCACGGATGGATTACCGAGCTGCCGCATTTGTTTATTGATACGATGGAGATTTGGTCGCCTACCTTTGATTGGTCGCAGACCACCTACTTAACGCCGGATAATGACGGGTGGGGACAAGTGGCGTGTAACATTTCCAAGTGGGTCAAGGGGAAGACTTTCGTAAAAATCCGCTGGGAAAATCCGGCCGGCGCGGCAAAACCAGCGCTTTTGGACAACCTTGAAATCCTGGTTGATACGGCCTCCCACGTTTATGCCCGTTGGGCGAACACCCGCACCCAATGGCCCTACGGATCCGATGCGGATTTTCTGAGGGGCGGAAGCGGCCATGGCGACGGAACCTTCCGTATGGACCTGCTGGCGCAGCGGTTGAAGGCGCTCAATGCCACGGCTTTCAACTATCTGGTCTGGAAATGGCCCGCCCTGGAATGGCCGCGTTTCCGGCAGTTTTGCGTCTATGCTGAAAATCACGGCATATCCTTGGGCCTTACGCCCAGGCTGATTAATTTATCAACCGAAATCGCCCCCTTTGCCAGGACCCAGAAAAATTTTGTTCAAATCATGGCGGATGATTACAGCGGCAGTCGGTCCGGATGCGACCGCGACGCCTCGGCCCGGGGTTTTGAGTGGCGGGTGCATAACATGCGCCCGGACATGTGCGTCAATCCGGTCATATACCATGTCGGGGATCCGGTTCCCCAAGGCTGCGCCTTTGACGGCATACTGGACGCCATACAATACTATCAATACACAAATTGCAATCCCTATGCCTGGCTCCCCCAGATGGTCGATGACTTCCGACATAATTTTATTGCCACAACCCCGGTTTTCGGAATCTATGATGCCCCCCATTCCTCAGCGCGCTGCGGGCCCACGGCCCCAGAATATACCTATGCCGCAACAAAACTGGCGCAGCAATATTTCGACGGCGCAAACCGTTACGGGCTGTTTCAAGCCTGGCCGGGCGACAGATTCACGCCCATGAACAACCCTTATTTTTCCACGCAGCAGGACGGTTTCAGCAGATCCATGTTCACCTTTCAAACGGGGATTGCCGGGATTGCGGACAACGGATTCGAGGAACGATCCCATATCTGGTTTTATCACCCGTACTGCCATTCGTCCAATTCCGCTTATGCCGCCAGATACAAAGGGGAAATCGACACAACCGCGGCCCATTCGGGCAGGAACAGCTTCAAGATATGGTTTCCGGCCAACCAATCCTCGAGAGCGACGTTTAGCTGGAACTATAACGCGGCCCCCTATTACGGGCAATTGGCCCAGACGTTTTATGTTCCGCAGGTTTCCGACAATTATCAAATCACCTTCTGGGTCAAGGCCGAAGGCGCGGCTTCCGGATATCATAAAGTGGAAGCCTGGGTCGACAACACTTTATTATGGTCCGCGGACGCTTCCGCGCTAAGCGGCTGGCAGCAGGTGACGCTTAATATAGACGCTCTGGTGAGGGCCATGGACAGCGATGGGTCCATCCGGCCTGTTAAGGAACTTATGTTGCGGGTGTCCAATCCCAGCGCCTTCAACATTGCAGAAGGGCAAAGCAGGCCCGCGAGCGTCTGGTTTGACGATGTCCGGCTGACGGGTTATGACCGCGATCCCATCCTGGCAGCCTATGATTTCGACACGGACCTGCAGGGCTGGCAGACAACGGGCGCTTCGGGACGGACGCAGGACGATATTACGAAAGCTTCGGACTTTTGCCTGCATGTGACCGGAAACAATACGGGAGAGAACCGGGTGCATGTGGCGGCAGATACGGCTGACAATGTATTAATCTTTCAATATTATTACCCGAAAGGTGCCATCATGCAGGATTTCAGCGTGCTGGAACCGGATTTAAAGCAGACCGGCGACACGCTGTTCATCCGGGGCCAAAAGGCGGCCCTGCTCACACCGGATCAATGGATGCAATTTTATATGCAAAAGGGAGATACCAGTACCGTCTGCATCAACTGGGATAAAGTTTACAGACAAGCAGGGTCCCTCAGTACGGCCTGGGATTTCGGAGATTTCAATTCATCGGCCACGGGTGAAGCCTATTGGGACAATTTCAATACCACCTCTTCACTATGGGAACAAGGATGGATTGGCAAGGACCGCAATGCCTTTAACGAAGAAGCGTTCAACCTGACTACCGGCCTGGGAGGCATTGATGATTTATACAGCAAAAACAGTCCCATCATTCCCACGGGTAATGTGGAATATGTGGAAAAGTTCGATGTCGGAAGGCAGAGCCTGCATATTGCGGGCGGCGGCACGGCAATGCGCAGCGTTATGCTGACTCCGATCGGAGATTGGTGGGTGACCTTTTTCTACAAATACAAAGGCGTCCCTTCCAATCTAAAAGTATGGTCCGACAACGGCAGCGGGCTGGCATTGACGCAAACGGGAACAGTCCTCTTTTTAAACGGCGATTCGGTATTTGAATTGAAGAATGAAAATGTGTGGTATCGCCTGTCATTGCACCTTGATCGCGCGGCCAACCGGCAGGAATTGTACACGGACTGGAGGCTTCGTTATCAGGGAACGTTTTCCGGCGCCGACGCGTCCATGACCCAACTGGGTCCCTTGGGCAGCGGTAGCGGGGAGGGGTTCTGGGATCAGATTGTATTTTATCAAGCTGACACGAACCTCTATGCCCTGGCAAGTTTATTCACCGGAAGCGACCGGGCGATTAATGGCGCGGACGAAAAAGCGGAAATAAGAATATTTCCCAATCCCTTCAATCCCTCGGTGCTCATTCAGGTGCGCGGTTCCCGATTGGGCCTTGTGTCCTGTTCCGTTTATGATGTCCGCGGGCGTAGCATGGCTGTTTTTAGGATTACGAAAGAGGGCACGGTCTGGAATGCAAAAAACCTTCCCGGCGGTCTCTACCTTATCCGCACGAAGGATGAGAGCGGAAAGGTTTTGACGGCCAAAGCCATACTAATGAAATAGCTGGCAATGCGTTTTGCGGCGAAAACCTTTTGCACGCCTGAACACGCAAGGGTTTATTGCCCCCGCTACTTCAAGCTTTACTACATAAAATGCCCCCTGCTCTTGACGTCATACAACGAGGAGTGAGTCTATCATATCGGATAGAGGTTTGAATTATGCGGTTTTGGGTTAGGCCAGAACGTGAATTCGGAAACACAGCAGGGATGTGGCAGCAGAATTTTTTACGAAACGGCGGAAATTGAAATTCCTATCAATTATATTAGTTATTAAGGGGTAAGTTACACGGTGTCTCATAAAGGGGGAGCTTTATGTCTAAAATATTAATACTCCTTCCGGCGCTTTGTTTCTGTCTTTCCATTGTCCAGGGGCCGCAGGTCGGCAACAACCGTGAGAATTCTTTTACCGTGGGCTGGCAGACCGATTCCTTGTCAGACAGCAAACTCAAGTGGGGGCTTTCCCCGGCATCGCTGACGGACAGCATCGAAAGCGGCGAGCAGCGCACCTGGCATGTATTGATGGCGGAAAGTCTGATGCCGGATACCAAATATTACTATCAGGTGTCATCCAATACCGCGGCCAGCCCCGTCTATTTTACCAAGACAGCGATAAGCAAGGACACACCTTTCCGTTTTGGCCTTATCACCGACACGCACGGCGGTTATCTGTTCCGCTTAAGTTGGGAAAAGACGCGGGGAAATTGCCAGGTCCTGTTAAAAGACTCCGCCAACCTCTGGTTTAATCTCGGGGATGTGGTGGCTTATGACGGCTGCCCGGATTTGGACTCGATGTTCCGGAAAACACTTATCTATAAAACCCGTATGGACTCCGTTGAACATTACGTGCCGATTTATGAGATCCTGGGCAACCACGACCTGGCCCCCATCCTGCCGGGTCCCATTTGGGCCAATACCGACAGTTCCGTCTATTCTTTTATTCTACCCGAGGACAACATCTATACCGGAACACCCAAAGGCTACTTTTATTCATTCGATTACGGCGTAATCCATTTTCAGGTCCTCAGGTATCATACCTATTCCGCTGATGATTCCGCGGTAATGAATTGGATGGCGGCGGACTTCGATTCCGCAAAGGCAAGAGGTCAATTGCATAACATCGTCCTTTGCCACTGGGGCATATTTGATTTTGGCGGGTCACTGAGTACGAACCTGGCGTGGTGGAACTGGAAATCGACTTATTATAAAAACCAGCGTTCACACTTTTATCATGTTTTGGATACCCATGATGTTGAACTGTATTTGCACGGGCACTGCCACTATTATTCCCGGACAAAAATATGCTCCCAGACCTGCGCCGACTTCGACACCGTATGGAATCATGAAAATTTCAAGAACAGCATCTGGGATATTACGGCGGGAAGGTTCGGCGAGGGCGCGGGAAAATCTTCAGATTCGTCCAAATGGGAGATGGCGCGTTTTTTCAACTCATGTTGCGATACCGTGTATTATATGCAACTCAACGTTGATTTCCGTCAAATCATGACCCGGGCCATTGCGGTAATATATACGGGCGCTACGACCTACAATAACACCGTCATCGACAGCTTCAAGCTCCGCCCCGACGCCCCTGGCAACCTTAATGCCTTGGTTGCAGGCAATGAAGTTTCGCTGACCTGGAACAAGGTTGAGAATGGCATCGCTTTGAACGGTGTCGGCGGCTATAACATTTACCGCAGTGACGTTTCCTATGAGAGCGTCCGCAACACCACGCAGTCCCAGTATGTGAAAATCGGCAGCGTTGCGTCGCCCGACAGCGTCAATTTCATTGACACGGACCCTCGTCTCAGCGAGGGAGCCAAATATTACGTCGTCTGCGCTTATGACACCAATTATGGCAAGCGGGAGGGAAATTATTCAAACGAAGTTACAAGCAACGGCACCGGTATAAACAATCAAGCCCAACTCCGGCGGATGCAGTGGGAAATCGGGCCCAATCCTTTTCAGGCCGCGACCACGGTCACGGTCCGGCGATTACCGGAAAAACAGCCTGTTGCTCTGGCGATATTTGATATTGACGGACGGCAGGTACGCTATTTCTATTCCACTCCCGGAACCGGCGGAACAGCGCATTTCCACTGGGATGGCCGGGACCTCCATGGGAATACCGCGGCAACGGGTATTTACCTGGCCAGGCTTACCGTCGGAAGCAACATTTCCTGCAAGTTGCTTCTGCTCACCCGATAGTATGGCAGGTTCTTTCTATGTATTTATTAACGCAACAGCATTAACCGGTGCGTCAGAACGGTTCCCGTTACTCCGTTAAGCCTGGCTAAGTAAAGGCCGCTCGGAAATCCCTTGGCATCAAACCGGATTTTCCCGGGAGTTCCGGTCAACGGGGTCTTGAAAACTTGTTCTCCCTTCACGTTGAAAATGGACAGTACTCCGGCCGATCCCTTCGGAAGGGAATAACGGATAACGGTAGACGGGTTGAAAGGGTTGGGAGTAGCCATGAGCATCAAGGGCAAATCCGGGATTCGGACGGTTTCCTTGGTGACCGTTAATGAGTCCGGGCTACCCATCACCTCAATCTCAAACACTCTGGCGTTCTTGTACAGGCTTGATACGCAACCGTCTGTGATAAAAAGCCTGAGGCCGGTCGTCGTAAGGCTGCCGAAGGTGAACAAGTTGAAGGCGCCGGAATAGCCGTCCTGCAGGTTGTCGGTCACTGCCGTGCCCGGCAGGTCGATCCACTGGCCGTTGTCGTATCGCTGAAACACGAAATCCTCTATCTGGTAACCGGCGCCCCACATCGCGCCCGTCCATAACCGCAAGCTTTCGACATTGACCGGATTGTCCCAGTTCAAGGCTATCCAGTGGGGGCCAACAGTGGTGTCGGAACCCCACCGGCTGAAATCCTGGTCCGTGACGCCATCCACGACGTTCGCAACCGCGCTGGAATTATAACTGGCTGACAAAGTGGCGATGGGCGCGAGGTTGAAGGGACAGGTTGCACAGCTGGATAAAGGGGTCAGGCGGAGCAGGGCGATTTCCGCCGCGGGCAGGGTCCAGGAAAAGGCCGTATGGCCCGAGTCCGGTATATAAGCGGCGCCAAAAACCGTGTCCCATGCTTGGGATACGGTACTGTGGACTTCCACGTTCCAGCCCCCCTTCAGCAGGACGGGGATGGAATGGCTTGCGCCTGTGTCCTTGTTCATCAGCAGGAGATAGCGATTGCCGCTGATGCTGTCCTTGAGGCTGAATACCCCGGCCAGCGCCTGCGCATACCCCAGGGACTTTAAAACAGGGGTGCCGACCGTAATCACGGGCACGGCTTCCGAGGAATAGGCGTTCACGGCACTCCCGTGGACCGCGGTCAGCCATTTCAGCCGCATCAGGGCAGGTCCCAGATGCAGCATTTTCAGGTTTTGCGCCTGCACCCACTGATATTGCTTCGGGTCCTGCCGGATGCCGTCCATGAAGAAAAGCCAGTCACAGGGAGCGGTGTAGCGCCAGGTGTACCGGTAATACATGATCCCCTTGGCGCCGTAAGCGAGGGGTGCATGGGCCACATACCTCAACAAGGGGGCTGTGACAGGGGCGTAGGCCAAGGTAGTGTTGCAGGAACCGTCCCGGAATCCATGTTCCGTGGCATAAACGGTGGCCCAGAAGTTTTTGGCGCGGTATGGAGCGATGCTTTGCGCCAAAATCTTCAAAGTAAGATAGTAGTTCGCCCGCATGGCCGCCCCGGCGATGAAAGGATAGTCGTCATATCCGAGAACCGCGCTTTTATTCTGCAGAAAAGCAAGGACATAATTCCGGTAGCGCGTCTCATCATAAACGTAGCTCGGGAACAGGCCGGAATAAGGCAATTTCAAGGAATCATAGGTATAGAACGTGTCCACCCATTTACGCACTTCCGGAAGCCAGGTGTCCTGGGGTTCGTCACCGACATGGTATCCTATCATGAGATTCCGCAAAGAATCCGGCAGGGATTGATAATAGTTTAGAATGCTTTTAGCGATGCCATCGTCAAACAGGTCCAGTTTTATCCGGTGGTCCATGATGAGGGTTTTCAGGCCCTGCATGCGGGAAAGCAGGCCGAGGGCGTATCGGTAGGCGGTGGTACAGGGATCGAAGACGCCCGTAACCGGATTCGTAACCAGGCCCGCGCCGCTTAAAAAGGTGAACCCCGCGTTCCTGACGCTGTCGAGCGTCAGGGAGTCTGCAACCGGATCGGTCATGGTCAGGGGTGGATCTCCCCAGGTTCCTATCATGAAGTCCGTCTGGGGAACCTGGGAGAATGCCGTGAGCGTGATGAGACTAAGGACTTTGATCAAATTAAACTGTTCAACTTTAACGCGGCTGGAGCACATAATTCCAGTCTCCATGAAACTCATCTCGAATTAGCGATAGCTCATCCATCTGTGATTTTGGAATAACCACCCCCGTTGGATACTTCCG
>JAZDKP010000089.1:0-8659 GCA_043802925.1 Fibrobacterota bacterium | reverse complement strand
TTTCGGGAACTGGGGCCGCGTGACCCTGAACAACAGCGTGTTCGCGGTGACCAGCGCGTACGATTCGCTGAAGATATCGCGTCCCGCGAACGTCTGTTCGCTGAAGGTACGGGCCATGAAGGACCCGGACTCCGTGAAAGTCGATTGGAAGCTCCCGTCCGCGTACTATTTTGACGTTGCGGTGGATACGTTCGTAAACTACGACAGCGTGCTGGTGTACTACAAGACGGACGGCACGTACCCGGAACGCCAGGGGAACGCCATTACAGGCACGCGGCTTGCGGGCTTCAAGGTTACTTCGTCTATATACGTGCAAACGAATGTTTCGGTCGGAGGCGTGAACTGCTCGCAAGCGTTCCGTTTCGGAGCGTTTGTGACGAACAATCTGCCAACAGGGATAAAGTATTCGAACCGCATTTCGGACAGCGCGGCAGGAGCGAAAGCGGGCCCGGTGACGTCGCCATGTTCACCCGCGAATAACCTTATGATCGAATCACACGCTTCGGGAAACGGGTACGAATTGATTGTAAACTGGATGTGGATGGGAAGCGCGGCCACCTCACCGGAGAACATCCTCCTCATGTACCGGATGCCGGACGCGGACAGCTTGGGCGGCCTTGTTCTGACGCCGCCCACGTCGTACGGGGACGGCCGTTTCAACAAAAAAACGTACTATGACGTGAACGGTCCCGGGAACAACATTGTTTCCGGGATCCTCTATCTGACCGAAAACCTGACCTGGAGAACGCCCTACCTGCTGGCTGCCTACAACAGCGACGCAGATACCGTGTGGAGCAAAGACATCATGCCAGTAACGGGCGGCGGGCCGTGGGACACGGCATTGACAACCTGTCATTGTAGCGATAACCCGCCTGCCGGGAACCCGATTGTCCTAACCGCAACGCGAGTGAACTCGCGAACCATTGGCCTTAAGTGGAGTGGCAGTCTTGCCACGCAGTATTCGGCAACAGGCGGGCGCCTGAAACTCATGTACGGATACAAAACATCGGCTGCGGGAGCATACAAATGGGTGGCACCCGCGGCGTTGGACTCCTCGCATGTCCTGACCGTGGATTCATTCACTCTTGAAGCAGGTATGGATGTGAACAACATCATCACATCGAACCGGACGCATTACCTTATCGTGGCCCCTGCGGACACCATGGCCAACGTAAACGACAGCGCGCAATACGTTTTATGCCGTGACACGCTGGACCTTTACGTGGACCGTCCTCCTGCGGAGAGCCTGTCGCTGTCCCTTTTGGCGGACACGGCATTCCGGGTGGATTATTCGAAACTCGTGAACATGGACCCCAACGACCTCCTTCAGCGGGACAAGTACCTCCAATATGGAATCGTCATTGTGTCAGATACGGGCCAAGTGGACACCGGAATGTTCGACCTTTCACATACCACGCAAACGACCATCAACGAAATCATCAACGGGGCGTACAATCGTTCGGGCCGCGGGCCAATGGACACGACCTTTATCGCCAAAATAGTGGACCTTACCACAGGTGGCACGTATGTGGATTTAGGTCTGGACTCCGGTCACCTATTGAACCTGAACAAGCGTCATTACGTGTCAATGGCGTTTCTCACGGACAGCAAAGACCCGTCCAAGCCGGTGTACGCGGGTTCGGTGCAGTACAAGTACGACAAGCCTTGGTTCGACACCTATTCGATGACGCAGATAAATGACTCGTTCATCCGTGTCCAGTTCAAAGTAAAGGACACCTCGGATGGCATACTGGAGGTTAAGGCATCGTACGCGGTGAACGACACTGGAGTGTCAATGCCGGTGGAGTTTGAGGGCTACAACCAGTTCCGGACCGGGTATTATGCGCTGTCGAATGACGGCCAGGTGAAAACCGACAGCCTTTACACGGCATACATGAAAATAAAAGGGGCGCGCTACAAAATAGCCGGCCGCGCAGTGGAGTGTTTCAAGGCGAACGACACCACGCGGATTTCAGTAAAGCTGACGGCATGGGACAAAATGGGCTCCACAGACACCTTAAGCATTCGACGAACCGTGCGCGTAGACGGTAAGGCGCCCGGCCCGGTGGATACCACATACACATACAATGCTGTGACGCGCATGCTTGCTTACAAGGTCATCTGCCCGGCGGCGGAAGTTACAACAATACGTTTTGACTTTGACTCGACACTGGACTCATCCCGGACAGTATCGGGTGACACGACGACGCTTACACTGACCGTTCCACCAATGCAACACAAGCTGTTCGTGCGCCTCCTGGATGTACTTGGAAACTATACAGCGCTCGAGTGGAACTATATTATTAATTATCCTGTATCATTAATACAGCCGGGGCTCCATTCGGCGGACAACGGGAACGTCGGCATCACGGTAACGGGGCTGACGCTTTCAGACTCCGTGCAGCGGCACATACTCCTGGGTTTGGACACGGCCCGCATGTACCTGGGTGGGTTCGCCTTCCCGCCGGCGACCCGCGTGGGCCTCCTCAATAACGGGTTCTCCTACGCGGCCTCAAGTGGCTATTCGTTCTACACGGTGTACCCTTTGATTGCGAGCTTTCCGGTGTGGAACGAGGGAATAACCGTATCGCTGGCCGTGGACACCACGCTCCTAAGCGCAGCGACGCTGGCCAACACCTTCATCTACCGCTGGCATAAAGAGGACGGCACCGTGTCGTTTGTGGGCGGCCGGTACGACAACGAAGGCCACATCGTGGCAGACACGGTAAAGCTGGACGTAGTGGCAAACGCGGCATCCATAACCACAGCGGATTCGGGCTTCTTCTTTCTGGCCTGCGACACTCAACGGGTGCGGGTGGACGCGTCGTTCAGCCGACTCACGTATGATTCGACAACACAGCAGCTGCGGTTCCATCTTACGGCCACGGACAATATCCAGGGGCTGACCGCGCGCGTGAAAATATTCGCCTATGACACTTCGCATCAGGCCGTCAGCCTGATGGATTCTTCATTGAAGGCCGCATCGTTTGACCGCGACATTCTGGTCCCGCTGGCCGCGTTCTCTGAAGCCGCTATTACAGCCATTCTCAAGAATGGGACTTTCGCGGCTGTATGGGTAACGGACCAGTACCCGCAGAACAAGTCGCGGCGTACTTTCTATTATACGCGCTGTCTTGCCCTGTTCGATTCCATTGAGGTTTCCTTTAACCCGCTGCAGAATAAATACCAAATCATTTCATTGCCCTACGATTTACAGGCGGACGAGCAGGATGTGCTTTATGTTATGCGTGACGTCACACAGGGCGTCTATGACCGCGCCCGTTACCGCCTTTACAGAGTGGACACTTCCGCGGTAAAACCGGTCAAAGAATTCGTTAACAGCGGCATTCCTGGTAAAAACGGGGTGGATACGGATCCTTCCTTTAAATTCAGGCCCGGAAACGCCTATTTCATGACAACACGGTACGCGGCCGACAACATCATCAATGTTCATCCCCGCCAGGCACTGACACCGGCCGTGAATACCGTGTCCCGCGGCTATCTTCTCGCTTCTGCGCAAACGGACGGCTGGGTCCTGGCCGCGTCGCCGCACCTCGGCAACGCGCGGGTATCGGCAATGGCCTCAGTGTCCACGCTGCAGAATATTGACAGCGTGCATCCACCGCTCGGGGAACGCCTGTTCGTGAACCCGTGGGCGTGGTCGCTGGTGGGCAGCGATGTGCTGGCGGCCACGGAGTACGGGCAGGGTTTTGCGGCCTATCTCTACGCGGGTGAAACCCTCCTCATGCCCGTGACCATGGAAGGCGACATGCTCAACACCACCGGCAACCCAAAGGCAACAGCGGTTAACAAACAGGGATGGCGGGTCAACATTGCGCTGAAAGATGACTGGGGAAGCGTGATTGACGCCTATAATGAAATCGGCGTGGACCGCACAATGTCCGCGACGCTCCCGGACCTGCCCCTGCTGGCGCGGGAAGGGTTGGAATTCGGCATTCAGGATCCGGCACGGAAATTGTGCCGGAAAACCTTCCGGTTGGATGGGAATGGAAAAGACTGGTCACTGGAGCTTGTCAACAGAAGTCCGGTGAATACCGGGGCCTATCAGATGACGTTTGACGGGCTGGCCGACAACCTTCCGGAAGGATGGCGTGTTGTACTCGTTGATTCAGCGAATGCTAGACAGGAAAATCTCATGAACGGAAAAAGGGCGTACCTCTTCAGCGTTAACGATACGGGAAGCCGCTGCTTCAAAATTTATGCGGGCACCGGCCGGTTTATACAGGAAAAACTCAACGCCTTGGAAGGCCCTGTTACAATGACGGCCTATCCAAATCCTTTCAACCCTTCCGTTAACTTCACTTTCCCGAACCCCGGCAAAACAGCCGATATCCGGATTTATTCCATCACCGGAGAAGTGATTCATATTTTTAACAACGTCCGTGAAAACCGCATGACCTGGAACGGCGCGGGGGTTCCGAGTGGAATGTACATTGTCAAATGTACGGTTGGAAACAAAACCTTTTCCCAAACGATTGTGTTGATACGATGATGAAAAAACACATCCGTGCGGCGGCCGTCGTTGCGGCCACGCTTATCCTCGAGCTGGGATGCAGCAAGGGTGGCGGGACACCGTTGCTGCCATCGAACACGAATCCACCCATGGAATCTGACACGACCGGGACGTACGCAGGCGACTCGGCCGCTGTCTGGTCTTTGCTTGATCTCAACGGGTACGCGGGATTAGCGGTGAGCTCCGTATCCGATTCCGCGGGCGGCCGTATCCGCTCCCTGCGCCTGCCTGGAAGCATGACCATCCGTACAATACCCGCGGTGGTGGCGAACCTCAACGGCCTGCGGTCGTTTCAACTGGAATCGCAAGATTTCCAGTATCTTCCGCAGCCGGTCTATGGCTTTTTCAATCTCGAAACATTATGGGTGCACAACACCCCCATCCGCGCGCTGGACGCTCAGATTTCCTCATGGGTGAAACTAAAGTTTCTGTCCATGGTCAACTGTTCCCTGTCAACACTGCCGGCCGGCATAAAGTTCATACCCAATCTTGTCACGGTGGACGTCACCAATAACAGGCTCTGCAATGTTACGACAGACCTCGCAACCTGGCTCGATGCCCGCTCCCTGGACGGGACAGGATGGAGAAGCAGGCAGGACTGCGCCAACTGGAACCCCTCTGAACCAACCTTGCCCACACGCCCGTGATTGGGTGTATTTAAAGACTTTAAGAAAGATAATGGATCGCCTCGGGACCAAAAGCCAGCTCCACAGCCAGGCCAACCTTGAAGTTTGACGCGGCCGCTTCCCGGTTTGACAGATAAAACACCAGGGGAAGCGCGCCCTGGGTGGTGACACGGACATGGGTCCCCTTGGTTGCGATGTCACTGATTTTACAGTGAACAGGGTTCGTAGGCCCCGCCCCGTGGGTCCAGTCAATATGCGATGACCGTATCATAAACGTCACGGGGCCCCTGGCAAGCGGCGCCTGGAGTACAAGACCGTTCACCCGCAATAGGCTTCCGGCTTTGTCCGTTTCCGATGCAACCCCCTGGAATACATTGTCAACGCGCAGAATATTGGCCACAGTCAATGCCGCGGGTGATTCATACAATTCAAGCGGTGTCCCGGTCTGCACAATGCGGCCGTTGTGCATGATTCCGACACGGTCCGCCACCAACCGCGCCTCCTCAAACGAATGGCAGACGTGAATGACCGGGAGCCTGAAGTCACGCTGGATTTTCTTTAATTCTTCGCAGACATTGGCGCGGGTGTATTCATCGAGCGCGCTGACGGGTTCGTCCAGGAGCAGCACCCGCGGGCGGCCCAACAGCGCCCTTCCCAGCGCCACGCGCTGGCGTTCGCCTCCGGAAAGCCCGCGCACGTTCCGGTCCAGCAACGGGGTGATTTTCAGCAGTTCCGCGATGCGCGCCACTTCCTTGTCCCGTTCCGCACTTGCGAGCCCTTTCACTTCGAGCGCAAAACCGATGTTCCGCCTGACGTTCAGGTGCTCAAACAGGGCGTTGTCCTGGGGCACATAACCGATGGTCCGTTCGCGGGGTTCAACGTCCGTCACGTCATTCCCGTCGATTGACACGGTGCCGCTCTGGCAACTCCGGAGTCCGCACAGGTTTTCCAGAAAAAGGGTCTTTCCGGAACCGGTCATACCCAGGAGAACGAAATACTCGTTATCCCCCACTTCCAAGGTGGCGTCGAGGTGGAATTCACCGATGCCATAGGACAACGCGTCCACGCGGATCATGGACGCCCCCCCAGGCCGAAAATGTTACCCCCGGATAATCGCCGCATGAGAAAAAGGATGACAAATGCCGCGAGGAACATGATAAGCGACACCGAGAGCGCGGTCTCGAGCCGTCCAATGGAGATTTCAAGATAAATGGAGGTGGAAAGCACCTCGGTCTTCTGCCGTACAGCGCCCGCCACAATGGCGACCGGCCCGAACAGCCCGAAGGCGCGGGCCCAGGCCAATACGCCGCCCGCTACAATGCCCTGCCGGGCCAGGGGAAGCGTGATGCGCCGGAAGGCCTGCGCGCGTGAGCAGCCCAGGGTCATGGCCACCTGTTCCGTGCGCGGGTCGATATGGTCAAACGCCGCCTTGATGGTTCGGATGGCAAAAGGAACGGAACAGAAAAACTGCGCCAGGACGATGCCGGGACGCGTATAGATGAAGAAATCGCCGGCAGACGAAAACAGGCTTCCAACTGAGGACAACAGAAAGAGGTCGGCGGCTTCGAGCCGCGCCCCCATACGGAACACCACCAGCAGGCTGACACCGATGACAAGGACCGGCAGAATAATCAGAAGGTCCACAAACGTATCCACAACATCGTTGCCGGGGAGCGGGAACCGTGAAAGCGCGTAGGCAGACAGGACGCCGACGACCAGACAAAGGGCCGTGGTGACAAGGGAGGTGAAAAGCGTCAGGAGAAAGGCGGCGCGGATATCGGGTGATTGCAGGACTTCAAGAAACGATTGCCGATCAACATAGGCCGCATCTGCGATCACAATGACAAGGACAGACGCCGCAAAAGTGAGCAACACCGCGGTCGATACAATCCGAAACAGAGAAAGACGCAGAAAGGATTTTATCATTGAACGGGCTTGTCAACAATGTAACCGTTGTCCTTAAGGACCTGCCGGGCATGGCTGGAAGCAAGGAATTCAAGATACTCCGCTGCGAGTGCGGCCTTGCCGGAAAACCGCAACACGGTGGCCCCCACTTCCGGACAGATATTTTTTCCAAAGGGGATCATCACCGTATCCGCGACGGCCGTGTAATTATTGGCGATGGCGGTCCAGACCACGGTGGCGTCGAGGGTCCCCAGTTTAACGGCAAGTCCCAGCTCATTCACGGTGGGGGTTACAAGCAGCACATTCTTTGCCCAGGCAACGCTGTCCACCTTGTTCAGCGCGAGTATTTTTGGCATGAGCCGCCCCACGGCCGCGGCACGGTCGTCTCCCTGGCCCAGCCTGACGCCCGGCCGGGTCAGGTCCGCCAGCGTCCGAATCTTAAGCGGGTTGCCTTTTTTTACCATGATGACAGGAACAAACCAGCAGAGAGTCCGGGTTTCACCCGCCAGCGACTCTTTCCGGGCCATGTCAATATAATCGGCATCGCCCGCAATATACACATCACCTTTGCGGGTGAGTTTTATCTGGCCGAGAAGCTTGTTGGAACCATCGTAGGTCAGTTCAACGCGGACTCCCTTGCGGCTCTCAAATTCCTTTGACAATTCCTCGACAGGTTTGCGCATTCCCGCAGCGCAATAAACGAAAATGCTTTGGGAAGGTTCCGCAGGGGAAATCGGGGCCGCAGGGGCCGCAACCATCAAGACCGCTCCGAGGCTGGAAAGGACAATGAATATCATACGGTGGATCATGGCATTCTCCCGTTCTTACAATCCTGAAGGGACCGCAACCGAGAAACCATGCTTTTTCCAGACCGGCTGCATCTCGGCTGACGCTGCGAATTCGGCAAATGCTTTGGCAGCCTCCGGTTGTTTCGAGCAAGTAAGCGTGGAAATGGTCACCCGGATATTCCCCATATCGATAAGGCCATACGTGGCGGAGGTGATTGCATCCACACCACTTTTCAATTGAAAGTCCGGCTCAATTGAGACGGTGTCCAGTTTATCCGCCCTCAGGAATGCAACCGCGTTCCAGACAACCGCCGCATCCGCGGTACCCAATGCCACGGCATTGGCGGCTTCCCCGCCGCTCCGGGTCTCGGACACCACATTGGCCTTGATGGCGTCCCATACGCCGGCTTTCCGCCCCATGACCGGAACCATGTGCCCAAGGGTGGAGTACTCCGGATGGGTCAGAATGACGCGAAGGCCTTTTTCCCCAAGCCCCTTGAGCCCGGTGACCTTCTTTGGATTTCCCTTCTGGACCACAAGAACCGGGCAAAGGGAAGCCATGACCCAAGACTGCAACTCGAACCCCTTGTTTTTCAGCCCGCCCTGAAAAGGGTCGTGGCAGACATAAAGATCGCCTTTTTGCGTTTGCGCAATCTGGACAATAAGCGTGCCGCTCTCCCCTTGATTGAATTCAATTCTTTTTCCTGTCTTCGCTTCGTAATCTTTCTTGATTTCTTCCATGGCAGGCCGCATGGTCCCACCCACAAAGCAGAGCAAAGGCTCCTGCGTTTTAGGCTTCTTGTTAC
>JAZDKP010000088.1:0-28990 GCA_043802925.1 Fibrobacterota bacterium | reverse complement strand
CACCCTCTTTGCGGAGGACGCGGCCGGGCGCGAAGGGGTGTACGCCAGCACCATGCGCGAGTACCACTACTCATATTCCGTCAACGTTTCCAGCGTTACCTACGGCATCGACTTCAAGGGCAAGGCGCTGGGCGTCAAGTTCAACGGCGAAGTGGCGCTCAATAAAAAGGACTATCGCTTCCCCACCGGCGACTACCTCGACCCCGTGTACCGCCTGGCCTCCTACCTGCGCTTCGACCGCGACATCATCCCCAACCTCTTCGCCGCGTCGGGCATGCTCTACAATGTCGATCCCGAGTATGATCCCGCCATGGATATCCCGCAGGTCAGCCAGTACTTTTCCTATTCGCGCCTTTACACGCGCCGCGATCCCAAGGAAGAGTTCGGCCTGCCCGATTACCTGGTCTATCCCCAGCATTTCAACAACAACTTCCATCTGCTCGACGACAACGACGACAATGACCTTTATGTTGAAAGTGACCGTCCCATTTACCCGTCCGACCTCGGGTCGGGCAACGCGCTCAGCCGCTGGAACGCCGATGGCACGTTCAGCAGCTATAAGGCCAGCAGCCTCGACGACCGCAAGCTCAACCTCAAAGCCAACTACACCCGCATGCCCAACGGTCTCTACACTTTCTACGGCGACGACGACGGCGTGTATGTCGACCGCTTCGACCGCAACCACAACGGACAGCCCGACTATAAGGAGGATTTTCTTCTCTATGCAACGGACCCGCCCATCTTCTCGCTCGACAACGATGCCGACAATAACGGTGTCTGGGACGTTGAGGACGATGACCCCTATCCCGACATGCCCTCCGGCATCAAGGTCTCCTACGTACTCACCGCCAATGGTTTCAAAAGCCAGGGCATCCGGGGCGCTAACTTCAAGCTGGCCTACACGCCTGTCAAGGAGCTCGAAATCAGCTCCAAAATCGTGTACGAAAAGGCCATTGACCTCGATTTCAGCCGCGAATCCGATACCACGCTCGATGCGCATTCACTCGTCGGCAACGGCCGCGTCGGCTTCACCGACGCCTCGGGCAACAAAACCTACAAGGACGAAGGGTTCCAGGACTCGAAGTCCCTCGGTGTCAAGGGTATGGCCATGCTCAATGTGGCGCGCCGCAACCTCGGTCTCGAGTACTTCGCCGGCGTCGAGGGCCAGTACCTCAAAGACAATATCCGCAACGATGTCATGCGGCTCCAGGAGGTCCAGGATCTGGAGTACCTTTACGTCGATTACTATTACCAGACCGACGAGCTCAAGTACCGTAATGCGGCCGTGGGCAACCTCATCATGGGCCTCACCTATAACAACATCCCAAACTTCATCTACAATGCCAAGCTCAGCAGCGGCGTCGAAAAGCGCATGGCCATCGAAGACGAAATGTTTTATACGGTCCGGACGCTCCGCAGCCAGGCCCGCGACACCACCTTTTACGAGTACCGGTACGAGCCTTACAACGCCTCCATGCTCTCGCGCTTTTACCTGGTCAACAAATTCGACTATAATATCAAGTTCAAGTTCGACCTCAAGGGCTGGAAGAGCGCCTTTAATGTGCTCAATCGCCTCTCCGTCAATCCGCAGTACAAGTTCAGCTTGTCTTACTCGTCGAGTGACGCCGTCATCGACCCGCGCACCGATTACAAACTGGCGAGTGGTACGGCCCTGACCGAAGCGGACTCCACCCGCCTGCGCCTCGACTGGGCCCGCTACCGTCTCGAAAACGAAACGGTCTTTAACAGCATGCCCATCATCCGCGCATTCTTTAAGATTGCCGAAAAGACCGAGTTTCAGTACGGCATCCAGTGGAAGCGGACCTACGACCGCATGATCAAGTCCGAAAGCAGCCTGCGCAACGTGCAGACCTTTCAAGTCTACAGTACCGACAATGTGGCCGGATACAATATTGCGCTGCTCATGGGCATGGTCCTCATCCAAAACAATTACGATGTCCTGAATTATAATCCCCTGTTCGAGAACGGGCACCCTTACGATGGAAAAGACACTCGTTTTTTCATCAAAGTCTACGCCGGCAACTAAGGGACCGTCCTTAAAAAGGAGAAATGAAAATGAAAAAGATTACAATCGTCCTTCTCGCCGCCCTGCTCACGGTCCCGGCCCTGGCCGGCAATACGTCGCTGGGTATCAAGTCCGCCATCCTGCCCGGCATGGGCCAGCTGGCCGCGGGTTCCGGCAGCATCACCAGCAAAAACACGCTCAAGGGGTTGGGCTTCCTCACCGGGTTTACGCTCTGCATGCATGGTCTTGTCAACAACATCAGCCTCAAAGAAAGCTATGCCGAGCAGACCGACTTTTACAGCCGGCGGCTCGAGGCCATTAAAAAGTCGGGCAATTTCGAAGATGCCGAGGTCGTATCCAGGGCGCACAAGGCCGCGTACGACGATTACGAATCCGCCAATACCGCAGTCTACGTGTTTCTGGGGCTATCGGTCGCGGTGTATGCTTACGGCGTGGTCGATGCCTTGCTTTTCACGCAGGAAGAAAGCACGCAGGAAGGGCCCGGGGGTGCGGTCCCGGCCTCGTCGCTCCATCTGCCCGAAAACGTCAATGTGCAGGTGGCGCGGAATAACGGCCGCTCCAATCTGGTGGTGAAATACAGCTTCTAACCAACACCATGGTCAAACGGATTGCCAGCGTTGTAACGGTTGCCGGCCTTCTCGCCGCCCTTTTCTGGGCGTGCGAAAAGCCGGTGAAGCCTTCCACGAACTCCCTGTCCTTCACGGGGCTCTCGCTTTCCGTGGCCGAAACCACGCTGGCCAGCGTGACCCTCCAGGGTAAGACCTTCCTCAACCAGCCCGCGGCGCGGTGCACGGTCACGGAAAGCAACGCGGCCTGGGACCCGGCCACCGGTGAACCGGTCATTTATAACATATACAAGTATTATTCCGGCGAAAACAATTGGAACCGCGTGGCGCGTATTTTCGCCGGCGGAAAAAATTATGCTGCGGGCGACACCCTCCTCTATCTCAACGACAACGGGTTGCTCGATACGCTCCTTTGCAAGCCCCTGGCCGAGACCACGGTGGTGCTCGGAACCGAAAACCAGAATCCCTTCTACTACGGCTGCGCGGCCCTCACTAACCTTGCCCTTATCGGCGGAAAAGTTTTTTCGGGCGGGTTCGAAAGTGAACGCATCCATCAGTCTACGCTTCGGGCCGGGGCGCTCCGCCGTGTCCTTTCCATCAACAATGGCGATCTTCTTACGGCCCGCAACCTCTGCAATGTTTCGGTCACCTTCAACCGGTTCAATATCACCAGCATCGATTACATCCGCTATTCCGCTATTGTTCCCCTGGCCGCGCCCGACGTGTTTGCCATCGATTCGCTTCTTAAGCTGGCCGGCCCCTATGACCCGCAGACCGTGCCCCTCAACAGCCGCTATCGGGTGCGTCTTGCCGATTCCACGGTGGTCACCCCCGACAACGTCACGGTCGGCAAGTTCGGCGGCCGCTTCCGCGTGGCGGTCGACAGCGCTTCCCTCGCCGCGTTCTTCGGCTCCGTACGCCGCATCAGCGCCCACTACACCAATGGCGACACCATGTGGGTCACTTGCACACGGCAGGACACCCTGCCGTCGGGCGCGGGTGAAAAGTGGATTTACGCCAACAATGCCTCCTGGAGCGCCCCGCTGTCGGCCAGCATCGGCATCCAGCCGTTTAACATCGATGTCGTTCTCGACCTCGCCCAGGCTAACGTCCGCATCAACGCCATCGAGAACAAGGTCTGCCTTTTGGGCGATGACATCCCGGTTCTGGTCAACACCTTCGGCGACACCACGTTCGAGGGCACGGTTTACGTCTGGATTGCCACCCGCAACCTTTCCGCTGTCTTCATGTCCGATGGCAAATTTAAAGAACCCATGTTGCTTCAGAACGCCAATGAGTTCCAGGTGGGTATTAAATGGCCCGATGCAATTCTCGAAACTCCACCGGAGGCGCTCCGCTTCAACGCCAATGGCAAGGCTGCGGGAACCCTGCGCCCTGATTATGACGCGGGTTACCGCGTCTCCCCGCTCATGCACCTGTTTATGAATAATGCTGGAGGTTCGGCTAACGACGAGTATGTTGATAACATCGGGAGTATTGTTCGGACAAACACCCCGGCTATCCATTCCGTCGTGACCAAGGGTTCCATTCTCGGGTACAGCGAAAAACGGCTGGGTGATTTCAAAGGGCAGGACTCCTTTCTGGTAAGTGGGACGCCAGGCTCGCGCCGGCCTTTTGTCGGCTGGTTTGAGGTTGAACCGCTCGCAAGTGTTTCGCACGACAGCACCTATTCGCCGCAACACCTTGTTGATAAGTTCGGGGCCCGGTTCGGTGTCAGTGATATCAGGGATCTCATCCCCGTCGACACCATGGGCCAGAGCATGGCGGGCCGCAAGTTTTTCTCCATCTATTCCGCCTATTATTACACCCCGGATATTCCAATTTCCTGTCCCGCATCATTCATCCCGCCCGGTTCCAGCCAGTACATCAAATTGTACAAGAACCCCATGCGGAACCTGCCCTATTTTATTACCGCTAATATGGCTGGGTCCAAGGAGTTTATTATCTGCGTCTATGGCACGGGCAAGTATTTCAAGGAGCCGCGCGTCGCATTGTCCACTTTCACCTCCACCCGCAAGTATGTCTGGGACAAAATACCACCCCATTTTATGTGGGACACCACTTATGCCGCAACCAGCCCCACCTATGCCCCTATGTATTTTGTCAACCCTCAACTGGGGACCCGTGCGGTCACGGATCTGTCATCCACTCCCGAACCCTATGTTTTTGATGTCTGGCTGTCCACCAAAAATTTCAGGGAAGCCAAGGACTGTGCGCTTCGCGACATCGGTTTTGGGAAAATCACTTCGGTTCGTCTCTGCTTCAACTATAGCGCCGATCATCCCCGCATTGACCCCATCACCGGACTTCGCGAATATTCGAGGCCCACGCTCAAGGTGGACATCGACAGTAAAACCATGAATACACAGGCCTATACTCCCTATTCTGTGAGCAAGTCCTGGAACTACCGCGGATACAGCATCGGAAATGTCGCGTTCAAGGGTCTTGACGCCCGGCTCTGGCAGAGCGGACTCTGGGACATGTGGTTCGAGACCGAGGATGATCTCGGTAACCGGGGCGTGGCGCCGATGGTCAGCGGCAGTTCCACTTATAACCTCGATAACGGTAATATAAGCGTCCGTCAAATATCCATCAAATGATATACACGCGCCAGAACATCCTATCCCTGCTTGCCGTCCTTGCCTGTCTGGCCTTGTGGTCGTGCGAAAAGGCGGTCAAGCCTTCCGCTTCGGGTGCATCCAACGCCATGAACTTTACCGTGACGGACATGGGCAACGGGGTCTATAAAATCAAGTTCTCCCGCGACACCGTGACCTGGGAAGCCCCCCTCCTGGCCCAGCCCGCGCTCATCAACGTTTACCGCCGGGCTGCGGGTAGCGAAAACCCGACGCTTGTGGCGCGGAGCTTTGGCCGGTGGGCCGCGTTCACGCCGGGCAACACGCTGACCTACCGCGATTCGCGCGACAAGGTCGATTCCCTCGTTTTCACCAACGCCGACTCGGTCTACGACACGGTCAACAATCGCTCGCTCCAGTCTTTTTCCTACGGTCTTTCGGCCATCACTGGAATGGACGCGGCCGCATCGGGCGATGATTTTTCCGTTGGCTTCGTCAATCCGGTCCGTTTTTCCTCCGAAGTTTTCGGCGGAGGCTCCCCGGTTAGGCTACTTATTGACGAAGGGCGGGCCTACACGCCGGACAATGTGGTGAGCGTCAGCGGCAAGTTTGACGCCGCCCGGGTTTCCAAACTGATTGTTTACCGTTATTCGCAGATTTTGCCCATGGACACCCTCATTCGCTGGCTTATCAAAATCGATTCCGCCAAAGGTGACACCCACGCCACCTTCCAGCTCAAAATGACTGATACGCTCCAGTTCGGCGCTGACTCCACGGTCTCGCTCCTCCGCCGGAAAAGTATCAGCTATGTCAAGCTGACGGCCGTGGCTGACACCGATACGCTCATCATGAAGGTCCCGTTTGGAAAACTCGGCCGAACCGATACCGTCTCCCGGGCCGCCTTCAGCACCTATTTCAGCGCGTACGCCATGGATGCGGACGGCATCGCCTCTTTCTCCCGCACCGACACCCTGGTTCCGGGACTCGGAAAAAAATGGCTCATGCTGCGCGGGCTCGATTCCACAGGTTCCGACTCCATCTGGAACCCGCTCACCGACGACATTGACATCCAGCCCTACGTGGCCGAGCTTTTGTTGGATTACAGCCGCGCCCGCGTCCGGACCAACGAACGCGAACGCAAGGTCTGCCTGCTCAACGATGACGTGCCCTTCAGTTTCCGGGCCTTCGACACCACGTTCGCGGATTCTGTGACTCTCTGGGTGGCGACGCGGAACATGAGCACCCAGTTTTTTCAGAACGTCAATGAAATACCTTTTGGGCTGATTAATACCTATTATATCGACACAACAATCAAACTGCCCGACTGTATTCTCGAAACACCCTCTAAATCATTTGTTCTGGATCAGTATGGGGCCGTGATCGGATCGATTGGTATCAATGACACGATGGGTTTCCGTGTTTCATCGCTGAACGGTTCCGTAAAAGTCACAAAGCCTGAACTTGATCCACTGGTTTTGGCCCTGACCGTGGCTCCCGGTTCTATTCTGGGGTATCAGGAATCCCGCCTGGGCCGGCAGATTCCGCAGACGAACCTGTTTGATGATGTCCTGATTTATTTCGACCGCAGCGTTCCGGTCCCTGTCCAGACAAACGGGTGGCATACTATTGCTAGCAACGACAGCCTCCGGACGCTGTACAACCGGACCTCCTACGACGAATATTGCGTGTCGCAGGATAAGTACCTTTATATCAACCCCTTCCGGAACCTGCCGCTCAACATCGACGACGCCAAGGCCGGTTCCAAGGAGTTCGTCATCATCGCCTACGTGCGAGGCAAATATTTCGGCGAGCCCCGCGTCTTTCTTTCCACCGCCTCTTCCAACTGGGCTTATGTCTGGGACAAAATGCCGCCCCATGCCACCTGGAACAAACAGTACGATCCCGCGGTCAACCTCAAGTATGCGCCCATGTACTACCGCGATCCTAAAAACGGCGCCAACGATCGCGTGTCCAACCTGACGCTGCTGAACAATATTTTTGACGTTTATCTGGAAAGCGATAAAAACGGCGTCGAAGGCGCGGTGCGCGACGCCGGTTTCGGTAAAATCACCTCGGTCACACTCTGTTTCCATTACCGGGATACCAGCTTTAACGCGGATCCCATCAGCAACCTCCGTGAATACCGTGATGGGACGCCCATCAAGCGCATCCCGTTGAAAGGGGAGCAGATCGCAAAACAAGTGCAGGGGGATTATGCCACGTATACCAAGCGGAGTTTCGGTATCTATGAGACGGTTTTTAAGGGGATTGATGCCAGCAGCTGGCAGAGCGGTGTCTGGGATACATGGATCGAGACTGCGGATGATTTAGGCAACATCGGCGTGGCGCCTTACGGCGGAGACAAGGTCGAAGTCAATATGGGGAAGTTCATGGTTCGGAGCCTTGAGATTAAATGATGATGAATACAACTTTTTTCCGTATTATCCTGTTTTGCACGGTTGCGCTGACGGTGTTGTCGTGCGACAGTAAGAACAAAGTTGTTCAACCCGAAGAGCATGCACAGGATCGCAACGCACTGCGGCTCACCGTCTCGGACACCCTGATTTCCGGCTCTGACCGCTACTGCATCCGGATAGCGCGCGATTCCACCACATGGGCTGCGATGGAGCTGGCCGGGTTCGCGCTTTATAAAATCTACAGGCAATACGGGTCCAGCGAGCCTGAGTTCCTCGGTTTCATTTGTAACGATCCTTCGCTTGTGTTGCTGGGCGACACCCTCAATTACCGGAGCGAAGGCAGGGTCTACAGCTTGCCGGTTCTCAACGCAATCGCTTATATCGACCCAAAGGACAACCACGACAAGTCCAACATTCTATATTATGCGCAGAGTGTCACCCACTTGGCTCCGGGCACCGACAGCGTCGATTTCCAGGGCGGGTTTACCGGCAACATCTCGTATGCCCCGCTCATTCTCGGCGGTCTGACGACCCGGTTTGTAATCAACAGTGGCGCGCCCTACGCGGCCAACAATATCGTTACGATAACGGGCAGCTTTGATACCGCAGACGTGAAAAAAGTCATTCTATACAGGTATTCTTCACTGATTCCCATCAGCAAGGGCGATTCCATCCCGATCTACGCGCGCGATACTGCCTATGTCAAGAGTCCCGGTCCTGTTTATGATACGATCCTAAAAAACCGGACCCAGCGGCTTTTCCACGGTCTCCTCAGCCGGCCCGACACCCTGACACTGGCAGCCTACCTGACCCAGTATTCGGTCGATACGGTTTCTAAGTTAGCTGCATTTACGCGCCGCGATACGCTCCTGCCCGGACTCGGTAAAAAGTGGATCCTCATCCGGCGGCTCAAGGCCAACAACGATACGATTCCCGGGCTTCTCTACGACGACATCAGCATCCAGCCCTACAGCGCGCGCGTTGTCCTCGACCAGGCCCGGGCTAATGTTTATCTTCGCGAGGCCAATCTGAACACCCAGACCATGTGCCTTCTGAGCGACGTCGTGCCCGTGTTCTTTGAAACCTACGGCGACACGACCTTCGATAAAACAGTTTGTTTTTGGATTGCGACACGCAAGTCGCAGTCCAAATTCTACACCACCTCCACGGTGGGCGTCCTGCTGCCCGACGATTTCACCGTGGCGGCAGGGGACATTGCTTGGCCGGACTGTATCTACGAGACCGTGCCCGAAACCGCCTCCCTCGACGATTTCAGCCAGGTTTCCAAGACCCTGCTGAACAATTTCGATTACCGGACCGGTTACCGGGTTTCCCCGCTGGCAGGCTTAATCCAGAAGACCGCCGGGCTGACGGCGGCCGATTACGCTCTCGGCACCAAAATGACCACCCTGATCCGCACGGATAAAGTGTCCGAGCAGATCAGCCAGATGGTAAAGCCAGGTTCGCTCCTCGGTTATTCCGAGTCCAGCCTCAATAGTTTCATGGTGCAGAACGCGCTGGACACCTCCGCCGCTTCCGTCAACCAGAACGCCCTGGGCTGGCACACGGCCGTCGATTACAGCGCTGTCAAGGCCGCCTCGAGTATCAATGATTACGTGACCGCACGCTATGGCGCCGCGGCCTCGGGCAGCGAGTTGTACCATACGCTGGCGGCCGATTTCTCTGTTGATATCGATGGTCGGCTTTACCCCCAGGCCTTCCGCGGCCTGCCGGTGACCGCCAAGTCCATCCAGGACGGGACCAAGGAGTTCATCATCATCGCTTACGGAACCGGCAAGTATTTCAAGGAGCCGCGCGTCGTCATCTCCAGGTTCAGCACCATCTACACCTATGTCTGGGACAAAATCCCCCCTCAGTTTGTCTGGAGCATCACCACCGACGCGCTGGCCAGCCCCAAGTACAATCCCCTCGAATTTACCGACTATGCGCCGATGTGTTACCATAATCCCCTCAATCCCGGCAACGACAAGTGCACGGACCTTTCGCTTTTGAACGGACGTTTCGACGTCTACCTGTCGCAGTTCATCTCCACCAAAAAGCAGACCGCGATCCGCGATATCGGGTTCGGTAAAATAAAGACCGTCAAGCTCCTGTTCAACTATCATAACAGTTTCATCGAAAGCGATCCCGCGACCGGCGAGCGCCGGTACGCCGCACCCAATATCGTTTATACCCTTTCCAACGAAGCCGTCAATGCCCAGGTCAACGCGCTGTACAGCCCGGGCGGCAACCAGAGCATCGGGTGGGCGCTGCTGAATACCGCTTTCACCGGGGTCGATTTCAGCGGGTGGGCCGGGGGCATCTGGGACATGTGGATCGAGACCGAAGATGATCTTGGCAATCGAGGTCTTGCTCCTTATGGGGACAACCCGGATCCATCCAAAGGTGCGTTTTCACTGCGTCAAATCGAGATAAAATGATATGATCGTCGCCCTTCTCCTCATTGCGGCCGTGATTTCGGTGCCCCTCGTCAACGAGCACTATTTCCACATCCGTAACCTCTCCGAGCTCCGCCGTGAGGCGGGTAACCGTTTCTCCGAAATCCAGGGCTTGCAGGCCAACGGCGACGCCAAGACGGCCCAAGACAGCATCCGGGCGCTCATCGAGTACTTCGGAAAAAACACCGACGACATCAGCCTCACGGCCACGCAAATCGGCATGTTCCAATTGGCCTCCACCATCAAGCAGTCCGCGGTTTCGGCCAACCAGTTCGAAACCGCAATCTATGAGTTCGAAAAGCTCCTCAAAAAATTCCCGAACACGCCTGTGGCCGAGCAGGTGCTACAGCAGATTGCGGATTGCTACATTGCGCTGGGCAACATGGAAATCGAGCCCCAGCGGAACTACCCCAAGGCCATCCAGAACCTCGAAAAAATCGAACAGAACCGGCCCGAGGCCCAAAACTTCCCCAAATACCGGCAGATGGAACTCAAGCCCGGTAAATATTACAATCTCGACCGCGGCCGTGCGGTGGTTATCCACCGCGATATCTTCAAAAAAGTCTATACGCGCAAGGACCTTATCCGCGAAATGGCCACGGACACCACGCAGGTCAAGGCCGAGTACCTCTCCGACGCGGTCATGAAAATCGGCGACTGCCTCACCAAAATGGGCCAGGGCAACCGTGCGCGCGAACAGTATCGCATCATCATCGATTTCTTCAAAGAGTCCGACCTGGTCGATGACGCGCAGAAGTCCATCGGCGAAGCGTACGAAAAAGAGGCGGACGTCCTGAAAACCAAAGCCGAGAACGCGGGTGACGAGGCGCAGAAGAAGGCCTCGCTTGATACAGTGCGTGTTCTGTACGAAAATGCGGCCGAGACCTACCTTAAGTTCATCAACGTCTACGTCCAGAGCGATCTCATCAGCAAGGTCTACATCGAACTTGGAGGCGTCTACTTCAAGCTGGGCAAGGTCAAGGAGGCCTACGCCACCTTTGCCAAGGCCATCAATTCCGTCAAGGTCATCGAGGACCAGGCCCGCGTCCAGCTCGACATCGGCACTTATTATTTCAACGAAAAGATGTGGGACGACGCTATCGAAAACTACGCCAAGGTGCTCCAGAACTATTCCACCACTGAATTCGCGGCCAACGCGCAGTTCCTTCTGGCCCAGTCCTACGACAGCAAGGGTGATACGCTCACGGCCATCACGGCCTATAACGAGGTGTGCGAAAACTTCCGTACCTCCACCTTCTACCCCGTGTCCGCGCTTAAGATCGGCCTGTACCACATCCGCCTCAAGGACTACGTCAAGGCCCAAAAGTACCTCCGTCAAAGCATCAACCGTTTCCCCGGAAGCTTCGTGGCCGCGCAGACCCAGTTTGAGCTCGGCAGTATATACATGGCCATGGCCGAGGGGGCCAAAGACACCGCCGAAGCCGTTACCAAGTACCGTCTGGCCATCAAGGAGTTTGAGACGCTCATCGCGGAGTACGATCAGGCCGGTGAATGGGTGGAAAAGGCCATTCTCGAAATGGGCAAGTGCTACATGAAGCTCAACCTTAAGGAAAAGGCGCGCGAGACCTTGGACAACCTGACCAACCAGTCGAACATGGTCGAAAAATTCCACATCCTCGGCGTGTCGGGCTCCGATTCCGCCATCATCCAGGATTACCAGGGCCAGCTTGCCAAACTGACCGACGACCAGGCCAAGGCGCAGGTTTGGCTCGAAATCGGCAAAAAGCTCATGGGCGACGATCTCAACCTTGTCGATAGTGCCATCACGGTTTTTACGAGCGCCATCAAACTGGCGAGCGACACGGTGACCCTCATGACACTCTACGGTGAAATCGGCAATGCCTACATGAAAAAGGGAAGCTACAAGCAGGCGCGCGCCATCTTTACCGACGAAATCCTTAACAACCCCCGCTGCGAAGAACCGCGCGCAATACAGTTTTCCTTCAAGGTCGCCGAAAGTTATTTCCGTGACCGGCAGTATAAGGAGGCGGTTGAGAAGTTCAGTGAGTTCCATGCCAAGAACCCGTCGCACGCGCTGACCCCTGCCGCGCTCTATATCCTGGGCAAGTCCCACGCGCAGCTGGGTGGCTACAAGGACGCGCGCGACACCTACGATAAAATTTTCGCGCAGTTCCCCAAGTCCGAAATGGTCGAGAATGCGGCCCTGGGTTTTGCCGAAGCCCTGGCCGGCGAAGCAAAGTACAACGACGCCATCACCTACATTGCCAAGTTTCTCAAGAACAACCCGGGCGTTGCGAGCATGCCCAGTTTCATCTTCAAGGAAGCCGAAATTTACCGTGACAACCTCGAAAAGCCCGATTCCGCGATCATTTTTTACGAAAAGGCGCTGAACTTCCCGGACCATTTCCTCTTTTCCGCGTCCGCCTACCAGCTCGGCAAGCTCTACGCGGCCAAGGGTGAGGACGCCAAAGCCATTGACGTTTACGGAAAAGTCAAGAAGGACAACATCGAATATTTCCGCGCCGCCCAGGGTGAAATTGGTTCACTTAAGGCCAAAACCGACCCCGAGGGCGCCATTCAGAACTACGAAAAAATCGAGGCCTCCAGCCCCGATGTGGCCGACAAGGTCATCGCGCGCATGGGTATCGGCGACGTGTACCTGGCCCAGAAAAAATACGACCAGGCGGTCGAGTCCTACCGTGTCATCTACGAGCGCTATGTTGACGCCGGCGCGGACCTCCGCTCCGCATCGCTGGTTAAAATCATCGATGCGCTCAACAACCAGAACAAGTATGCCGAGGTCATCAGCTGGGCCGATAAAATGATCAGGGACTTTCCCGACAACCGGTACACGGTCAACGCCGTTTACTTCAAGGGGAACGCCTTCTATTCCCTCAAAAAGTACCGCGAGGCGCGCGAGACTTTCAAGGGGGTCACCGAGCGCGACACCGGCATGCTCTCCGTGGTCTCGCAGTACCTGCGCGCCGAATGTCTGCTCTCCCTGGGCGACCAGTCCGGTGCCATCAAGGAGTTCAATGCCTTCATGGAAAAGAACCCCCAAAGCGACTTCGTGGCCAATGCCATCTTCCAGATTTCCAACATCGCCTGGGGCAAGGAAGACTACCCGAACGCAAAAAAAGGATACATCCGCATTATGGGCCAGTACCCCGCGTTCTCGGCCCTCTGTTGGGTCAAGAATTACCTGGCGTTCTGTTATAACAAGGAAAACTCCTGGCGCAAGGCCAAGGAGCTTTTTACCGAGGTTCGGGGCAGCGGGTGCGACAACGAAGCCAAGCAGTTCGCCAAGGAGCAGATCCAGGCGATTAACGTCCAGCACTAGGATAGGAATCGAAACGAATTTATTATATTGTCCCAAGGAGGCTTTCATGTCCGGACTGAAAAAACACCATTACTTTTTCCTGCCGCTCCTGTTCGCGGCCAGCGCCACGCAGGCCATGAACGTGTTTCATACCGTAACGACGGACTGGGCCATGTGGCCCATCCTGGCCCTTTCGGTCATCGCGGTCGGCCTCTGCCTGGAGCGCCTTGTGGTCGTCTTTCTTGAACGCCGCCGCCTCCGTCCCGCGCTGGCGTTCAAAAGCTTCCAGGAATCGCTCGAAAAGAACGGGGGCGACAAACTCAAGACCATCGACGAAATCGGCGAAATCTGCAAGCAGCGCCGCGGCATCTGCGCGACGCTGCTCCTCGCGGTATTCCGCAAATACAAGGTCGGCTCCAAGAATAAAATGAATCCCAGCGAACTCCGCGCCTGGATGATGGACGCCGTCGAATCCGAAGCCAACGTCGAACTGCCCACGCTCGATGCCCATCTGACGGGCCTCGCGGTCATCGCCAACGTGGCCACGCTCTGCGGTCTTTTCGGCACGGTGGTCGGCATGATCAAGTCCTTTACCGCCATGGCCAACTCCCCGGGCGGCGTCAAGGCCGACGAAATGGCCGGCGGTATCGCCACCGCGCTGATTGCCACGGCGGGCGGCCTTCTGGTCGCGGTCCCCTCCCTGGTTATTTACAACCTGATCAAGGGCCATATCGAAAACTATGTGGTGGATGTCGAAGAAGCGTGCGTTCGAATCATCGACACCCTGGCCGAATAAGCAACGAAATAAATCAACCGGATTTAAAAGAGCGTAATTCGAATGGCCTTTAAAAAGAAATCCCTGTCCAACGAGATGAACATCAATCTCGTGCCCATGATTGACGTGACCAGCTTTATTCTCCTGTCGCTGGCCATCCTCAACATGTCCATGAAAAAAGAGGCCTCACTCGACAACGTGCTCAAGCTGCCGCCCGTGCTGTACGCCTCCAAGCAGACCAACACCCAGCTCCAGATCTTCGTCCTGCCCGCGGCCATCCAGGCCGGCGGATATGTCAACGCCGATTCCACCGGGCTCGTGGCCTTTTTCGGCAAAAGCACGGTGCCGCTCGAATGTCCCAACTGCAAGCTCGCGTTCCGCAACGCCAAGCAGGAATATATCCCGAATATCCTGCTCGACCAGGGCGGACGGCCCATCGCCGAAATGGCCAAGCCCAGCGACGAAACGGATGACGCGGCCGAGAAGAAAAAGTCGCAGGAACGGCCTCCGGCCTACCTCTGTTCGCGCTGCAAGTACGAAATCAGTCCCTATCTCAAACTGGATGAAATCCCGAACGCGCTCCGGGCGCGTAAAAAAGAGGTGGTCGATGAAATCGTCCAGGCCGAGAATTACGCCCGCCAGCAGCAGCAGAAGCCGCCCATGACCGAGGCCGAGACCAAAAAAATCGGCGACGATTTGCCGCTTATGATCAAAGCGGACGCGTTGGCCTTTTACGGCCGAATCCTGCAGGTCGTGAATATGTCCATGGACACCTCCTGCGACATCAAAAAATTCGCCTTCGTGTCTGATGCGGCCGCCTCCCTCGAGGCCCAGAAGAAGGAGAAAGAGGAGAAGCTGGCGCGGGAGAAGGGGAATTAAACCATGAAAATCAAGACCAGCGAAGAAGCGGATGTCAACATCACCGCGCTTATCGACTGCCTCATGCAGTGCATTATCTTCTTCATGGTCATCATGTCCGCCCAGTACATCTTCGGCGTGGCCATCAAGTTCCCGCCCGCGGGCGCCAGCCAGGGTAAAAAAGACCAGAAACAGGAAAAGAACATCAACGTCTACGTCCAGATGGATGTGCTTGAAAAGAACCACTATATGGTCCAGGAAGGCACGCTCAAGCTCAACGGCGAGGAAATAGCGCTCGCGGTCAACGCCGACCGGAGCAAATGGGAGGAGGAACGCAAAAACAGTTACAACTACCTCCAGTTCCGCATCGGTGAGCTCATCAAGCAGGGCTATAAAAAGGATGTGCTCATGATTCAAGGCGACATGATGAGCTACCACGGCAAGATCATGAAAGTCATTGACCAGGGCAAGGCCAATAAAATCGAAGGCTTTTCCCTGATTCCCCCCACCAAGTAGCCCGTCAGTCAGGCGCGGCATGAGCATTTTTCGCGACGAAGTCCGTTTCCGCTCCCGCATCATCCTGATCATTACCGTCATTGCCGCCGCGCTTCTCGTATCCTGGTATGCACGGGCCGGTCGACGTTACCGCGCCATCCCCGAGGTTCGCTTTGACCCCGCATGCGTTTTGCGTATTTCCGATGTTTCGCGCATCTACCGCATCGTGCCGGACGACCGCGACCCGGACCGTCTTTGGATTGGCGCACGCGAAGGTCTTTTCACCTTTAATACCGTGGACATCCAATGGCAGCGCTACGGCCTCGACCACGGCCTGCCGGACGAAACCGTGACTGCGCTCGCGGTCGTAAACGGCGTCCCTTACGCCGGCACGCCCAAAGGGCTCGCAATCGGCACGCCTGCGTCCGGCGGCTTTCGTACGCTTCCTGCGACTGTTGGAAAGAACGTACTCGCTATCGAACGCTACGGGGATGTTCTTTATTATTCCATCGACAGCGTTGGCCTTTTCCTTTTTACACCCGGTACGGCTTTGGTCCGGCCCGTGGCCTGTTCTTTCGCAAAGGCTCCTTCCTTCACCTGTCTTCGCGCGTATGGCGATTCGCTCTTTGCCGGTGTCCGGGGACTGGGCGCGGCCCTCTACCGGCCCTCCAGTGGTCGCTGGGCGCTCTACGCACAAAAGGAGCCGCTGAACCGCAATGCCCAGGTCTGGGACATCCTGCTGCGGCAGAGGGCGCTTTGGTTTGGGACCTCGGACGAAGGGGTGCGCTTCAAGGCCGCGGGGTCGGATACGTTCGTTGGTGTCAAGAATTATCCCTGTAAGGGAGCGTTCGCCTTTGCCCCTGAAACGGACGGCTTCTGGTGCGGGACCCCCTGGGGGCTCTGGCGCTATTACGAAAAAGGGGGGGGCTGGCTCCAGTTCGTCCATCCCCGCGAAAAGACACCCACGGAGTTCCAGGTTCTTTCCATCCATAATACGCCCGAACAGCTCTGGTGGGGGAGCCGGGATTGGGGGCTGGGCTATATGGGCAAACGCATCATCCACTGGCAGTCCATGCCCTCCGGGCTGTCGTGTGCAAATGTTGCGGCCGTCAAGCGCGTGGGCGGCCAGGTCTATGCAGCATACGGCTATCAGGGCGGCCATATCGACGCGCTTTCCGCGGATTCGCTCCAGTATGTCCGCAGCCTCAACAACGATGACGACGAGGAGGACGCGCAGGTGCAGGTGCTGGCCGCCTCGGGCAAACGGCTTTACTACGGCGGGTTCGAAAGCTTTGGTTACCATGACCCGGGCGAACCTGTCTGCCGCCATTACGGTCGCAACAGCGAGCTTCCCGCCGTGGACGTGGCCGACCTCCGCGTCCTGCCGCGCGGCCGTGTCCTGCTCGCCACGCTGACCGGAATTGTGGCTTTCGACTCCGTGTCCAACGCTTTCCGCGTGGTGGCGAACGGGTTCCGCGCCACCTGCCTTCTGCCCGAGGGCGATTCGCTCTGGGCCGGTTCACTCGGCACGGGACTGCGCCTCATCGACCAGAAAAGCGGTGCGGTCCGGCGGCAGCTGCTTGAGGGTGTTCCGCGCATCGTGGGCGTGGCGCGGTGCCGGGGGAAAAAAGGGGAGGCGTTCCTGTTCGCGGCCACGGACCGGAAGGGCTGTTTCCGCGTGGATCCGGCCACCGGCACCGAGGAACGGTTGCATATCCCGGACACATTGCTGGCGCAGGACGAAGATAACTATAATGACATTATGGCCTTCCGTCAAATAGACGGTGCCGTCTGGCTTGGCACGCGTAATAGCGGTTGCATCGTCTATTATCCATCCGAAAACGCCTGGCGCGCCTTCACCTTTTATGACGGCCTACTGTCGGACCAGGTGCGCGGCTTGGATGATGATGCGCAATATGTGTGGATCGCTTGCTACGGAGGGCTCCATCGCGTCGAGAAGTCCTATCTTCGGGAGCGTCACGGCGGCAAAGGAAAATCCGGATGAACCTGACTTCCGCACGTTTGTGTCTCTTTCTTGCCGGGCTTATTCTCGCCCCGTGCCTGACACGCGCGCTTGAACTCGTCCAGGTGCGGGAGATGTTCGCGGCCGGAGATTACCGCGGGCTCATCAAGGCTCTCGAAGCCGAGATCGCGGCCGGCGATTCACGGTACGAATACCACCTCTACCTCGGCAACGCCTGCTTTCTCACCGGCAAACTCGACAAGGCCGTCCTCGAATATAAAAAGACACTGGACCTTAACCCCGGGGCACGGGAAGCCTCCACCAACCTGGCCAGCGCCTATTCCGCGCTGGGCCGCCACGAGGACGCCATCGCGCTCTATGGGGACCTGTTGCGCGCCTTCGGGCCGGACGGTGCCGTCTACTACAACCTGGCCACGGCCCACCGTTTTGCCGGGAATAGCCGCGAGGCGGAAACGTACTACCGCAAGGCCCTGGAACTCAAGCCCAACGACGCGGAGTTCCTGAACGGACTCGGGGAAATCCTCCAGATGAGCGGCAAGCCAGCCGACGCGGAGAAGATGTTCAACTCCGCGCTCAAGGTCAACCCGAACGACGGGCGGCCTCGCGTCAATCTGGCCCGCATGTACCTGGCGCGCAGCGATTACACCAAGGCCGAAAGCGAGGCCAAGGTTGCGGCCATGCTCGACCCGCGGCTTGCTTCGCCCCATGAGGTCCTGGGCGACATCTACCGGTCCAAGGGCGAGTTTGACATGGCTCTCTACGAATACCGGGCCTCGCTGACCCGCAATACCGAGAACGCGCAGGTGGAGACCCGGATGGCCGCGGTCTACGAGGAGCTCGAAAAGTACGATGAGGCGAAGCTCCATTATTACAATGCCTATAAACTCGACCCCAAATCCATGGAGCTAACGCTGCGTTTTGCCGGCGTTCTCGTCAAGAGCGGCGATTACTACACGGCCCGCGACATCCTGAACCAGGCCCGTGAGCAAAATCTGAAGAGTGTGGCATTGTACGACCTTCTGGGCGTGACCCATACGCGGCTGCGCAACTTCCCGAAGGCCGAATTCTACCTGAAGGAGGCGCTCGCCATTGACCCCGAAGCGCCCAAGGCCCGGCTGCACATGGGCGTCCTCTTTTACGAGGACGGCCGACAGACCTCGGCGCAGGAGGCCCTTGAGGATGTTTTAAAGAAAAACCCGGACGAATACGAGGGATGCCGTACGCTGGGGCTGATTTATATGAACAAACGCCAGACCGAAGACGCGCGCGGGCTGTTTCAGCACATGATCGTACTCGAGCCCAAGAAAACCGAAGGTTATTTCCTATGCGGTCGGGCTTGTGAACAACTGCTCTCTTTCGTCGAGGCGGAAAAGATGTTCCAGAAGCCGCTGGAGCTTGCGCGCGATAACCCGGACGCCTGGTTCGAAATAGCGGACTTTTATTTCCGGAACCGGATGGACGATAAGTTTATGAAGGCCGTCGAATACTACGAAAAGACGCTCGAGCTCGATTCCCAATATCCCAAACGTGACCAGATTGTTAAGAACCTTGAAGTCATCGGCGCTAAAATAAAACGCATCACCCAAAAGAAGGACGATAAGGAGATCACAGAGGAAGAAAAGCGAAAAAAGGAAAAGAGCCCACACAGCGCCCCGTAATCACCCCTCATTACTTGTTTTATATCAATGTCTTGCACAGTACGAATCTTTCTAGATATTCTTAAAGCCTTCATGCTTTTCAGCCGATAATGTATTGGGGAAGCCTATGTTTTGCTTCCCAGAAGAGCGTAGAAAAAAAGACCGGAATTTTATTAGAATTCCGAATCTTTTCTGGTGAAACACCGGTTTTGCATCTTTATATCGGTTGTGTCAGGGAAAAACTTTATGAATATTCATGCGCTGGGCGAAGTCGCACGTTCAGACAAAAGCCGGAAGATTGAAACCGGAAAAGCCACTGTTAAATCAGAACGGACCACGCTTAAAAAGGCCGACAGTGTGGAATTGCGGACGCGTCAATACTCCAATATTACCCTCGAATCCATCAAGGCTAAAATCAAGAGCGGGTTCTACAATTCCGATGCCGTAACGGATGATGTTACAGACAAGCTGGCGGCATTGTTCGAAAAACGATTATAGCCTGTAGGGACGCAAAATGTCGCATCCCTACAGGCTATAATCGTTCCTGAATTCGAAAAATCGTATCATTTTTAATGGTATAGCACCCAGCCGGATACTCTTTATGCACTGCGACGAAACGGTTCTGAACGCTGAGCGCGGTGTTCGGGAAGATGGTTTCCCGGACCTCCACAAAAGAACCGATTACCCTCTCAATCTTTTTTTCAAATTTCTTTTTTCGGGCATTCAGTCCGTCCAGTTGCTTTTCGAGTTTTTCGAGCGAGGCCTTGGAGTTCTTGATCAGCACCTTGTCCTGGTAGGTGATGCCGCCGTAATGGGTCTTTTCCTTGTTTTCGAGCGACAGGACGCCGAGCCGGATTTTTTCGGCTTTTTGGGTAAACTCCGCAATTTCGTTGTTCATTTCATCGAACATGATCTTCAACTTGAAGTCGGTGCCCGCACCCACGCGCGTTTCGACGCTTTTGTCGCTGCCGATGCGTCCGGCCCGGATGCCGGCCGTTGAGAGGACCTCGCCGCCGATGATGCTTTCACCTACGGTGACGGTCTCTCGCGCTTTGACGCAGGAGTTGATGATGGAATCTGAAATGTCAACGGTGTGGTCGCATTCGATATGGGTGTTGCTCAGATGGCCCGCAATGACCTTGCCGTGGACCACAATCTTTCGGCCGGCCTCGCCAAAAATACCCCCCACCACGTACAAGTCGCGCTTGATGACGAGGTCGGACCCCCGTACGCTGCCGTGCACCACCAGCGAGCCCTTGACAGTGATGAGGTGGCCGGGCTGGATGTCTTTGAGCACCTCCAGCGAGTTGGTTCCTTCAAAGTCGTGGTCCAGGTGATCGTGATGATGGTACGCGGACGGGTCGATGGGAGGGACAATGGGCGCGGCGGGCATGGTCACAGGTTCTTGATGAGTTGGAGTTCGTTTCGGTGGTCGGGCAGGGCATTGTAGATGACCGCGTCCACCAGCTGGCGGATGATATAAACGCCCATGCCGGAACGGGGCCTTTTTTTCTGGATGTCACCCGCCCCGTTGACCGTGGTGACGCGGCTGAAGTCGTAGGGCTTGCCCGAATCGCGAAAGGTGATGATCAGCCGCTTTTTGTCCTTTTCAAGGGACAGGGTAAAGTGGTCCCGGGCTTTCAACTCCGCATGTTCGATGATGTTGGTGGCTGCCTCGTTGGCCGCAAGCTCGAGTTCACTGCAGAGCAGTTCACCCATCCGGTTTGCAGCGCAAAATTCTCGAACCGCGCTCCGCAGCGCATCCAGACAATCGAGGGAGGCGTTAAATGACTTTTCCATGGCCGGATTAAATCCCCCGGTTAAAGTCGTCCACTGCGGCCGCTTCCTGCGGATAGGTCTTGAAGATGTCCGATAGCCCCACTTTTTTAAAGACATTCATGATGTTGTCGGGGATGGCCACAAATTTAAGGCCGCCGCCTTTTGAGAGGAAATCGTCTTCCATGGCCAGGAAAACCCCCATGCCGGAGCTGGAAATAAATTTGAGCCTGGAACATTCGAGCACAATTTTGTAATGACCGTCTTGCAGGATGGCTTCCAGTTTTTCTGAAAGCATTTCGGAATTATAGGCGTCCACGCTTCCATTAAGCATAAGGACTTTTATGTCTTTTGATTTACCTGTTTCATATTCGGTGAATTTGATGTCGGGCACAGTATGTCTCCTTTGCTGTTTCGTTTACGCGGTTATTTTCAAAAGCACCAGGGTGATATCGTCGCTTTGTTCGGCACCCGCGTAAAAGGTGTCGAGATCCGCGATTAACGCTTGCTTGATTTGCTCGGTACTGTCGAGCCGACGGTCTCCCGCGATGCGGAGTATCCGGTCGTCGCCGTAAAACTCTTCCTTTGCGTTGATGGCCTCACAGATGCCGTCCGTACTCAACACCAACAGGTCTCCCTTCGAAAGACGGAAACGTTCCTCGGAAAGCGGGATTCCGCCACCCTCGCGCAGGACTCCCAATGCACTGCCCGCGGGATTAACGGGCACGGGCTCGCGCTCTTTTGCCCGAAAATAAAATAGAGGATTGTGACCGGCGCTCGCCACAAAAATATTCAGCGTCTTGACATTAATGACCATGTATCCCATGGTCACGAACATGCCCTTTTTCATGTTGGTCTTGAGGACCGCGTTGACACGCGTGAGAACCCGTGCCGGGGACGTATCGCCCGGGGCCAGGGTCCGTACGATGGCCCGGGTGATGCCCATGAGGAACGCCGCGGCCACGCTTTTCCCGGACACGTCCGCAATCAGGACGCCGAGGTGCTCGGAATCGATGGCGATAAAATCATAATAGTCGCCGCCGACCTCGCGGGCCGAACGGTAATAGGCCGCCAGTTCGATGTTGCAGAAGGCCGGAATGCGTTCGGGCAGGAGCGTGGCCTGGATTTTGCGGGCCAGGTCGATTTCATGTTCAAGCTGGTGCTTGGAAATCAGCTGCTTCTGGGCGTGGTCAAGGTCGGAGGTCATCGTGTTGAAGATGGAGGCCAGTTCGCCGATTTCATTCCGGCTGTCGACCTTGAAGCGGTGGTGCAGGTTGCCCGCGCCGATAATTTTCGCGCCCTCGGCCAGGGCCGAGATGGGCCGGGTGATCCAGCGGACCCAGAACATGGCCGCGACAATGCCGATGAGCAGTATGGTGAGCGAAGTCACGATCACCCGCTTTACAACGCTTTCAACCAGGCGTGTCACGGAGTACGCTGACATTCGCACCCGGGCCGTGCCAATCTTTTTTTTGGTCACGTTCTCGAAGACCGGGTGCGAAAAGTCAAGAATTTCCCTGCCACGGTACTCCACGCGGTGCATGGCCGGGAAATTGATCCGGTTGGTGAGCCGGGTGAGGGAGTCTGTGAGGATCTTGCCCATCATCCGCGAATCGTTATGCACTGCGATTTTCCCGTTCGGGTCCGTCACAAAGATGTCCTGGATATCGCGGTTGTAGTCGTTGCGGAGCATGTCGTCGAGGATTTCAAAGGCGTAAAGCTCGTCCTCAAGCAGGAGGCACTCTTTGCTGCCGGCCGCAAGGTTGCCGGCCAGGGTTTGGCCGAGGTGTACGCGCTCGCGTGTCAAAATCGCCTTTTCTTCAGGAAGGGTCAGCACCATGATGGTGCCCACCAGAAAGAGCGCGAAAAGGACGATGAAGAAACCGAACTGGAATTTTATGGAAGTACGCTTTTTAAGCAGCGTCTTCATGATTTCGGAACGGACCAATGTTTTTTTCTCGTTTTCCGCCATGTCTGTTTTCCGTTACCCTTTTGCAAAACGGATTTTAAGACCGTTCGTAATAAAGGTGTAGGTCACGACTGTCTTCCGGCCCACGGAGAAATCGAGGAGGGTGATGCCTTCGGAGGCCGCGCTGTCGGTCCGGCAGCCGGAGAAGGCGATTTCGTCCACGAATTTGGAATCGGGCCCGTAGGCTTCCCTTGACAGAAGCGCTCCCGTACCGTACTGCTCGACCGCGACCTTTCCCTTTTCAACACGAACCAGCACGTTCTGCGTGGAGGTCGGAAAGGTGAGGAACAGGTTCTCGTAATTTTTACCCCGGTACAGGGCCATTTTTTCCGGCGCAAGAGGCCTGTTTGCGCTACTCCCGCTGAACCGGCGTTCCCAGACCTTTTTATAGCCGGGCCGACGGAGGGTCACTGCGTACGATACACGGAAGGGGAGGAGCTCCGCCGTAGCGTTTTCGGCCAGCGGGAAGGAAAGTGTCAGGACCGGGAAAGGAAGGGTTTCTTGATGGATGCGTGGGCCATCCACCATGGTGCGGATGAAATCCGCGCAGGCTGCGCCCGCAACGGTATTGTAAAAGAGAACGCTGAAAGCGGTATCGGTCCGGTTTGTGTAGTATGTTTCGGGGTTTTGGTCGAATAGAAGAAAGCGGGTGCTTCCGGTCTCATCCTGCCGGGGGGTCAGGCTGAGCAGCGTGCTCTGGCATAGGGCGCGCGACACGAGCAGGGCCGCGATGAGGAGAATGTTTTTCATTTCTTCAAAAGCAGCGGAAAACGGTGGGTGAGGTTGGCCGCGCCGGGACCGAGAGCCGAAAGGTCGAGCCCTTCAAGCAGTTTCCGGATCTTTTCCTCGGTCTCCAGCGGGACTTCGGAGCGCTGGAAGGTGACCGAAACGACCGTGCCATCGGCATCCGTTTGGAACAGGATCACGACCTGCCGGGCTTCCTGGGAGGCCCGGCCTTCGGCCGCGAGGAATCCCGCGAACGTCTTGGAGAGTGCGTCACAGAGCGCCATCTGCTTCCGTGCCTCGGGGTCGAGGTCATCGGCGTCAAGGCCCTCGGTGTTGCGCAGAAGGATTTCCGTTTCCTGTTTCCGCTTCCATTCGCCCCGTTCTTTTTCAAAGCGGTCGATCTCCTCCTGGAGGGCTCTTTTCTTCAAGTCAAGGAGCGCCTGTTCCTTGGCAATGACTTCCTCCCGTTCCTGCAGGGCCGGCGGTTGCGCCCAAAGGGCTGGAACCACCGTCAGAAGCAGCACGGGCAGGAGACGCAGCGCCTTTTTCATCGGGCCCCCTCCGCGCCGCCGATCAGGACGTCCCCTTTGACTGGGATTACAATGCGGTCACCGGGTTTGGGATCCTGGGTTTCCGAAATGCGGTTGAACTGCGCGAGTTCGAGGTACTTGCCCTCGGTCCCGTAGAACCGGAGCGCCAGTTTTCTCAGCGTGTCGCCTTTTTTTACGAAATAGACCAGCTGACCCGGTGGTGCTTTCTTGAGCGTGTCAAGTTGTCCTGAAAGGGCGGTCTTTTCCTCGGTCAGTTGGGCCACCTGTTTTTTCAGCGCCGCGATCTCATTTAGAATATAGCCGGCGGACGATCCGCCCTGGCCGGATTTGCGGAGGCTGTCCACGGTCCGCTCCAGATCCGCCATTTGTTCGCGCATGAATTGGACGGCCTTGTCCGTATCATCAATTTTGGCGTCAATCTTGAGCCGGAGCACATTCACGTTGCCGGCTTTGTCCCGCGCATTCAGCGTGAAATTGTTTTCGCCTGTGTTCAGTTTGACGCGGACCGAATAGGTGCCCTCTTTGGGATTTATCTCCGCGGTCGTGCCACCCGGTTCCACGGTGACGGCTTCGAGGTTTTCCTCGTCCACGCGGCCGTTCATCGTAAAGTAGGGCTCGTGAACGAGGGGCGGAATCGTGAGCGGAAAGAATTCGGGTTTCAGGATGTCCCGGGTGATTGTGAGCGGGAGCTGCGTGGTGTTGCCGATGTTGTCCGTGGCGACCAGAAGCCAGTGGTTTTTTCCGATTTTGAGGTTGCGCTGGAAGGAAAATTTGTGCGTCCCGGTGTCGACGGGTATCCGCATGCTGCCGGGCAGGAGTGAGAGGTCCTTGATGTCGTTACCGACCAGGATGCCGGAAAGGGCCAGGACCGAATCCACGACAAATTCCTGCAGTTTGTGCAGCTTGATGTCAGGCCCCTTGGTTGAATAGGCGATGGTGACCTTTTTGGATGAGGTGTTGCCGCAGGCGTCGACGGCCCGGAAAATGAACAGGTTCTCGCCTTCCTGAAGCAGGCGGATATCAATGCGGAACGTATGTGTGGCGTTGTCGAAGGGGACGGCCAGAGCGCCCGGAAATACCGACAGGTCCTTGATGGGGACCGTGGACTCCCACCGGCCCGCAAGGGTGACGGTTCGCTGGCTGGTGCTTTTAGGGACGTTCAGCACGTCCAGCACCGTTTCCCGGTCCGAAAAATAGAGGATACGCTTGATTTCAGAGGTCTGGCCGCCCCGGTCCGAGATGACGGCGCGAAGGAAATTTTTGCCTTCCTTCAGTTCCACAGTACCGGAAAACTCGCGCTTGGAGGGTTCGAGAGAAGCCATGACCGGGCCCGGATACAGTGCGATGTTCGCAATGTTTTTTTCACGGTAGGCGCCCTGGATTTTGAGCAGGCGCTGGTTGGTGTAGAGCGGCAGTTCATTCAGCGTGATTTCCGGCTCAAAGGTGTCGGTCCGCAGGCTGATGCTGGAAGCATTGGCCGTGTTACGGTCGGTCTTGACAAGAAGTTCAAGTACGTATTCTCCGTCAATGACGCCCGTGAGGTCCCATGTTGCCAGCAGCCCATGGTTGACGGTGTTGTCCTTGACTGTAATACCGGTGTTGAACTTCATCTGAGGAAAGCCGGTGCTGTAGAAAACCAGTTTATAATCGGTCTTGGCGGACAACGCCAGCGCGGTTCCTGTGATGGTTCCTGTTTTTTCGTGGAACGTCACGTGTTCAATGCGCGCCTCGGGGGTCCCCTTGTCATATACGGCAATGCCCTTGCCGTCCGTGGCCGCATAAAGGCGATCCCCTATGACGAGGAGCGAGGTTACAAACTCCTCCGGGAATCCGTCCGCTGCGGAAAACGTCCGCATTTTGTCGATGACGATATCGTATTGTGTGATGCCGCCCATGCCTCCTATCCAGAGGTACTGTCCGTCCAGGGCGCAGGCGGTGACGAGGTCGTCGTACATGCCGTGTTCCCGGTACCGGATCGTAAAATCTTCGAGGCTGCGGTCAAAGATGGAAAGACCTCGGGACGTCCCGATATAAACACGCTGGCGGTCTGCAAGCATCTGTGTCACGGTGTTGTTGCTGAGTCCGTCGTACCGGTCGAGCGTTGACCATCCGTTGTTTTTGCGGTTGAGGATGGAGACGCCCTGGGTGCTGGTGCCGAACCAGACCGTGTCCTCTTCGGCGATAATGGCGCGCACATTGTCGCTGAGGAGGCCGCTGTTGCGGCTGATGCGCATCCATTCGTCGGTGGTGCGGTTGTAGCAATAGGCGCCTCCACCATCGGTGCCGATCCAGACTTCGTGCTCATACGACGTGATGCAGCGCGCGGCATTGCGGATCCCGCTCTTTTCCGGCGGAAAGAGGGCCCAGATGCCGTTGCGCAGCGAATAGGCCGCCACGCCGCCGGAGGAGGCAATCCAGAGCGAGTCACCCACAACCTTCATGTCATTGATGACAACCTTGCCAAGCGACTTTGTGTCGATTGTACCGATGGAGTCCTTGTAAGGCGAAAAGAAGCCGATGCCCTGATCCGTGGCTGCGAAGATCACTGTCGGAGAGGCGGCCAGGCATTTGACAAAGTCGGATGGAAGCCGTTTGTCCGCCGCGGACGATGAAATGACGGTCCAGCCCGCACCGTGGGCCGTGCCCGTGTGCAGCAGGAGCGTCACCATGAATAGCATCAGCAGCCGTGTCATCATATGCTTTCGATTTTCTTCAGTTTCTGGGTCACGTTTTCGATGTATGTTGCGGCCTTTTTATGGTCCGGCTTCATCTGGATGACCTGTTTCCAGGTCTCGATGGCCTTTTTATACTGGCCGGACCGGTACAGGTCGATTCCCTGCTGGAAAAGGTCATCAGCCTTCTGGTTGTCAGCCGGTGTCAGCCGCTCTTTTTCTTTCAGCAGCTCGCGGCGGCAGGTTTTAAGGGTCTTGCGCAGCGCCGAGTTCTGCGGATCGTATTCCACGGCCTTCTCTATTCCTTTATAGGCTTCTGCATACGCTTTCTTTTTATAGAGCTCAACGGCCTCTTTATTGAGGCGGAAAGCCTCTTTTTCCTTCTGCGCCAGCTCTTTTTGCCGTGCCGGTGACTCCTGCATCCGCTTTTCAGCTTCCTGTATATATTGTCTGACCATGGCGTTATCCGGTTCTCCCTTGAGGCAGGCCTGCCATTCCTTGAGCGCGGCCTGGTAATAGCCTTTGGAATAATAGTCCACGCCTCGATTGAACTGGGAGGCGAGTTCTTTGCGACGCTCGGTCTTTTGCTGGCCTTCGGACGCAGTCGTTATTCTGGCCTGGAGTTCGGGATAGCCGGGGTCTTCCTTTTCAATCTGGCGCAGAAGGTCGAGGGCCTCGAAACTGCGCCCTTTGTCGAGTGCATTCACGGCCTCGTTGAAAAGGTCGCGAAGTCCCTGCCGTTTTTCTTCGATGGCTTGTTGCTCCGACGCCTTCCGGGCGTATTCCCGTGCAAGAAGATGGTCCGGAACGGCTGACAGGATTGATTCGAATGCTGCGAGGGCTTCGACGTACTTTTTGTTTTCGTAAAGTGTTTTCGCTTCGTTCAAACGGGAGGTGAGCCCTTCTTCCAGTTTGCGCTTTGTATCCCCGGTCTTGTCCTTCAGTTCCTTTGAGTCTGGGACTCGCGCACTGCCCTCGCTCAGGGTCTTGAACGCGGCCTCAAAATTCTTTTCCTTGAGCTGGGCGTCCGCAGCAGTGAGGATTTCGCCCACCAGCGATTTCTGTTGAGTCCGAGCCGCATCGATTTGGGTGGTCAGTCGTTCATTACCCGGGCAGGTCTTCAACCCCTTTCCCCACTCAGCAATGGCGGTTGCGACCTCACCCTTCTGGTAATAATACTGGCCCTGCGAGAGGAAATTGTCCACAATGGCGTCCAATTTGGTGTCCGCTTCGCGGATATAGTCGAAGGCCTTGGTAAAATCGGGCGAGGCTTCGATGATTTTCCGCCAGATTTTTTTGGCTTCAGGATAATTGCCCTTCGTGAATTTTTCAAGCCCTGCCTGGAACAGGAGTTCGTTCCGGCTGTCGGCCTGTGCCTGTGCGGCCAGAATTTTTTTGTCAGGATTTTTCTGTTCGTCCGAAGATTGCGAGGAACGCATCAGGTAATCGTAGGCGTTTCTTTGCAGAGGATCGATATCGAGTACTTGTTTGAAGATGGATGCAGCCCGGTCATAGTTGCCGTTCATATAATCTTTGAGCCCCATCTTATACAGCATCATTCCTTTCTGGTACAAGGGTGAATGGATGCTCATGTCATTGGAGGCCGCGTCTGTGCTGCCCGCTCCGCCGGCCGAGTCCTTTGCATGAGAAGGCTCATCGGGGAGGCCGAGGAGGATGTTTAAATCGCGACGTGCGCGTTCTTTTTCAGACGCAGACGCAGTATCGGCGGCCGTTTTTACACCCTTTTCCTGGGGAAAGACGGAACATGCTGCGGATAATAAGAGAATATAAAAGAGGTTTAACATGAGGATATAAATATTGATATAAGATAACTTTTTATTGGGTAAAAGGCAACGAACGGAGCGAAGAAACAAGATTATCCGTCAAGATTTTAAATATTGCCGGATCGGAGGCCTAAATAACTCAAAAGCCTGTTTTTGAAAATTCCAAAAGCGCTGGGATTTAGAAGATATTTTAAGATGTGAAACATAACTTGAGGGCGGAAATAAAACCTGCGATTGGCGATTTTTATGAGTTCAAGCAATCGTTCCGGGGTAATCTTGCTTGAGCATGAACCAGGAAGCAGGGCGTCCTGATCATAGGTATTCCAGTCTTTATTACCGTCACCCTTGAAGGTTTCCCATAGACGGGTACCGGGAT
>JAZDKP010000087.1:0-13207 GCA_043802925.1 Fibrobacterota bacterium | reverse complement strand
GCGGATCCACTCCATGAGCTCCTCATGCACGGCCAAGACCGGGACCCTGCCATCATCGCTCAATATCCAGTCGGCCAGATTTTTCTTTCCAAGGGCTTCAAGAAATTCCAGAAAGGACATTGGATGGAGGAACAGAGAATCGACCCGGCCGACCGGAAAGGAAAAGTTTTCGGCCTCAAGCGCGAATTCGAGTAGGGAACCTGCGGCAATCACATGCAGTTCGGGCATCTGTTCGTGGAAATAGCGGAGGGCCATGATGGCTTTGGGGTTTTTCTGGATCTCATCCAGAAAAAGGATTGTTTTGCCCGGTTCAAGAGGTTTACCAATTATCAGGCCGATTTGACTGATGATTTTTGCGGGGTCCATTGAATCAAAGATTGCGGCTAACTGTGGTTTTTGCTCAAAATTAATGGTGACCGGATGTTCAAAATTTTCTTTGGCGAACTTATCAATAATAAATGATTTTCCCACCTGGCGGGCGCCGCGAACCAGAAGCGGCTTTCTATGCGTTTCGTTCTTCCAGTCTAATAAATAACGAATAATGTATCTATTCATATCATATAATATACATAAAGTGTTACTTTAATGCAATAGTTTATTAAATATAATAAAATCAGTGCTGTTTGGCGTGGTGGTTGCCAGCGTGGTCATCCCCACGTTCGTGGCGCAGAAGTGGTTTATGCCTGTTGAGGAGGAGGACTTGATTGATTAACGTTCGACCCAATAGTCCGGATGCCGGTGCAGGTGCATGGTGGCTAAAATAACGAATTCATCGGAATCGACGCGGTATAAAAGGCCGTAGGGAAAACGGTGGACAAGTCGTCGACGGATGTTGAATCGAATCACCGGCCAGCGTTCTGGGTTTTCACGGATATCCTGTACTGCGGATTCAATCTTGTCTAGAAAGTCCAGCCCAAGTCTCGCGGATTGGATCGAATAATACCGGGCGGCCTCCAGCATTTCTTGTTCGGCCGGACGTAGAAACCGGACGTTCTTCATTGGATGGCTAGACGGGCATCGCGGAGTACATCTTTGGAGGAACGGGCCGGAATGCCCTGCTGCTTATATTGCTTGTAACGTCTGTCCGCCTCCTCCAGCCACAACCGTTCATTTTCGTCGGTATCAAGTGTGTCCAGACTGGCAATAAGCTGTTCGGCCAAAGAGGCCCTTTCCTTGGGGTTGAGTTTGAGCGCCCTGGCTCTGCACTCTTTCAGACCTAATGACATTTTTCCTCCAGGTCACCAGAATAAATTAATAGTAAACATGGCTCTTTGCGCTTAAATTTAAGATAATATTCAGAAATTCCGCCCGTCAAATCTTTGTTCTCCACATCGCGCTTGTCCTTCCTACACCCTTTTTTTTATAATTACCTCTTGCCGTGAGTGCATAATATATAAGGAAAGAAATCAGGGAGATTCTATGGAAAATAAGCTACAGGAACTGACGCAAACGCTTTATGCCGAAGGTGTGCAGAAGGGCGAAGCCCGGGCCAGGGAAATTGTGGCCGCTGCGGAGGCGGAGGCTGCGCGGAAGACTGCGGAGGCAAAGCAGCAGGCCGAATCCCTCATCGCCATTGCGAAAAAAGAGGCATCGGAACTGAAGCGCAAGACCGACGCCGAACTCCGGCTTTCGTCCCAGCAGGCGCTTTTGGCTGTCAAAAAAAGCGTGGAGGAGGCGGTCACAGCCAAAGCATTTTCCGCCCCGCTCGCTCGCGCGTTCGGTGACGCGGACACGCTCAAGGAGCTCCTCAAAGCACTCCTGTCCCGCTGGGACATCCGCGCGCCCGGCCTTCCCGCCCTGTCCGTGCTGCTGCCCGAAAACAAGCGGGCCGCGCTTGCGGAAGCGCTCAACGCCGAACTGGCCGCGGTTCTGGCGTCCGGCGTCACGCTCCGTTTTTCCGAAGAGCAGAAAAACGGCTTTCAGGTGCGCTCGGACAAGGACGGCTTCCGGATCAGTTTCACGGACGATGATTTCCTTCTCTTTTTCAAACAGCACCTCCGCCCCTTGAGCCGGGCCTGCCTTTTCGGAGAGTAAGATTACGCGATGCGTCCCCAGTATTATTACCTGGTGGCCGGGTTGCCGGCAATGGTGCTCGACAGCGGGCGTCCCGCGCCGTCGTACAAGGCGGTCACCGAATCCATTCTCGAGCAGCTCGATTCCGCGGATGCGGCGCTGCTGCGCAAAATGCGGCAGGAGACCGATCACGCCAACCTCCTCGCCCGTCTCGACGGCGCCAGGGGCGCGTTCCGCGACCAGGGCAACTTCACCGACGAGGAGACCGTGCTCGCGCTGAAGAATCCGGCCGCGCTGCCGTCGCCGTTCCCGGACTGGTTTGCGGCCCGCGCCGCGGGCCGGCCGCTGTTTCCCGGGCTTTTGTGGGAGGACCAGCTGGCTTGGCTGTATTACGATGAGATGATCGCGTGCGGAAACGGCTTTCTGCGGCAGTGGTATGCGTTTGAGCGCGACCGGAAAAACCTGCTGGCCGCGCTCAACGCCCGGAGCGCCGGCCGGCCGGTCACCGAAGCGGTCATCGGCGACAGCGAGATGGCCGGACTCATCCGGAAAAGCCGGGCCGCGGATTTCGGGGTCACGCCCGTTTCGCACTGGGCGGGACGCCTGCTCGCGCTCAACGCGGAAGAACCAACGGCTTTTGAACTGGGAGTGGAGCGCATCCGGTGGGACATGCTCGATCAGCTCTCCGCCAACGCCTTTTTTTCAGCGGACGTGATCTTCGCCTTTTGCGTCCGTATCGCGTCTGTCAATCGCTGGCAGGCGCTCAATCCGGAAGCGGGACGCGACCTTTTTCAACGCGCGATCCGCGCTCTCGAAAACCCGCAACCGGCCGCGGCCTAAGGAGGATTCATGTCCACAACCGGAAAAGTCACCGGTATCATCGCCAACCTGGTTTCCATCGAAACCAACGGCCCTGTGGCCCAGAACGAGATCTGCTTTATCCGCCATTCCGACGGCGCGCGGCTCATGGCCGAGGTCATCCGCATCACCGGCGCGACGGCCTCGGTGCAGGTCTTTGAAAGCACGCGGGGCCTCAAGGCGGGCGACACCGCCGAATTCACGGGCCGCATGCTCGAGGTCACCCTGGGCCCCGGCCTGCTCAAGAAAAACTTTGACGGGCTGCAGAACGATCTCGATAAAATGACTGGCGTCTACCTTGAGCGCGGCCAGTACACCGCCGCGCTCGACGAGGCGGTTCTGTGGGATTTTAAGCCTCTTAAAAAAGCCCGGGATCGCGTTTTTTCCGCGGACTGGCTGGGCGGGGTCCAGGAAGGCTGGATTGATCATAAAATCATGGTGCCGTTCGGGTTTGCGGGCGCCGGAGTCCTCCGTTCCATTGTCCCGGCCGGCCGATACACGGTGCGCGACACCGTGGCCGTTATCGCGGACGAATCCGGAACCGAACATACCTTGACCATGGCCATGCGCTGGCCGGTCAAGGTCGAGGTCCGCGCCTATAAAAACAAGCCGCGCCCCTTCCGCGTGCTCGAAACCGGGGTGCGCGTCATCGACACGCTCAACCCCATCGCCGAAGGCGGCACCGGATTCATCCCCGGCCCCTTTGGGAGCGGAAAGACCGTGCTCCAGCACGCCCTGTCAAAATACGCCGACGCGGACCTCATCATCATCGTGGCCTGCGGCGAGCGCGCCAATGAGGTGGTCGAAATCTTCACCGAGTTTCCGCACCTTGACGACCCGCGCACGGGCCGCAAGCTCATGGAGCGCACCATCATCATCTGCAACACCTCCAACATGCCCGTGGCCTCGCGCGAGGCGTCGGTCTACACCGGCATGACGCTCGCTGAGTACTACCGCATGATGGGGCTCAAGGTCCTCTTGCTCGCGGACTCCACCTCGCGCTGGGCGCAGGCGCTGCGTGAAATGAGCAACCGCATGGAGGAGCTCCCGGGCCCGGACGCATTTCCCATGGACCTCACGGCCATCATCTCCAGTTTTTACGCGCGCGCCGGTATCGTGGAACTCAAGAACGGCCGCACGGGCTCCATCACCTTTATCGGCACGGTCAGCCCCGCGGGCGGAAACCTCAAGGAGCCGGTCACCGAGGCCACCAAAAAGTCGGCGCGCTGCTTTTACGCGCTGTCGCAGGCGCGGGCCGACAGCAAGCGGTATCCGGCCATTGACCCCATCGAAAGCTATTCCAAGTATCTCGAATACGACGAGGTCGCCCGCAATCTCGACGCGACCATGGGGGGGGGGTGGGTCGCCAAGGTCGTCCGGCTCAAGGACCTTCTGCATCGCGGCAAGGAGGCGCGCGACCAGATTGGAATCCTGGGTGACGATTCCGTGCCCCTCGATTACCATTTTATTTTCAACAAGGCCGAGCTCATCGATTTTGTGCTTCTGCAGCAGGACGCCTTCGATAAAATCGACGCCTCCACGCCGCTGCCCCGGCAGCGGTACATGGTCGACAAGGTGCTCGCGCTCTGCGGGGCGCAATACCGGTTTGACCATTTTGAAGGCATCAGCCCCTATTTTAAAAAGCTCATCAACCTGCTCCGTCAGATGAATTACCAGGAGTTCCAGGGCGAGAATTTCCTCTCGCTGGAACGCGACCTCGACGCGCTGTTTGCGGAAGGCTGCAAGGCTCCGGAGAATCCGGACGAGGAACGCATCGGACGCGCGCTCGAGGAGAAAGGGGCCGAGGAATGAAGTCCCAGGCATTTCAACGGATTTACACCCGGGTCGAGAACATCACCAAGGCCACCTGCATGGTGCGCGCCAGCGACGTGACCAACGAGGAGATGGCGTACGTGGCCGGCCGTCCGGCGCAGGTCGTTAAAATCCGCAACGACCAGATTACCCTGCAGGTTTTTCCCGGCACCCAAGGGGTGCCCACCGACGCCGAGGTCATTTTTACGGGCAAGCCGCCTACGCTCAAGGTCAGCGACGGGCTCAAGGGGCGCTTTTTTAACGCCTACGGCGCCCCGCTCGACAACGGGCCCGAACCCGAGGGCGAGGAGCGCGAAATCGGCGGGCCTTCGGCCAATCCGGTGCGCCGCAAGCAGCCCTCGGAGCTTATCGCCACAGGGATAGCGGGCATCGACCTGAACAACACGCTGGTCACCGGGCAGAAAATCCCGTTTTTCGCGGATCCCGACCAGCCCTTCAACCAGGTCATGGCCGATGTGGCGCTGCGCGCCAAGGCGGACGTGATTATTCTGGGCGGCATGGGCATGAGCAACGACGACTACCTGTATTACAAGACGCTTTTTGACAGCGCCGGCGCCCTGGACCGCATTCTTTGTTTCATGAACACCACCGAGAATCCGCCCGTGGAACGGTTGCTCGTTCCCGATATGTGCCTCACCGCGGCGGAGTACTTCGCGGTGGACCGGCATCAGAAGGTGCTCGTGCTGCTGTCGGACATGACGCTGTACGCGGACGCCCTTTCCATTGTCAGCAACCGCATGGACCAGATTCCGTCCAAGGATTCCATGCCCGGCTCGCTCTATTCCGACCTCGCCAAAATCTACGAAAAGGCCGTGCAGCTGCCCGACGGCGGCTCCATCACCATCATCGCGGTGACCACGCTCTCGGGCGGTGATATCACGCACGCCATTCCCGATAACACCGGGTACATCACCGAGGGCCAGCTCTACCTGCGCCGCGACACCGACATCGGCAGGGTCATCGTGGACCCCTTCCGCAGCCTGTCGCGCCTCAAGCAGCTGGTCATCGGAAAAAAGACGCGCGAGGACCATCCCCAGGTCATGAACACCGCGGTGCGGCTCTACGCGGACGCGGCCGGCGCCCGGACCAAACTCGAGAACGGTTTTGACCTGTCGGACTACGACCGCCGCGCGCTCGATTTTGCGAAGGAATATTCAAAGGAGCTGCTGGCCATTGACGTGAACATCGACATCACGTCCATGCTCGACACGGCCTGGCGGCTTTTCGCCCGGTATTTTTCAAAGGAAGAGACGGCCATCAAGCAGGCGCTGATTGACCGTTACTGGAAAGCATAACCCGGAGAGTTTTTCTTGGCACTGAACTTTCAATACAACAAGACTTTTCTCCACCAGCTGGGGCGGGACCTCAAGGTCCGGCAGAACGCCCTGCCCACCCTGCTGGCCAAGGAGTCGGCGCTCCGGCTCGAGGTCAAACTGGCACGCACCGAGCTCCAGAACACGGAGCGGGCGCTGGACGGTTTACTCGCCGGACTCGCATCCATGGAGCGGCTGTGGCCCGAGTTCGACTTCGGCCTCGTGGCTGTTGAGGCCATTGTCCGGGGGGGGCGAAAAATCGCCGGGGTCAAGGTCCCGTTTCTCGACACCATCCGCTTTCAGGAAAAGCCCTTCAGCCTTTTCAACGCACCCGCCTGGTTTCCACGCGGCGCGGACGCGCTCAAGCGGGTGCTCACGCTGCGGGTCAGCCGCGCCCTTGCGTCGGAAAAACTGCGTATCCTCGAAAGGGCCCGGAAAAAGACGACGCAAAAGGTCAATCTTTACGAGAAGGTGCAGATTCCGGAATACCAGAACGCCATCCGCCGCATCAAGCGTTTTCTCGAGGACGAGGATACGCTGGCCAAGTCCTCGCAGAAAATCCTCAAGACCCGTCTTGTATCGGGGGAGGCGGCATGATCACCCGGATGCGGCGGCTTTCGATCATCCTGCATCACGCCGGAAAAGAGCATTTTCTGGCGGGCCTCCAGCAGCTTGGCGCGGTGCACGTCACGGCCGAATCGGCTGATGCGGCGCCACATCTTGAGGCGGAGTTTGCCGGCCAGCGCGAACTCCTCTCCGTTCTGGACCGGATCAAGACAATGCCCGCGTCCCCGTCCGGCGCGTCCCCGGCGTTCCGTGCCGCGGAGACCGTGGCGCGGTTCACGGACCTCGATAAAAAAAGCGAGGCCCTGGCCCTGGAGCGCGCGCGGCTCGAAAAAGAACGCAGGCTCACGCTTCCCTGGGGCGGGTTCGACCCCGACACAATCCGGGCCCTGAAATCGCGGGGACTTTCCATCCGCCTGTTTGAGACGGTTCCCAAACGGTTCAAAAGCCTCGCACTGCCCGTAAACGCATTATACATTTTGTCAAATGCGCCGGATCGCGTCCGCTTTGCGCTGATTGAGCGCAAAGCGCCCGTGCCCGTTCCCTTGGACGAGACCCCGCTGCCCGCGAGCCCGGTGTCCGCGGTTGACGCGGAGCTGCTCCGGCTGGACCGGGAGCAGGCGGAGGCCTGCCTCGCGATGGAGGCGCTTGCCGCCGGGGTCCCGGCGCTTGAGCGCGAGGCCGTTGCGCGCGCCGAAGCGCTCGATTATCAGCGCGTCCGCGCCGGGCTCACGGTCCGGGCCGACGGGCGGCTGCTGCTCCTTTCGGGCTACTGTCCCGCCTCGCGCGAGCAGGCGCTCCGCGCGTTTCTTTTGGGCCATGTCTGCCACGCGGAGTTTTCGGATCCCCTGCCCGGCGACCGGGTGCCGGTGGAACTTGTCAATAACGCTTTCGCCCGGCTGTTTGAGCCCATTACCCGGATCTTTTCGCTGCCGGATTACCACGAGTACGATCCCACGCCCTTTTTCGCCCCCTTCTTTACACTCTTCGTGGGCCTGTGCATCGGGGATGTGGGGTATGGCGGCGTCGTTCTGCTGGCCGGCCTCATCGCCTCTTTCCGGGCGCCGGAACGCTTCCGGCCGGTCTTCCGTCTCATGACAATGCTGGGCGGGGCTTCCATTGTTTGCGGCGTGCTGTTGAACGGTTTTTTCGGCCACGCCATTTTCGGCGGCCCTGGAATTCCAGCGGGCAGCGCCTATTTCGCGTCCGGCGCGCAGCTTTTTTCCCCGCTCTCCTCGGTCCAGAAAGGCGCTGAAACATTCTTTCCGGCGATGAACCTCGCCATCGTGCTCGGTTTTCTCCAGGTTCTGCTCGGCATGGTCCTTCGCGCCGTATCAAAAATCCGCAACCGGGGATGGGTGTTCGGCATCCAGCCGCTCTCTTACCTTGTCATCATACTCGGCGGCCTCGTCTGGGGCGCGCATACGGATTTCATGCGGCTCGGAATCGGCGGGTTTTCGGTGGGCGCCTTTGCCGTGGGCCCGTGGCTGCTGATGATTCCGAAAAGCGCGGCGCAGGCGGTCACAATCGCGGGCCTGCTCCTCTTTCTCCTTTTCAACAATCCTGATAAGCGGCTCGTGATGCGCGTCTCGCTGCTCGGCGCATGGGAATTCTACGGGTTTGCGACCGGCCTGCTCGGCGACATCCTTTCCTACCTGCGCCTGTTCATTCTTGGTCTGTCGGGCGGACTGCTCGGCGGAGTGTTCAACTATATCGCCTTTCTTCCGGTCACGGAAAACGGCGTGATCCACTGGAACACGCCGCTCATCGCGGTTTCCATCCTGCTGCTGCTCACCGGGCATGCGCTCAACTTCTGCCTCATGCTGATCGGCTCCTTTGTCCACCCGCTGCGCCTGACCTTTGTCGAGTTTTACAAGAACCTGGATTTCAAGGGCGGGGGCGCGGGGTATTCGCCTTTCCGCTTGAAGCGCGAACCGGTAAAATCATAAATATTATATCAAGGAGGTTTTCAAATGGGTTACATTCTGGCGTTCATCGGCCTCGGCCTTATGGTGGGTCTGGCGGGATGCGGCTCGGCCATCGGAACGGGTATCGGCGGACAAGCCGTGCTGGGGATGATCAAAAAAAAGCCGGATGCCTTTGGCAACGGCCTGGTGCTCGCGGCCCTGCCCGGGACGCAGGGCCTCTATGGTTTCGTCGGATTCTTTCTCTATAACAGCGCGGTCACGCCAAGTCTCACGGTTTTCCAGGGGGCCGTGGTGCTGGGCGCCGGCATTGCCGTGGGTATCGCCTGCCTGGGTTCGGCCATCAAGCAGGGGCAGGTCTGCGCCAGCGGTATCGACGCCATCGGCAACGGGCACGATGCGTTCGGCAGCACCATGATCCTCGCGGCCTTCCCTGAATTTTACGCCATCCTCTCCCTGCTCGCCGCCATTCTTTTAAAAGCGCTGCTTATTCTCTAATTCTGAAAGGACCATCATGCACGCACGTAAGATTACCGATTCCGTCTTTCTCATCGGCGTGGTCGACTGGCACCGCCGGCTCTTTGATTCTCTCATCCCGCTTCCGGACGGCACCAGCTATAACGCGTACCTGATCAAAGGCAGCGAAAAGACCGCGCTCATCGATTCCGTGGATCCGGCGTTCACGGACACGCTCATGGAAGAGCTCAAGGAGGTGGCCTCCATCGATTACGTGGTCTGCCACCACACAGAGCAGGACCATTCGGGCTCCATCCCCGCGGTGCTTGCAAAGTATCCCAAGGCGCAGGTGCTCTGCACTGAAAAGTGCAAGGGGTTCGCTGTGGACCACCTGCACATTTCACCCGAACGTATCCGTGCGGTGACGGACAACGAATCCGTTTCCCTTGGCAACAAGACGCTGACCTTTGTGCACACGCCCTGGGTCCACTGGCCCGAGACCATGGTCACCTGGCTCAAGGAGGACAAGGTCCTCTTTACCTGCGATTTTTTCGGATCACATTACGCCACGAGCAGTCTTTTCGTCCCGGACGAGGCCATTGTATACGAATCGGCCAAGCGCTATTACGCGGAAATCATGATGCCCTTCCGCGCCACCATCAAGAACAACCTTGCCAAGGTCGAAAAGTTCGATATCGCCACCCTTGCACCGAGCCATGGCCCGGTTTACGACCGTCCCGCATTTATCATGGACGCCTACCGTGACTGGATTTCGGACATGCCCAAGAACAGTCTGGTCCTTCCATTCATTTCCATGCATGGCAGCACAGCAAAAATGGTCGACCGCCTGACCACGTCGCTCGTTGAAAAAGGGGTGGAAGTCCAGCCCTTTGACCTCGCCGCCACCGACATCGGCAAGCTTGCCATCTCGCTCGTGGACGCGGCCACCGTGGTCCTTGGCACGCCCACGGTGCATGTGGGGCCGCACCCCATGGTCGCGTACGCGGCCATGCTCGCAAACGCGCTTAAGCCCAAGGCGCGGTACGTTTCCATCATCGGTTCGTACGGCTGGGCCACCAAGGCCGTGGAGCAGCTGGCGGGCGCCATCGGCAACCTCAAGGTTGAGGTGGTGCCGCCCGTGCTGTGCAAAGGGCTTCCGCGCGAGGCTGACTACCAGGCGTTGGACGGCCTTGCCGCGGCCATCGCGGACAAGCACCGCCAACAGGGGCTGCTTGGATGATTGCACGCTATCTTAAAATAGAGCGGTTTTTCTTCTGGATGCTGTTGTTCATTCCGCTCAGCGCGGGGCTCCATTTCTTTTCGGACAACCGGACGCTGACATTTATCACCAGCATGCTCGCCATCATACCGCTCGCGCGCATCCTCGGCTATGCCACGCAGGAGATTTCGCTTCAGAGCAATCCCACCATCGGGGGGTTGGTCTCCGCCACCTTCGGCAACGTCATCGAGCTCTTCATCGCGGTGCTCGCGCTGCGCGAAGGGCTCATCCGGGTGGTGCAGGCCTCCATCGTGGGCAGCATCATCGGCAACCTCCTCCTGCTGACGGGCCTCAGCATCTTCATGGGCGGCCTGCGTTACAAGCAGCAGCAGTTCAACCAGCAAGCCGCGGGGGTCTCCTCCACCATGCTTATCATCGTGGTCACCGGGCTTTCCATCCCCAGCGTGTTCGCTTTTGCCAATCCCGACAGCCCGCACACAGGGCTCTTGAGCTTTGCCGTGGCCTTTGTGCTCGCGGGCATCTATATTGCGGGGCTGGTCTTTTCGCTTCTCACGCACAAGGACCTTTTTGACGCGAGTGACGAAATCCTGGCCACGCGCAAAAAGCCTTTTCTTACCAAGCGCGCCGCGGGTGTCATCCTCTTTCTCACCACGCTGGTGGTGGCCCTGGAGTCCGAATTTCTGGTCAAGGGCATCCAGGACGCGGCGCTTGACCTCGGCATCACCCAGACCTTCATCGGCATCGTCATCATCGCCATTGTCACCAATATTGCCGAAAAGACCTCGGCCATCCGTTTTGCGCTCGAGAACAACCTCGACCTTTCCATTGAAATCGGCACCAGCAGCGCCATCCAGATTGCGCTCTTTGTGGTGCCCATCCTCGTCTTTGTGAGCCAGGCCTTTGGCTACGACTTTTCACTCGTCTTTTCCATGTTCGAGGTCATTGCCATCGTGCTCGCGGTCATGATCATCAACTACCTTTCCGCGGACGGGGTGTGCAACTGGCTCGAAGGGGCGCAGCTCATGACGGTCTATTTCATCATCGCCATCGCCTTCTTCTTTATGTGAACGGGAAAAGTTTACTTGCTGTCAACAAAAGAAAGGGACCATGAATAAATTTGTCAAAAAGGCGCTGGCCTATTTTCTGCAGGGACTGCTCGCGCTCCTGCCGCTCATCATCACCCTCTTTCTCGCCTGGAAGCTCCTGGGCTTCCTCACCGGCATCATCAGCGGTTTTCTCGTCTTTGTGCCCGCGGAGTACCGTGACCTTCCTTTTGTGGCCGCGGCGACCAAGCTCGCGGCGGCCATTCTGCTTTTCTTTCATATCGCGCTCTTCGGTCTTTTGATAAAGACCCTGGTGGGCAAACTCCTGGTCGCAAAAATAGACAAGTTCCTGAGTTCCATCCCGGGCGTCTCCGTTATCTACCGCTCTTCGCGCCAGGTCATCGACCTGTTGTCCATGGAACGGAATGAGGCCTCCATGCGGCCCGTGCTCGTGGAGTTCCCCTGCCATGGGAGCTGGAGCATCGCCTTCAAAACCGGTGAAGCGAGCCCCGCGCTTTGCCCCGAACCCGGTAAAAAATATTTTACGGTCTTTGTGCCCACCACGCCCAACCCCACGAGCGGTTACCTGCTCATTCTCACCGAAGAACAGATGAAGCCGCTCACCATTTCGGTCGAGCAGGCCATCAAGCTCATCCTGACGGGCGGAATGGTCAAGGAGTAGTAGGAATGAAATCATTTGAATACGATTATCCGACGTTAAAGAGGGTGCTTTCAGGCCTTTCCAAAAAGGATAAGATTCGGTCTCTTGGTAAAGGGCGGGATGCTGCGTGGGAACGAATAACCCCGTAAGCCATTAATGGTATCAGAATAATGTTTGTTGATACCGTTAATGGATCCGGACCGTTAAGGGCGCGGTTTTGAACGAAGAAACCAGGAGAGGCATATATTATCGATGCGTAGGTCATCAAATACAGGAGGAATAACAAATGGGCGAAAAGAAGACGGAACCAGACATGAGGATATTTGAATTAGGAAAGATGTTCAGAATAATGACGGATCATATGAAAACCATCGACCTGTCAAAGAAAGACTTCAAACATTTTTCAGAACTAATGATAGAGGATCTTAAGAACGACGCGAAAGAATATCGGAAACCGTATAAGAAGGCCGCTCTTTGAAGGATGTTATTCAAAACCTACCGGACTTCTATTGATGACCGTACGACCGTAAATGTATTAGATATCATAGTCAATGCTACCGGCGAAAGACATAAATTCAAAAAAGAGGACCAGGGCGAAAACAAAAACATAGTGCGGCCGTCCTGGTCGCCATCATAGCAAGACCATCAAATTTAACTTACTTTATTGTATCCAATTAGATACTTTATAAACATGTATATCATTCAAAAGACGGAGTATTTCGAAACCTGGCTTCGGAAGCTTCATGACATACGAGCAAAGGCTAAAATCCTTGCAAAATTAAAACGTGCTGAACTTGGCAATCTTGGAGATCATAAATCAGTTGGTCATAGTATTTTTGAGATGCGCATTGATTATGGACCTGGCTACCGATTGTATTTTAAAAAGTCAAAAAACGTCATAATTATTCTCCTTTGGGACGGAGACAAATCCACTCAATCGAGTGACATAAGAAAATCCGAACAAATTGCAATTGAATCAGGAGTTTACATGTCAAAAATCACACCTTTTGATGTCTCTGAATATCTCGAAGACGAAAAAACAATTGTCGAATATTTAAACGCAATCATCGAAGAAGATGATCCATCGCTTTTATTATCTGCAATTGGTGATATTGCAAAAGCCCGAGGAATGAGCAAAATCGCGATAGAATCCGGGCTTGGTCGAGAAAGTTTATACAAAGCACTTAACCCAAGTTCGACAATCCCCATCAATTTTCAGAAATCTTTAGCCTAAAAGATGCGATATTTAATCGCATTCACGAATTGCCCTCTAAAAGCGCATGTAGTGTATAACCTACCCC
>JAZDKP010000086.1:0-10796 GCA_043802925.1 Fibrobacterota bacterium | reverse complement strand
GAAGCTCAGTTCACCGTTGAGGGCGCCCTCCGGACCGAACGAATGATGAACATCAAGCGTCTCATGGAAATCGGTGCCTACCGCGGCCTTCGTCACCGCCGCGGTCTTCCGGTTCGCGGGCAGCGCACACGTACCAATGCGCGTACGCGCAAGGGGCCTCGCAAGACCATCGCTAATAAAAAGAAAGCCGTATAAAGGAGAATCAGTGAATGGCTGAAAAGGCTGAAAAAATCGCTACAACGCCGGCAGGGGCGGCGGCCCCGGCGGCCGCAACCGTTCCCGCCGTCAAGAAAATTAAGAAAAAGGCCGATGCCATCGGTGTCGTGACCATCCGGGCAAGCTTCAACAACACGATCATCACTGTGACGAGCGTCAAGGGAGATGTTGTCACCTGGTCGTCGTCCGGCAAGGCCGGCTTTAAGGGCTCCCGTAAAAGCATGCCCTATGCCGCGACCGTGGCAGCCGATATCGCGGCCAAGGCCGCGCTTGATGCGGGTATGAAGCGGGTTGACGTGCGCATTCGCGGAGGCGGTGCAGGCCGCGAGTCCGCCGTGCGCGCCATCCGGGCGGCGGGCCTCGAAGTGTCATCCATTCGCGATTTGACTGCGGTGCCACACAACGGTTGTCGCCGGCCCAAACGGAGGAGGGTATAATTCATGAGTAATGCAGCAAGTCCAAAGTGCAAATTGTGCCGTCGCGAAGGCGTCAAGCTGATGCTGAAGGGGGACCGGTGCTTTCTCGATAAATGTGCGATTGAATCACGCAACTACGCGCCCGGCCAGCATGGCGCCAATGCCCGCCGAAAAAAACTGGGTGGCGGCAGTTATGCCGAGCAGCTCCGCGAAAAGCAGAAAATCAAGCGGACCTACGGTATGCAGGAAGGTCAATTTCGAAATCTGTTCCAGAAGGCCACTCGCTTGAAAGGTATGACCGGCGAAAATTTCCTTCGTCTGCTCGAACTCCGACTCGATAACATCGCTTTCCGTATGGGCTTTGCCCATTCGCGGCGCGCGGCGCGTCAGCTGGTGGCGCATGGTCATTTCTTGGTCAACGGGCGCCGGGTCAATATTCCGTCCTATACCCTCAAGGCGGGCGACAGGGTCAATGTCAGCGAGCAGAGCCAGAAGCTTGTGGCGATTCATGCGTCGCTTCAGTCGTCGCGACGCGGGGGCGGGGTCGAGTGGCTCAATGTCGACAAGGTAAAACTGGCGGGAAGCGTTGTGTCGATTCCGTCGCGTGACCAGATTCCGACCCCCGTCAACGAACAACTGGTGGTTGAACTGTATTCGAAATAATCATTGATTATACTTTTTTTTACGGAGTGACCGGTATGAAATGGAAAAACCTACAGATACCTAAGAGCTACACCAAGGACGAAGGCTCGAGCGACAAGGCGCACTATGGCAAGTTTGTGGTTGAACCGCTTGAGCGCGGTTTCGGCACCACGATGGGCACCTCCATGCGCCGCGTGCTGCTGTCGTCCTTGACCGGGGCCGCCGTGGTGTCCGTGCGCTTCAAGAATGTTCTTCACGAGTTCAGCACCATCCCGGGTGTGGCCAAGGAGGATGTGGCTGAGATTATTCTCAACCTGAAAAAGCTCCGTTTTAATCTCAAGGTTGATGAACCCGTGGTTCTCAAGCTTGACGTTCAGGGCGAAGGCGCGGTCACGGCGGAAAATTGTGAGGACCACGCGGACTGCGAAATACTGAACAAGGATCAGCATATCTGCACCATCAACGACAACGCGGACCTGAGCCTCGAAATCACAGTGGCCCCGGGTCGCGGCTACAAGACGGCCGAGCAGAACAAGCGCGAGTCCGACCCCATCGGCGTAATCGCGGTCGATGCCAATTTCTCTCCCGTTAAAAAAGTTAACTATCGTATCGAAAATACGCGTGTGGGCCAGCGCATCGATTACGACCGTCTTGAACTCGAAATCTGGACCGACGGCAGCATCACGCCCGAGGACGCGCTGGCGTACTCGGCCAAACTGCTCCAGAATCACTACCAGATCTTCGTCAATTTTGAAGGCGAGTTGGCCCCGGCCGAAGAGGCCAATTACGAGGATTCCGAGAAAAAGCGGATCCGCGAGCTCCTTAAAATGCGTGTTGACGAACTCGAACTCTCCGTCCGTTCCAGCAATTGCCTGCGACTGGCCAATATCCACACCATCGAAGACCTTGTCAAGAACAAAGAAAGCGATATTCTTAAATACAAGAACTTCGGCCGCAAATCGCTGGTGGAGTTGAACGAAATCCTCCACAGCATGGGGCTGTCGTTCGGCATGGACCTTTCCGTCTACCGCGACAACTAATTACAAGGACACCTTTCCAATGCGTCATCAAAAACGAGGCAGAAAACTAAGCCGCACTTACACGCACCGCAAGGCGTTGATGTGTAATCTGGCCACCGCGCTTCTGGAACATCACCGCATCGTGACCGGTCATGCCAAGGCGCTTGAACTGCGCCGTGTGGTCGAACGCCTGATCACCCACGCGAAAAAGGGCGACCTTTCCTCGCGCCGTGAAGTGGCGCGTACCATCAAGGCTCCGGCCATCCTGCAGAAGCTTTTTTCGGAAATCGCGCCCAAGTTCCAGGAGCGCAACGGGGGCTATACCCGCGTCCTGAAGAAAGGGTTTCGACCGGGCGATGGCGCGCCGGTCTCCATCATCGAGCTCGTAGGGTTGGCAAAGAAGGAAAAGGAAGCCGTGCTGGCCGATGCGGTTGCCACGACGGATGATAAAGCCTCCAAGGTCGCCAAGGAACCGTCTGCGGAAACAAAACCGAAGAAAGCCGCCAAAAAGAAGGCTGACAAGGGTGAGGTGCCCGCTAAGGCCTAACGCGGAAAAGTGCTCCGGACGTAGGATTCTGCTTCCTCCTGCGTCCGGATTTTATCTTCCAGCTGCAAATCCTCCACTGACGTTAAAATCTTTTTAAACCCCGGCCCCGGTGTGTATCCCATTTCAATCAGCCGTTTTCCCGTCAAGAGCGGGGGAGGACTGATTCTTTCCTTTCCAAGTGCGGCGACCTGATCCAGCAAGAACCCATAAATCTCAAGGTCCCCGTGGCTGGCCTGACAGTCCAACCGGTGCAGCACCATTTCCGCCGGGAAGGTGGGGCGGCGCAGGAAACGCTTGAGTGTGTTCTGGCGCATGCCCTTGGCGTTGATGAAGTTCATGTGGTTGTCGACGCATTCCGCCACGTCCTGGATGGTTTGGTTGGGGAGCTTGAGACGCTTAAGCAGCGTCTCGGTGATGCGGCGGCCCACCAACGGGTGGTTGTTGAAGCGGATGCGGTCGCGGGCCTGGTAGAACGTGTCGGGTTTGCCCACATCGTGCAGGAGTACCGCGAGGGCGAGGACTGCGTTTTTTTCCTCGGGTGGAAGTGCCGCGAAACCATTGAGCATGAGCAGGGTATGGTCAAAGACGTCCCCTTCGGGATGGAAGGCCTCGGGCTGGGCCACGCCAATCATGGCTGCAATCTCGGGGAGCGTGGCAGCGAGAAGGCCGGTGTCGCGCATCAGACGAAGCGCGGCGGCCGGGCGCGGGTCCATCAACATTTTAAGGATTTCATCCCGGATGCGTTCACAACTGACCTCCGTGACCCGGGTCGCCAGGAGGCCGATGGCCGAGAACGTCGCGGGCTCGATTGTAAAGTCGAGACGGGCCGCAAAACGGACCGCGCGCAGCAGACGCAGTTTATCTTCTGAAAAGCGCGCCTCTGCCGGTCCGATGGTGCGGAGGATGCGATTACGGATATCCGCCAGGCCGTTGACATGGTCTATAACCCGGTCCTGCACCACGTCGTACAGCAGGCCGTTGACCGTAAAATCGCGCCGGAGGACGTCCTCCTCGGCCGAGACAAAGCGCACGGAAACGGGCCGTCGGCCGTCGATGTAACGGTCGTCCGCACGGAACGTGGCGACTTCGAAGGAATCATCGCCGTCCATGACCAGAATGACGCCAAAATGGGCGCCGATGGCCACATGCCGGGGGAAGAGGGCCTGAACCTGATCCGGTCGGGCTGAGGTTGCGATGTCGGTGTCCTTGACTGGGAGGCCCATGACCATGTCACGGACACAACCGCCGACCAGAAAGGCCGTGTGGCCCGCCTCATGGAGACGGCGGAGGATGGCGTGGGCTTTGTTAATTGCTTTCAATCGCAGCGAGAATCCGCTTGCGGATTTCTTCCTTGGGTAAGGCGCCTACGATTTGGCCGACGACGGCGCCACCCTTGAATACCAGGATAGTGGGAATGGACATGACGCCATACCGGCCGGCAATGGCCGGACTTTCGTCCACGTTTAATTTTCCGATATTCACGGTCCCGTTCATTTCCAATGAAAGCGCATCAATGGAGGGCGTGATGGCCTTGCAGGGACCGCACCAGGGGGCCCAGAAATCAACGACCGCAGGGATAGGGGAACCGATGACCTCCTGGTCGAAGTTTGCATTCGTAAAGTCTTTTGCCATGGTGCCTCCTAAGGGTTGAACGTGAAACATTAATTTATTTTTCAGGCGCGAAGCATTGCAATGATTTTTTTTGAGTGCCGCCTGATGCGCTTCCGTCACCCAATAAACTATCTTTTTCATCCATGAAAATCCTGTTTTTAGGCACGGGTTCCTCCTCCGGCACTCCGGTTCCGGGCTGTGGCTGCAGGGTCTGCCGTTCCCCGTTGAAAAGGAACCGCCGGCTCCGGCCCGCCCTGCTCATTGAACAGGGTGGAAAACGGCTGCTGATTGACACCCCTCCGGAACTCCGGCTCCAGCTCGTGGAACATGACATTGACCGTGTCGATGCGTTGCTGTACACGCATTGCCATGCGGACCATGTCTATGGTCTCGATGATGTTCGCTTTTTCAGCCGCAAGCGCAAATTGCCTGTTTACGGAGATGCGCGCACGCTTGCGGAAATCCGCTGTATTTTTCCCTATGTCTTTAAAAAGACCGCGCGGGCCGGCGGCAAGCCCCGGCTCCGCATGCGCGTCGTTGACCGTCCGTTCCGCTGGCAGGGTCTTCGTATTACACCGGTGCCTGTTTTTCATGGGAAGCGGAAGGTCTTAGGCTATCGCATCAATGCCATCGCGTACATACCGGATTGCAGCCGGATTCCAGCGTCCTCCTTCCGCCTGCTCTCCAGGCTTTCGATTCTGATACTGGACGCGCTCAGAGAAACGCCGCACCCGACCCATTTTTCATTGGCGGAGTCCCTGACTGTGGCCTCGAAGATTGGGGCCCGGCGCACGTTGCTCACGCATATCAGCCATTCAATGGACTATATTTCCGTGGAAAAGCGCCTGCCCCGGAGCGTCCGGCTGGCGTACGACGGTTTCTCCGCCGCAGTCAAAAAGGAACGGTTACCATGAACGCTCGAAAGACTTGGAAATGGGGATGCCTGATACTGGTCCTGCTGATGCTGGCCGGCGGGGGCATGCTGGCCATGATTGCCTTGCTGGCCCAGAAACACGGCGCGACCGGCAAGCTGCCGCTCAACCGTGACCGCATTGCCGTGGTCCGCATCGAGGACGTTCTTGTCAATGCCGATAAAATTGTTGAGCGGCTCGTGGATCTCCGTCAGGACGCTTCGGTGAAGGGAATCCTGCTCCGCATCGACAGTCCGGGCGGGGGCGTGGTGGTGGCCCAGGAAATTTACGAGGAAGTCAGGGCATGCCGGGACGCGGAAAAAGTGATCGTCGCCTCGCTCGGAAGCGTGGCCGCGTCCGGCGGGTATTACATCGCGGTCGCGGCCGACACGATCGTGGCCAATCCCGGGACCATCACCGGGAGCATCGGCGTCATTTTCGAGTTTCCCTATTTTCAGGACCTGATGAAAAAGGTTGGGGTGGAACTTGAGGTTGTGAAAAGCGGAAAATACAAGGATGCGGGAGGGGCGCACCGGAAAATGACCGGCGAGGAACGCGCGCTCTTCCAGGGTGTCATTGATGATACCTGGGAACAGTTTGTAAACGTTGTGGCCGAAGAACGCGGTATGAGCATTGAAAAAGTGAAACCGCTTGCGGATGGACGTATCTTTACGGGCCGGCAGGCCGCTGCGTTGGGTCTCGTCGACATTCTGGGCACCTTCGAGGACGCCAAGTCCCTCACCAAGGCCATGGCGGGTCTTCCCGAAGATGCGGAGGTCTATGAGTTCCAGCGGCCCCGGAGACTCGCGGACTGGCTGTTTGGCGAACCGGCCGAACTTCTCAAATGGCAGCGGTCCCTGTTGCCCGGGGGACTGAACTATCTCTTTACCCGTTGAAGCGTATATGGCGTGGTCAAAAAAAGATATTGAAAAACGCGCTTTGGATTTGTATTTTAATTCCCGCTTTAAAGGAACCCCGTACCTAAAGGAGCCCTTATGGACATTACCAGCCTGCTGACCGAGATCGAGAACCTCAAAGCCGAACTCGAAAAGTTTGAACGCGGAAACAAGTCCGCTGGAACCCGCGCGCGCAAGGTTTGCCAGAACATCAAGTCCGCGGTGCAGCAGATCCGGCTCCAGATCCAGGAAAAGAAACAGCCGGTCGCCTGATTCCTTCCGTACAAGACAGTCAACACAAAATGAACCTGCTCCAAGCGGGTTCATTTTATTCTTAACGTCCTCAATGTACCAGCTTCTTTACCGTTGTTTGGATCGCCATTTCGGTAACCTGCACTGGTGGCCCGGACAGACCCCGTTTGAGGTCATCGCAGGGGCTATTCTCACTCAGAACACCACCTGGACAAATGTCGAAAAGGCGTTGAAGCAGCTCCGCAGTAAAAAGGGGCTTACGCTCCGGGGGATGCGGCGGCTTCCGGAAAAGGAGCTGGCCCAGCTCATCCATTCTTCCGGTTATTACAACCAGAAGGCTCGAAAGCTGAAAGCCTTTCTCGGTTACCTCAATGAGACCTTTGGCGGCCGCCTTTCGAAGATGCAGGCAACGGAGACCGCAACACTCCGGCAAGGGCTCCTTTCCGTGCGTGGCATTGGACCGGAGACTGCGGACTCCATATTACTGTATGCGTTCGGGAAACCGGTTTTTGTCGTGGATTCCTATACCCGGCGCCTTTTTGAACGGCTGGGCATTCTCCGGGGCGGGGAGGGCTATGATACCATTCGCTTCCAGGTCGAAGCGGACGCAGAGAAAATAAAGCCGAATCGGCGTGCCGCCTATTATAACCAGTTTCATGCGCTGATTGTGAATTTATGCAAGGACTTCTGCAGGAAAAGTCACCCTCTCTGCAGCCATTGTCCGGTAAAATCACTGAATTGTTGCAAATACAGTCTCTGAGCCTGTTGTATGTCATGTCTTTTTTTTGTTTAAATTAATTCCTTCGCGCTTTCGCGGTTTTAAGATTATTTTATGTAGGCATGAGTGAAAAAAGCCCATCCAGCGGCAGTCTGAAGGCCAAGGTCGATACCACGCGTCTGGCCAGCGGCACCAAGGTCGGCCAGTACGTCATTATCGAGGAACTTGACAGGGGCGGCATGGCCCTGGTCTATCGGGCGCGCCAGCTCGGTCTCGACCGGGAAGTGGCGCTTAAGGTCCTTCCGCCTTCCATTTCCATCCAAGGCAAGTTCATCGAGCGCTTCCAGAAGGAAGCCAAGTCCATTGCACAGCTTGATCATCCCAACATCGTACGCATTATCGAAGTCGGAGGCGACGGGGGGATTTACTTCATTGCCATGGAATTTATTGAGGGTTTCAATCTCTATAAATACATGCTCAAGCATGAGCCCACGGTTTACTCCGTGGTGCAAATCATCAAACAACTGGCCGCGGCCCTCGAGTACGCGCACGGGCGCAACATTATTCACCGCGACCTCAAACTCAACAATGTCATCATTAAGGACAACGCCACCCCCATCCTCATTGACTTTGGCCTGGCCAAGGCGCGCGAGGCGGACAGCGGGCTCACGGTGTCGGGCGAAATCCTCGGCTCGCCTTCCTATATGTCCCCGGAGCAGGCCCTTGGCACCCATGTGGACGAACGTACGGACATCTACTCCATCGGCGTCATGTTATATGAGCTTCTGAGCGGCCACAACCCATTTTATGACAAGCGCGGGTATCAGCAGACCATCTGGAACGTGCTCCATGCCGAAGTACGCTCCCTTCGCAGGGTCCATGACTGGATCCCGCGCGACGTGGACACCATTGTCGCGAAGGCGCTTGAACGGACCCCGGAAAAACGCTACCAGACCATGCAGGCCTTCCGTATGGACCTTGAGCGGTTCCAGGCCGGCGAGCCCATCATGGCGCGGCTGCCCGGCTTTATGGAACGCATCGGCCGGCGCATCAACAAGAGCCGCAATTTCCTCATTTCCGCTGCGGTCATCGGGCTCCTGTTGGGCATGTTTGCCGTCTATTATACTTACCAGCTCCGCCTTGAAAAGGCGGACTGGAAGCAGATTGAGGTCACGTCCGAATTCTACACCAACCTCGATTCGGAATGGCGGGGGGAACGGGGTGACAAAGGGGAGGAGCTGAAGTTCATCACCATGGACTCTCCCTGGATAGGGAGCCCGGAAAAAATACAGGTTTCCGCGGACGAATATACCTGGGTTCGTTGGAAGCACAACATGACCAATGACATCCGGCTCGATTTCACCGTTGCGCTCAATCGGGAACCCAGCCGCGAATTCGGCTGCTTCATCCACGGCCTCAACCCTGACAACGGGTACACCTTCCGTTTCCAGAGTGATGGCATCTACCTCACCAAGGGATCCCGGACCAATATCATCGATGTGGTGGCCCCCCTGACATTGAAAAAAGGGTCCCGATGGCGGCTCCGGGTCGAAAAAAACGACGTGGTTGTCCGGCTTTATGTGGACAACGACCTGCTGCTGTCCTACAACGACTACACGCCCGTTTCCGGCGTGGAGAACAATTGCATCGGGTTTTATGTGGACAACGGCGGCGTGCTTATTTCTAACGTCGATGTGTACCAGCTCAGCGTCCCCTTCAAGACCAAGCCCATCCAGACCGCGGAACGCTTCTTTGAACGCGGTTATTATACGGACGCGATAGACGAATACCGCATCATTGTCAACCTGTATCCCGATGACCCCATGGCCACGCGCGCCATGTTCAAGATAGGGCTTTCCTATATGCGTCTTGGCGAATATCTCCGCGCCATCTCCGAGTTCGAAAATATCCTCCGGACCCGGGACGATGCCCTGTTTCCGCGCGCGCTTGCGCAGATCGCGGAATGCTACCGCTTGCTGAGCCAGCCCTATCGCGCGGAAAAGACGCTGATTTCCATCCGCGATAAATTCCCGAAGGCCTCCGTGTTGGTCAATGTCCTCTATGGCTACAACAATCAGCTGATCGCGGAACTTGCCAAAAACGACTCTGTTTCATTGAAAAAGGCAGGGGAAACCCTGCGTTTTCTCAACAGCAACTTTTCCGTCTATGCCCGCTTTTTTGCCAATGCCTACCTCAAATACGGTGATGTCTACCTGGCCGCTGAAAAATATACGGAGGCGCGAACCATCTATGAGGACGCCCTCAGACGCTTCGGAAAAAAGGAGGATGCCGCCGCGCTGGCCATGGTGCGGTTGGCCGACCTTGACGCGTTCAACGGCCGCTTGAACGAGGCCGTGGCGCAGTACAACAATGTACTCGCCCAGAACCGGCTCAATGTGCGCGCGTGCGCTGAATCATGGATGGGCATCGGGCTTATCAATAGGGCCAAAGGCAAATTTGAAGACGCGGTGACCTGCTATAACTATGTCATTGACGAATATCCCTTCTTGCGCGACCTTTGCGCGCAGGCGCTGCTCAATTCCGGTTTTGCCTACATCGAACGGCCCGTTCCCTCCTCCTTTGCGCAGGAATTGTTCAAGAAGGTGACCACGCGCTACCGTGATCGCGACCGGGAGGTTTGGACCGCAAAATTGATGCTGGGAGAAATCGATGCCGAGGACTTCGAAGGTAGGTTTGACTTGCCCATGACCGGATATTATATTGCTGCAAGGTATCGGGCCGAAGGAAGAGATGATGAGGCGCTTGAGTATTATCAGTCCTTTCGCAGGGGACTCGGAAACAACCTGCTGCTGCAGAGGCTGTCTGATACGCAGATAGAGATCATTCTCAATCCCACAAAGGAGGAACAATGAAGAAAACCCTTATGATTGGCCTGGCGCTGGTGCTGGCCGGCTTCGCATCCGCCGCGGAAATCGGCGGCAAGTTCGCCTTCGGTTTTGAACAGGGCGCTACGGTAGGCGAAGAGCTCGGACGCGGCTGCTCCTTCAGGCTCTGTCTCACCAACAATATTGCCATCCAGGGTGCGTTGGGTATCAACTATTCGGCCAAACTCAAGGATGTCACTGACCCGTTATCCAACAATGATGTCATCTACCACGAGGAAAAGGCCCGCCTTGATTACACGGCCGCGGCTTACGGTATTCTCGTTTTTCGCCGTTTCGAGCATGTCCACCTGAACGGTATGACCGGCCTCCTGATTGCGTTCCGCGATAATCATTTCAAGAACGAAAAGGATGCGAATACGAACTGGAGTAATTCTTATGCAAAATCAAAGGAGGAATTCAAGAAGACGGATATTCATCTTCGCATATTGATGGCGCCTGAAATCTTCATTTTCCCGAACTTTTCACTCGAATATAAGTATGGTTTTGACGTGGCCATCAAGAAAGAGGTGCTCCTTCTCAACGGTGTCAGCGCTGCGACAACGGTCCAGAACGAGCAGAACCGCCTGACCATCAGTACCGTCGGCGACCTCGACCTGCTGCAGTCCGCATCGGTTCATTTTTACTTCTAAACTACAAGTAAAGTATATTTATGGCCTCCGGCA
>JAZDKP010000085.1:0-18375 GCA_043802925.1 Fibrobacterota bacterium | reverse complement strand
TATATCAACATTGTACATTGAGGAATAAGCCAAAAGTTTAATCAGGTTACCTTCCATTTCGCGGATATTTATTGAGGTGTTTCGAGCGATGTATTCTACAACATTCTCCGGAAGATTCAGATTGTTTCGCTTTGCTTTTTTATGAAGGATGGCAATTTTTGTTTCCAGATTCGGGGGCTGAATATCGACCATGAGTCCGCTTTGAAACCTGGATATCAGCCGTTCCTCGAGACCGTCCAGTTCTTTTGGATATTTGTCAGATGTAATTACAATCTGTTTATTATTGTGAAAAAGCTCGTTGAAAATATGAAAAAAGATTTCCTGTGTTGCCTGTTTCCCAGATAGGAACTGAATATCATCAATAAGCAAAGCATCGCATGATTTGTATATCTTGTTAAATTCGTCAGTATTCTTTATTTCAATATATTTTATATATTGTTCCATAAACTGAACCGAATTGGTATAAATAATCTTTTTTTCTGGCGAGAGTTCGGCAATAAAATTACCAATGGCTTGTAAAAGATGTGTTTTTCCGAGACCGCTTTTGCCATAAATAAAAAGCGGATTAAAGCGCGTGGTTCCCGGAGACTCGGAAACAGCGAGGGCTGCGGAATGGGCGAATTCATTGCTCTGGCCAACAATGAAGTTTTCGAAGCAATACTCTTTGTTCAACGTTTTGTTCCAGGTTTGCGAAAACGAGAGTTTTTTTTCCAGCAGGCTGGGCGCTTCGATTTTGATCCGGTATTCTTTTCCAGATACCTTTTTTACGGCGCGCATGATTACATCCCTGTATTTATCCTCTAAGAAGCGCGCATGAATGTCGCCCTTTTTAGTATGCAAGATAAATTCAGAATCCGTGGCAGAGACAAGCCGCGTGGGCTCAAACCAGGTTTTATACGATTCGTCCCGGATCGATTTCTTTATTTCTGTAAGGCAATCCGCCCAAAACTTGTCTAAATCCATTTTTTCCTTAAATAAAGAGGAAAAATATATTATTTTTACCTTTCTTATATATAACAACCGCAAACCAATTTATCCGGGAGTAGAATTCTATGCGCCAACAAACTCTTTGCCGCACCTCAAACAAAAAGCGTAAAACAAAACACGGGTTCCGTACGCGTATGAAAACCAAAAACGGCCGCAAAGTCCTGAAAAGCCGGCGAGCCAAAGGCCGCAAGCGGTTGACAGTATCAGACTCAATGTAATTCCGCTTGAATCCCAGGAGCACGCCGGTCCCCAGGATTGCCTTTACGCATCTGTCGTTTGCGTGTGTCCCGCGAACCGGCCCGGGCCCGCGCCTGGTGTTCCACCTCAGCCGGAGATATTTCAATGCCGTTCAAAGGAACCGCATCAAGCGAAAAATCCGAGAGCTTACCCGGCGCAACCCTGAAGCGATGCGCCACACTATCCGGGTTTATGTGTTGAAAAAATTCAACCCGCATCGTGAATCCGTCCTGGATGTTGAAATCAACGCCCTGTTAAATCGTCTTGCGGAATCCCTCATCTGAACACGGGTATGAAAAAAGGGCTTATGTTTTTTTTACGAGTTTACAAAACAGTAATATCTCCGTTCCTTCCGGCCGCGTGCATTTTTCATCCGACCTGTTCTGAATATGCCTTGGAGGCGATCCAGCGCCACGGCTCCCTACGCGGCGGCCTTTATACTGCGCGCCGTATTCTGCGTTGCCATCCGTTCCATCCGGGCGGCTTTGACCCGGTTCCGTAATCAAGGAGAATCTTTTGGATAAAAATTTCATTGTCGCCTTCCTGTTGATTTTCGCGGCATTCGCTTTTTTCAACAGTGGTATTTATAATGAGAAAATTCTCGGTAATAAACCCGCGCCGCCCGCGGCCATGAAAAGCGCGTCCGTGCCCGTGGAAAAGAAAACAGGGGAGGGGGCCTTTCCTGCGGATACACAGAAAATGGCAGCCCCCGTTGTTGTCCCCGCCGCGACGGCCCTTACGCTACCCACCATAGACTCAACGGCCCGGATACTCACCGTCATCGGCAAACGCTATACCGCCCGGTTCACCACGCGCGGAGCCCTTGCCGTGGAATGGGTTCTTGCGGATTATAAGAGTACGCGAAATGGTCCATTAATAAACCTCCTGCCCGAAAATGCCGGCGGCCTCTTTAATCTTACGCTTGGCAGACAGACGCTGGATAACGAATTGTTTGAATGTTCGGTTGCGGACGATACGCTTCGCCTCAAAGGGCGCGATACGCTTGTATTCCGCTGTCCTGTCGGTACGGGCTGGGCTGAGAAAGCCTTTGTTTTTGATCCGGAATCCTATCAGATAGAACTGTTCATCCGGACCCAGGGGCTTCCGGATCCCAATTATCGCTTAGGTTGGCTTTCTGGAATTGTAGAAACGGAACAAGATTATTCCGGCCAGTATGCCGACGACCCGGTAACGGTTTTCTATGGGGATGACATTGATTATCCTGTAGCAAAAGATGATTCAGCTAAAGTTATTGAAGGGCTTATCCGATGGGTTTCACTCAAATCTAAATATTTTAGCGGTAATTTTATTCCTCCGACTGCGGACAACTATCAAATCACCTTCCGGAAGCTGCAAAAGACGAAAGCATCCAATAATGAACAGAATTTTTCCCTTTTTATCGACGGCAAACTGGAAAACAACGCGTGCCGGTATCAGATTATTTTATGTCCCAACAAGTATTCTTTGCTAGAGGGATTTGACCTCAAACTCGAAAAAATTTTATTCAAAGGCTATGCCTGGTTTTTTAAAGCGGACGTTTGGTTCCCGCCGCTTTGTGGGCTGGTCCTTTACCTGCTGAATTTCTTCTACGGCCTTATCCCCAATTACGGCGTTGCCATCATATTTCTTACCATCCTGAGCAAAATCGTCACGTTTCCGCTCACACAAAAAAGCGCTAAAAGCATGGCGCGGATGAAGGGACTCCAGCCTAAAATCGAAGCCATCCGGGAAAAGCACAAAGCCGACCCCATGACGATGAACAAAACCATCATGAAGATGTATAAAGAGGAAGGGGTCAGCCCGCTCGGGGCCGGAGGCTGCCTGCCCATGATCCTTCAAATGCCTATTTTCATCGCTTTGTTCGTTGCGCTCCGGAAGTCTATTGAGCTCCGTGGCGCGCCGTTTCTGTTCTGGATCACCGACCTTTCGGGCCCGGAAGCGGTGTACATGCTACCCGGAAAAATCCTCTTTTTTTACGGGCCGAATGTCTCCATCCTCACGTTTGTCATGGCGATTACCATGTATTTCCAAAGCAAGCAGACCATGACGGATCCGCGCCAGAAAATGATGATCTATCTCATGCCGGCCATGATGCTCTTTATCCTGAATAGTATGCCCGCAGGGCTCAACCTTTACTGGTCGTTAAGCAACGCGCTCGGCATTCTGCAGAACGCCATGATTAAACCGGGAGTCATTGAGGCGGCAAAAAATGACAAGCCCAAGAAGAAAGGGGGCTTTTTTAAACCGCTTTCCTACAACCAGATGGTAAAAAAAATCCGGGGAAAGAGTTAAGCGGAAAGAGATAAAAAGTTTCACGGGAAACAAAAAAACGCGCCGGCATTTGCCGACGCGTTTGTTGTTTCTGAATCGAGCGTTTGCTATTTCACGATTTCAAGCAGTTCAACATCGAACAAAAGAACGGAATTTGGAGGAATCGTGGGGCTTGGGCTGCGTTCACCGTATCCCAGTTGTGCCGGGACGAACAACTTATACTTGCTGCCCACGGGCATCAGCAGGAGCGCTTCGGACCAGCCGGGAATAACGCCGCCAACCATAAATTCCACAGGTTGGCCACGATCATAAGAGCTATCGAAAGGTTTGCCGTCGACCAAAGTGCCTTTATAGTGTACTTTGACCTTGTCCGTAGCGATTGGCTTTGGCCCGCTGCCCTGGCGTTCGGCAAGATACTGAAGGCCGCTTGCGGTCACGACGACGCCAGGCTTTTTCTTGTTTTCTTCCAAAAAGGTATCGCCGCTTTTTTTCGCTTTTTCTGCCTGTTCCATCTGAATTCGCTGAAAGGATTCCTTCTTGATTTCCATGGCCTGCTGTGTGGTTAGTTGGGGCGTCTTGCCGTTCAACAGGTCTTCTATGCCACGATAGAAAGATGGAAGGTCCACTTCACCTTTCAGGTCCTTCAGGGAATTTCCGATGTCAATGCCGAGGGCGTAGCTCAAACGATTACCCGGGGTTTTGAGTTCACCGGTGGATGCGGGGGATCCTTTTTTACATGAAGTGAACGACAAGCCCAGCGCGAGGATGACTGCCGTCGTGAGGAATACTTTCATTTTTTCTCCTTTGGGGGTGTAATTTCCGATTCGCCGTCAAGGGTATAGACGGACAGCGTCAGCTTGCCCTTTTCCAGCAAATATTTTCGGACCGTTGTCTTTCCCTGGTAGTCCCAGACATAAGTCGCAGCGCCGTCATTGCCTGAGGTGACGATGCGGAGCGAGTTGTTCCATTCGATGATGCCGCCGTCCGCATGCGCGGAGGGAACCAGGTCTACGTTTCCGGTTCTATTGCTGAAAAATGCGATTTTGATCAGGCAAACGAGCACAACCGCCACCGCCAGGTTCCATGCCCATCTTTTTTCTTTCATCGTTCCTCCTTCGTTGGATTTATTTTTTTCTTATTTCTTGAAGTACAGCTTCGTATAGCGTCCGGAATTCTGCGGCCTCTTTTCCATCGGTCAGTTTTGATTGTTCGGGTGAATAGATTTTTTCTGCGCGGTAAACCGGCATTCCGCTCTTGGCCAGCCGGCCAACGGAGTTCAAAAATGCAAAGTCGCGGGGGAGCACCACCGGGGAGGCGTTTGGGACGAACTGATCCGCGGTAAAATCGAGAATATATTCCACGTTGTCAACATTCAGGGCCACAAACGTATGATATTCCTGGATGAAGGCGCCCTCAATACGGTAGGCATAAAGACCGGACTCTTGCAGAAGGTTCACGAGGACCGTGGAAACCGGGGCGCAGGCGCCCGACTTGAGCGGATCCACGGTTTCTTTAAGCTTTTTCATGAGAACGCGGCCCGGGCCCGTCATAAAAGCGATGAACGCGGCGCGGGTGTTGATTTTCTGTTCCACCGGAAGGAAGGGAGTCGTCTGGACGGCCGCGAGTACAGACCCCAGCCGTTCACGCGATTCCATACGGCCAAACTTTTCAAAATAACGGTTATCCGCGGATTTTGAACGGGCGCTTTCCTTTGGCACGCCTTTTTCCGTAAAGACCGCGGTTACGGAAATGTGATGCTCGTACCCTTTGATGATACGGAGACGCTTCCCGCCCTCGATGACCCAGATGTAAGTGAAACGGGGACCGGAAGTGATCAGCGTACTGTTGACCCGCACCGGACGGTTTTTTACGCCGGGCAGAACCAGGCTGTCGTATATATGATATCCATCCACGTTGGGCAGGGAATCCCAGGTAAGCTCCAGGCTCTGTTCCGCGTAGAGGATACGAAGATTTGCGGGAACCGGAAGCTTTGCCGCAACAGCAATGGAAGCGGAGAACAAAAGGAGAAGACGGAGGGTCAATCCTGACAAAGCCACTCTCCCGTGAAAACTTCCACACAGGGCCCGGTCATGAAAACCGGTGCCGTGTCGTTCTTCCATTCCAGAAGAAGGTCGCCGCCTGTAAGGTGGTTCACCAACCGGTGGCCGGTTCGTCCGGTCAACACGCCCGCAACGCATACCGCGGAAGCGCCGGTACCGCAAGCCAGGGTTTCGCCCGAACCGCGCTCCCAGGTCCGCTGGCGCACTTCGCCCTTTGAAAGCACCTCAACAAATTCCACGTTGGTTCGTCGTGGAAAAAACGGGTGATTCTCAATCTTTGGGCCGACCTTCTCCACGGGAAACGCGCGGACATCGTCGACATAAATGATGCAATGGGGATTCCCCATACCCACGGCCGTGAAAAAATAGCGGGTGCCGTCGATCTCTATTGGGGCATTTACCAGGCTGGCCACATCGGAGGTCGCCGGAATGTCCGCAGAACGCAGGAACGGGACGCCCATATTGACTTGCGCGCTTTCGACGCGGCCGCCCTTAAGCGTGACGGTAATTTCCTTGATGCCGTTGCCGGTCTCGATGCGGAGGACGGGTTTGCGGCAGAGACCGTGGTCGTACACGTACTTGGCCACGCAGCGCACACCGTTGCCGCACATTTCTGACATGCTGCCGTCCGCATTGTACATGATCATCCGGGCGTCCGCCTTTTCGGACGGAGCGATTAGAATGAGACCGTCAGCGCCCACGCCGAAATGACGGTCGGACACAGCCCGGGCCAGGGCCGGGACATCACCCGCAATCTTTTCCTCAAAACAATTCACGTAAACATAATCGTTGCCGCAGCCCTGCATCTTTGTGAAATGCATTTTTACCATCCCGCAATCGTGTTGTTGATGATCATTTCACCGATTTTCCGGAGCGCGTTGTCGCGGCCTGTGGTTTCGGTTTCGGTGTCGTGGTTGTATTCCCCCGTGCCCGTGAGCCGGTTTTCATATAATGTCTTATTTTCCCGGGTGTCGTAAAAGCGTACGGCAACCGTGATTGACACCTTATACGTTGATACAACGCCGGATTTATCATATTCTCCGGGGTTGTTTCCGTAGGAAAGGATGTTCATTTGGAGCTCTGCATCCCCGCCCGAAGGCATGACACGAAGCTGGTTGTTGGAAGCAAAGGCCCGGTCAATGATGTCCCGGAGTGATTCCTCGAGACCGGTTTGGGATGAGGCATTCTCTGGTATCGGGATGGAAACCGTGCGGATATGAGATGGAAGAGTGGATCCGGAAAAAGAGTATCGGACGCAGGACGCGTTGAAAAACAGTGAAAAAACAGTAAAAAACGTTAAAAAACGCAACATAAGAACAGAAAAGATAAATTAATTAACCCTGTAAAAAAATCCTTTTCTTTTTAACAGACAACAGTTATATTTATGCACACGGGCGCACCAACTGGTATCATAGCGCAGTTTAACAAATCATAGGACAATCATGCACACGGGTGCAACACGCAGGGCCGTAGCAAAAAAAGCAGGGGTTTCCGAATCCACGGTTTCACGGGCCTTGAGTGGTTCTCCGTTAATATCCGAAGAAACCCGTCTCCGCATTCAAAAGGCCGCCCTGGCCCTTTCTTATATTCCAAATCAGCAGGCGTACCTGCTGGCCAAGAAAAAAACGCTCCGTCTCGGTCTTGTTGTTCCATATTATAAGTCCATCCCCACCTTTTCACGCAGTTACTTTCCCATGCTTCTCGACGGTGCCATCACGCACGCCGAAGAACGAGGTTATTCCATCACCATCATCCTCGACAAAGAAGGCGATCAATTCAAAGACCTGCCGCTTCTGGTCAAACGGAAGGAGGTCGACGGGCTTTTGCTTTCCATTCTCCGTAAAGGGGACGCCCGCATCAATGATCTCCGGCAGCAGAACATTTCTTTTGTCCTCATCAACTCCATCGCTGCGAACGCATTCTGCGTTGACAACAATCCCGAACCCGGAATGCGACGGGCCTTTGATTATACCCGGGAGATGGGCCATCGTATCATCGGTTTCATCGCGGGAGACATGAAATACCACAATGCCGAGGAGCGGTTCACGGTTTTTAAACGGTTGGCCGCGGAATTCGGATTTTCCTATACGGTCGAAGAAGGTAATTTTTCCAAGACAAGCGGCTATTGTGCGGCCGGAAAACTGCTTCAGTCAAGTCCGCGGCCCACACTCCTAATGACCTCTTCGGATCGTGAGGCACTGGGCGTTCTCGAATACTGCCGCGATCATAAAATCAACATCCCCATGGATATCAGCCTGATTGGTTTTGACAACCTGGATCCGGCCGGATATGTCTATCCCGCACTCACCACAATCGACAACCCAATCCGTGACATCGCATTGGAAAGCGCGCGCCTCTTAATCGGCATCATCGAAGGAAAAGAAAAAGAGCCGCGCGTTGTCCGGCTCGATACGGGGTTCGTCGTCCGGCAGTCGTCCGGAAAAGCGGCAAGCCACTAAACATAATCACAAAAGGAGCGCAACAATGGCGGACAAAATCAACGTCACGGTATGGAACGAAGGGCGTCATGAAAAAAAGAACGAAAAGGTCGGCAAAATATACCCTGAAGGAATCCACGGGGCCATTGCAGCGGGACTTAACAAATGCAGCGGAATTATCGCGCGCACAGCAACGCTGGATGAACCCGAACACGGGCTTACGGATGAGGTGTTGAACAATACTGATGTTCTGACCTGGTGGGGACATATGGCCCATAAAGAGGTCAAAGATGAAATTGTTGAGAAAGTTTATAATCGTGTGCAGGCGGGTATGGGACTCATCGTGCTTCATTCCGGCCATTTTTCCAAGATTTTTCGCAAGCTCATGGGCACGCACTGCTCATTGAAGTGGCGCGAAGCGGACGAAAAGATTCATATCTGGAACGTTGCGCCGGGCCATGAACTCACGCAGGGAATCGGAGACAGGTTGGATTTACCGCAGGATGAAATGTACGGCGAACCTTTTATTATCCCGGAACCCGACAAGCTGGTGTTCATTTCCTGGTTTGAAGGCGGCGAGGTTTTTCGCAGCGGTTGCGCTTACGAAAGAGGGCAGGGGCGCATTTTTTATTTTTCGCACGGACACGAAACCTACCCCATTTTCCATATGCCGCAGATTCAACGAATCATCGAAAACGGCGTGCGCTGGGCCCGGCCGCGCATCATGTTGGACCTTAAGGAATGCGCGAACCCGAAAGCGCTTGAAAAAATAGGGTGAAACCTCACCCCCCGGCCCCCTCTCCTAAAGGAGAGGGGGAGCTAGAGCAAGAATAAGAGCAAATCAAAAAAAGGAATAACATGATACGCATCGGCATCATCGGTACCGGCGGGATGGCTAACGCGCACGCCAAAAATTTTACGGCAATCAAAGGTGTCAAACTAACAGCCTGCTGTGACATCAACAAAACGCGCGCGGAGGAGTTTGCAGCGAAATGGAATATCCCCTCGGTTTATACTGATTACAGGACCATGCTGGCAAAAGAAACGTTGGACGGTGTTTCGAATGTGACCAGCGATGCGTTCCATGCTCCGGTCTCCCTGGCTGTCATCGCGAAAGGCGCCGCTATTCTCTGTGAAAAACCGCTGGCCACCACGTTGAACGACGCGCGCGCCATGACAAAGGCAGCCCAAAAGAAGGGCGTCATTAACATGGTGAATTTCAGCTACCGGAATTCGTGCGCGCTTCAGGCTGCGTCCGAGCTGATACGCAAAGACGGCATCGGTCGTATCCTCCATGTGGAATCAAGCTATCTGCAGAGCTGGCTGGTTTCCAAGGCCTGGGGCGACTTTCGGACAAAATCGGCATGGCAATGGCGGCTTTCCACCCGGCACGGCAGCGCGGGCGTTCTCGGCGATATTGGCTGCCATATTTATGATATGACCACACTGCTCGCCGGCGACATCTCGGAGATTTACAGTAAGCTTGAAACATTTGACAAAGGCGTGCCCGGCAACCGCATCGGAGAATACGTGTTTGACGCCAATGACAGCTTTGTGTCCAACGTTACCTTTAAAAACAAGGCCCTTGGCACAGTCCATTCGAGCCGATGGGCAACCGGCCAGCAGAACAGCCTACGCACGCGCGTTTACGGCACCAAAGGCGCCATTGAAATCGACCTGGACCGGTCGTATGATGAATACAAAATCTGCACGGGCAAAAAAGACATCGACAAGTTCGAGTGGAAAAACGTCAAATGCAAAAAGACGCCCAACATGTACCAACGGTTCGTCAATTCCATCCGGACCGGAAAAAACGATCCCAGCAATTTTGAGAACGGCGTTAAAATCCAGGCCTATCTCCACTACAGCATGGTGTCAGGCAAATCGCACAAGCCTGTAAAGGTGGTGTTCTAATGAAAGAAGCACTTATGGTCTGGGGCGGCTGGGACGGCCACGAGCCGAAACAGTGTGTGGATATTTTTGAGCCGTTTTTGCGCGAAAAGGGATACGAGGTACGCGTCTCCGATAAGCTGGACGTGTACCAGGAAAAAGAGTACATGGACAGCCTGGATCTCATCATCCCGGTCTGGACCATGGGGACCATTGCCAAGGAGCAGGAAAAAGGGATGCTCGACGCTGTGCGCTCCGGCGTCGGCATCGCAGGCTGGCACGGCGGCATGGGCGACTCTTTCCGCAACAACGTGGACTACCAGTTCATGGTGGGCGGCCAGTGGGTGGCGCATCCGGGCAATATCGTTCCCTATCGCGTCAACATCACCAATCATAAAGACCCCATCACAACGGGTCTCGCGGATTTTGACATGCTGTCCGAACAGTATTACATGCACACGGACCCCTCCAACGAGGTTCTTGCCACAACGACCTTTTCGGGAACACACGGCGGTGTTGACTGGATAAAAGGAAGCGTGATGCCGGTTGTCTGGAAACGGCGCTGGGGACAGGGAAGGGTTTTTTATACATCGCTCGGCCACGTGACAAAAGATTTTAATGTTCCCGAAGCGCTTGAAATCGTCCAACGCGGTATGCTGTGGGCGTCCCGTTAAACAATAATCAATTTCAAGGAGTCCGTGCTTATGCGACCCTATCCGCTGTCCGTCCAACTTTACTCGCTCCGCGAAGAATGTAAAAAGGACTTCATCGGCGTCCTGAAAAAAGCGGCTTCCTGGGGTTATCACGGCGTCGAATTCGCCGGCCTGCACGGGCAAAAGCCCGCGGACATCCGGCGTATCATCGATGACTTGGGGCTCAAAGCCAGCTCGGTGCACGGACCCGTTCCCACAGCTGAAAACGTATCGCAAATCATTGACGAGGCAAAGACGCTGGGCTACACGCGCTGCATCAGCGGGCCCAAACCCGAGTACATCGATTCTTACGAAAATACACTTAAGACCGCAGAAAGTTATGAAAATGGCGCGCGGCTTTTGAAAAAAGCAGGCCTTATGTTCGGTGTGCATAATCATGAGTGGGAATTCAACCGGGTCTTCAACGGGAAAACACCCCATGATATTATAAAGGAAAAAGCACCGTCGGTTTTCTTTCAGCTCGACACTTATTGGGTCAAGGTCGGTCATGCGGAACCGGCGACCATCATCCGGAAATGCGCAGGCCGCGTGCCGCTGCTGCATATCAAAGATGGCCTGCTTTCCAGTGAACGGACCATGACAGCGGTGGGGGCGGGAAAAATGGATTGGGCGCCGGTCATGGACGCGGCGGATGCGTCCGGGGTTGAATGGCTTGTGGTGGAACTGGACGCTTGTAAAACGGACATGGCGCAGGCCATCAAAGAAAGTCGGGAATGGCTGGTGTCCAAGGGGTATGTGAAAGCCTGAGGCCGGCCCTCACCCCCCGGCCCCCTCTCCCATAAGGGGAGAGGGGGAGTAAGATGAAATTAAAGAAGATCAAAGACAAGGGAAAATAAATGAAAAAAGAAATCATGAATGTTGGTATCATCGGTTGCGGGAATATTTCCGCTATTTATCTGACGAACCTCGGGAAGAGCAAAGAAGTACGAGTCAGCGCAGTGGCAGACCTTGTGCGTGAAAAGGCGGAAGAGCAGGCGAAAAAGTTTTCAGTGCCCGCGGTCATGTCGGTCAACGAGCTTCTGAAAAACCGGGATGTTGATATTGTGCTCAATCTGACCATTCCGGTGGTTCACGGGAAAATCGCGTTGGAAGCGTTGAGGAATGGCAAACATGTCTATAATGAAAAGCCCCTGTCTATTGACCTCGCGGAGGCGCGCGCCATGGTCGCGCTGGCAAAGAAGAAGAAACTGCGCGTAGGCTGTGCGCCGGATACTTTCCTTGGCGGCGGATGGCAGCACGCCCGGAAAATCGTGGACAGCAAGGCTCTCGGACTTATCGTGGGCGGCACGGGTTTCATGATCTACCACGGCCCGGAAAGCTGGCATCCTTCGCCGGAATTCTTCTTCAAGAAAGGGGCGGGTCCGCTCTTTGACATGGGGCCCTATTACATCACCGCGCTGGTCTCGCTCCTCGGCCCCGTGGCATCGGTGCAGGCCGAAACAAAAATCACGCACCGCGTGCGCACCATTACCAGCAAACCGCTTTACGGGAAAAAAGTGACGGTTGAAGTTCCCACGCATGTTTGTTCGCTTTTGACCTTCGCCTCGGGTCCGGTGGTCACCCTGACCACTAGTTTTGACGCCCACAGCCCCGCGCTCCCCAACCTGGAGCTCTTTGGCGATAAAGCAAACCTGCGGCTGCCCGACCCCAACCAGTTCACGGGCCCGCTCACCCAGACGGACAATAGAGTGGAGCATAAAATCAACCGTATGCCAGAGGCCTTTCAACAAAACAGCCGCGGACTGGGATTGGTAGACATGGCGGTGGCGTTCAAAAAAAACCGGCCGCACCGGGCAAGCGGCGACCTCGCGCTGCATGTGCTTGAAACCATGCATGCAATCCTCAAGGCCGGCGCGTCGGGTAAACGTATCCGTATCACGGCCCAGGTTGAACGGCCCGAACCGCTGCCCGTGGAAGCGACAGGATGGTTTAACTAAGGAGGCTGATATGCCGCAAATCAAAGGCCCCGCCATCTTTCTTGCACAATTCCTCGGCGATGAGCCGCCTTTTAACACATTAGAAAACATAACTGCTTGGGCCAAAGCCCTTGGTTTCACCGGTGTGCAGATTCCCACCTGGGACAGTCGGGTCATTGACCTCGATAAGGCAGCGACATCCAAGGCCTATTGTGACGACCTGAAAGGACGCTGCAACGGGCTCGCAATCACCGAGCTTTCCACACACCTGCAAGGGCAGCTGGTCGCGGTGCATCCTGCGTATGACGCGGTCTTTGACGGGTTCGCCCATCCGTCGGTCCGCAACAACCCCAGGGCGCGCACGGCTTGGGCCGTGGAACAGGTGAAAAAAGCCGTCCAGGCGTCGGCCAACCTCGGCCTCACCGCGCACGCCACCTTCAGCGGCGCGCTGGTCTGGCCCTTTCTCTATCCCTGGCCCCAGCGGCCCGCCGGGCTGGTAGAGCAGGGCTTTGCCGAGCTGGCGAAACGGTGGAAACCCATACTTGACTTTGCGGACAAGCAGGGTGTGGATCTTGCGTACGAGGTCCATCCGGGAGAGGACCTTCATGACGGCGCGACCTACGAGCGCTTTCTTGAAGCCACGGACAATCATCCGCGCGCCTGCCTGCTTTATGACCCGTCGCATTTTATTCTCCAGTGCCTCGACTATGTCGAGTACATCCGTATTTACGGCAAGCGGATCAAGGCTTTTCACGTCAAGGACGCGGAATTCCGAGCCAATGGCCGGACGGGTGCTTACGGCGGCTACCTCGACTGGAAATCGCGCGCGGGCCGCTTCCGCAGCGTGGGCGACGGGCAGGTCGATTTCAAGCAGGTTTTCACCCAGCTTACCGAAGCGGGTTTCAGCGGCTGGGCCGTGCTTGAATGGGAATGTTGCATCAAAGACAGCGCGCAAGGCGCAAAGGAAGGGGCGGAGTTTATCAAGGCCATGCTTGTCGACACGCCAAAAAAAGCGTTTGATGACTTTGCCTCGGCCGGCTTGGATGAAAGCCTGAATAAAAAGATACTGGGTCTGTAAGGAGATCATAATGGCGCACAATCGTGATAATTCCAGCGGTCGCAAGCTCCGCGCGGGAATCGTGGGCGGAGGGAAGGGCGCTTTCATTGGTACGGTACACCGTATCGCGGCTCAACTTGATAACGAGGCTGAAGTTGTGGCAGGCGCCCTCTCAAGCGACCCCGCTAAGGCCGAAGCGTCCGCCCGGGACTGGTATCTCCAGCGCTCCTATGCGTCCTTTGAAAAGATGGCGGAAGAGGAGAGCCGACGCACGGACGGCATTGATTTTGTCATCATCGCCACGCCCAACCATTTGCACTATCCCATCATCCGGGCGTTCGCGGAAAAGGGCATCCACATCGTGTGCGACAAGCCTGTGGCGTTTAACACCAAAGAAGCAGCGGAAATCGTGGCGCTCGTAAAGAAGAAAAAGATCGTTTTCGCGCTTACACACAATTATACAGGTTATCCTCTTGTACGCGAAGCGCGTGACATTGTGCGCTCGGGCCGCATCGGCGAGGTGCGGAAAGTGCTTGTTGAATACATTCAGGATTGGCTGCTGCAACCGCTCGAAAAATCAGGCCAAAAGCAGGCCGCCTGGCGCACGGATCCAAAGCGGGCCGGCGCTTCTTGCTGCGTGGGCGACATCGGCACGCACGCGGAGAACCTGATGGAATACATCACGGGACTTAAAATCAGCTCGTTATGCGCGGACCTGACCACGTTTGTTCCGGGCCGCAAGCTGGAGGATGACGCGAACGTCCTCTTGCGTCTTTCAAACGGGGCCAAGGGAATTCTCACCTGTTCACAAATCGCGGCAGGGGAGGAGAACGGGCTCTCTATCCGCATTTATGGGACGAAAGCGGGGTTGGAGTGGCGGCAGATGGAACCCAATTGTCTTTATCTCAAATGGCCGGGCGCGCCGATTCAGACGCTGCGGCCCGGTAAACCCTATCTTTCAAAACCCACGCTTGAAGCCGGACGCATCCCTTCGGGCCATCCCGAGGCATTCCTTGAAGCCTTTGCCAATATTTACAAAGGGGCTATCGCGGATATCCGGAACGCGAAAACGGGGAAAGCGCTTCAGAAGAACTATCCTGGCGCAAAAGACGGGCTTCGCGGCATGCGCTTCATTGAAGCATGCGTAAAAAGTTCCAAACAGGGCGCGAAGTGGGTGAACCTCACCCCACCCCCCGGCCCCCTCTCCTAAAGGAGAGGGGGAGGGAAAACCCGATTCAAACTATTTTTTTATGTAAGCGTTCAGGCCGAGAGTAATCGGCTTGCCGTTCACTATCGCGGTTGTGACCACGTTGCCGTGTGTCGTAGCGACTACGAGCGTCTTGCCCGATGCCGAGGGTGTGGGTGTTTCCAGATCCATTTCAATGCAAAGTTTGTTGTCTTTAATGGCAACGGTCATGGCCATGGGTGCTCCTCAAGGGTTAGGGTTGTTTGTACGGAACGCAGGTAAAATAGACAATAAAGAAACGTCATGGGAATAAAATAAATGTGCGGACCCTATAGAATTCTTTTATTTTAAGGACAGAAGAGGTTTTATGGACACAAGCCCGTTCTGTGCTCACGAAGACAAAGGCTGGTGCATCGCCGCGTCTTCCCCGGAGAATTACACACCCCTTTGCCTGGCCAACGGAGAGCTCGGTTTTCTCCTTTCCCCGGATCCGCTCCGAATCACGACCACGCTCTGCAACGGCGTCTATGACCGTGACGGCGAACGCAGCGTGGCGCGCATCATGGAAACCATCGGGTTCGCGGGGCTCGAATTCTGTTTTGACGACAGGGCGGTGGATCCGATCCACATCACCGATTGGCGCCAGGTCCTGGACATGAAGGAGGCGTCACTCACCACCTTCTTCACGATCAGTGAGACCGCCCGTTTCACCTGCACGTTTTTTGCGCTTCGCCAGCTTCCACATTGTGGTCTTCTGCAGGTCAGTATCCTGCCTCTTCGCGAGACCGTGGTCACGGTCAAGAACCGGATGCAGGTCCCGGACACGATCCGAAACGAAACCTTTTCCTTTGAAACTCTGGAGGATGGCGAGTACCGCATCCCGCTCCAGCAGGTTACCGGTAAAAGCAAGTCCGGGAAATATGAGGTTGTCACGACCGCGATTTATCTTTTTGAAGGGAAAAAACCGGCCCTTCAAGGATGCGGTGACTCCGAACGCGACGAGTTCTTCAAGGCCGGGCTCCGGACCGACCATGCGTTCACCTTCGCCCTCGGCGGCGCGATTTGTACCAGCGCGGACTTCGCAGACCCCAAGCACGAATCCGAGCGGTTCTGCATTTCCATGATGTTCCAGGGCGCGGAGACGCTTATCGCCGGTCACCGCCGGGCCTGGGAATCACTGTGGCGCCACGACATCGTCATCGAGGGCGACCCCGAATCGCAACGAAATGTGCGGTTTGCACTGTTCAATCTCTTTTCTTCCATCCGCCACGACTCCCGCCTCAGCATCCCGCCCATGGGACTCACTTCCCAGCAGTACAACGGCCACATTTTCTGGGACGCGGAACTCTGGATGTTTCCGGTGCTGCTCGCGTTGGACCCCTCGCTCGCCCGCAACATGCTCGACTACCGGTTCGATCACCTCGCGGCCGCACGCCGTCGCGCGCACAATTTCGGGTACGCGGGCGCCATGTTCCCCTGGGAATCCGACGATTCGGGCGAAGAGGTGACGCCCACCTGGGCACTCACCGGAACCTTTGAACACCATGTGACCGCGGACATCGGCATCGCCTGCTGGCAATACTGGCGCGTGACGCGCGACCGATCCTGGCTGCAGGGCACGGGCTGGCCGCTCCTCAAAGCCATTGCGGAATTCTGGGTGAGTCGCGTCACGGAAAACAACGACGGCACCTTTTCCATCCACTGTGTGATTGGGCCGGACGAATATACCGGGCCGGTGGACGATAACGCCTTCACCAACGCAGCCGCAGCCACAGCGCTCCGATACGCGGTCCTTGCGGCAAAGGAACTGAAAGAGAAATCCGATCCCCACTGGACGCAAATCGCGGACAAGCTGGTCATTCATCGTAACCCAGAGGGCGCCACGCTCCAGTACCGCGGCTACCCGGCCCAGGGCGAGACCATCAAGCAGGCGGACGCGAACCTGCTCGCTTTCCCCCTGCAGTATTATAACGACGAAGAACAAATCCGCAGGGACCTGCTGTTGTATGAGTCGCGCATATCCGCGACCGGGCCGGCCATGAGCCATTGCGTATTGTCGGTTATCCACGCGCGGCTGGGCGACGCTAAAAACGCATGGCGCCTGTTTGAAAAGTGCCACAAGCCGAATTTGCTCCCTCCGTTCGGCGTGTTTTCGGAATCGCCTAAAAACCGGAAAACCTATTTTGTCACGGGAGCGGGCGGGATGTTGCAAGCTATTCTATACGGGTTTGCAGGGCTTGCGGTCACGGAAGAGGGGCTGGTCCGAAGGCCGCCTTGCCTGCCCAAACACTGGAACAGGCTGATTCTCAAAGGCGTAGGGCCTGAAGGCTCGGACGTGGACAGCGCTGTGGAAAAAGCGCTTCCGGTGCCAGGCAAGGCGAAAAAGAAGTAGGATCCCCTCTCTGTTTGCAGGAGAGGGGAGAAGATTGTCAAAGGCTATTTCAAATAATAGCATCTCCATTAGCGCGAGTCATTATAAAAAAAGGGGCTTTACGTTTTCACGTAAGCCCCTTTTATTTTGCGCCCGGATGGATTCGAACCATCGGCTCTTTCCTTAAAAAGGAAATTGGGCGTTATTATAAGAGCTTACATTACATTGCGTTAGAAACATTTTCGTTCTTTCGGGTGTCCATCAGGTGTCCATCCTTCGGCGAAACCAGCTTTTGAAGGTCGGAATTTCGGAAGGATAGATACCTTTTAAAACAGGAAAGTGTTTTGTGACCCGAGGCTTGCATAATCAGAAAATGGCTGTCCTAACCGCCCTATCGAGGACTGAGGTGTTATCCTGGGCGACACGGCGGCCACGTCCGCCATCCTGGACCGCTTCCTGCAAGGGTGCATCATTCTACTAAGTCCATTTCTCCCTGTTCCAGTTCCGTTTTCCTTCTATGGTTTCATCATATAGGGGTTTCACAAACGGCCCAATCTGTTCTACGGCTTCCGAAAAACTCATTTTCAGGTCCATCCTATTTCTTCTGTGAAATGCTTCCCATTGAGATTGCTTTTCCTTGTTCTCCTTGAAGCTTTTCTCAAAGATAAGCCCAATATTGGGTATGGGTGTGTCTCGTTTTGAAAAGGTTTTTGCAATCGCTTTTTTCAGCGTACTCATTTCGAAATCCGAATGGGTGGCCAAATAAAGGATGTCAAAAAAATCCTTCATCCTGCTCGTGGTAATGCCCCTGTGGGCGATTGCCTCAAATTTTTCTGCAAGGGCGGATACTTTTGAATAGGCTTTTATGACGGGAACCGGCATATCAATCAGGACCGGAAACTTGGTCTTTACCGGACCTTCGACAATAATGTCACCGAACCCTATATCAATTTGCACTTTCCTCTTTGCGGACCCAAGCTTGCCGGTCAAAAATACTCGGACACCTTCATACTGTTCTTCCTCTTGTATTTTCTCGGCAGTAATACTCCGGGAATCAAACGTCACGCCGTCTTCCTGGGGGATCTCCGCAATTGCAGTGAATACCTTTTTGATGTTTTGAAGGCTATTTTCCGTAGACACTCCAAGGAAATCAATATCCTTGGTTGGCCGGGTACGAGGCATATTCAGGGAAAGGAATAATAAGGCTCCCTTCAGGATGAAATTATTCTTGTAAAAAGAAACGGACAAT
>JAZDKP010000084.1:0-3279 GCA_043802925.1 Fibrobacterota bacterium | reverse complement strand
CAAAGGCGTCTTTTTCACATTTTCTTTGAACCGGTCCAGAATCTCTTGGTTAAAGGTCACAAAACGATCTTTATCGGCAAATTCAACCTTGTCTTTACCACGCACCACAACCGCCTTTAAATTCTTGCTGCCCATGACAGCGCCCACTCCGGACCTGCCGGCCGCGCGATTCCGATCGTTCATTATGGATGCGAATAAAACTTTTTTTTCTCCCGCCGGTCCGATACAGGCGACCCTTGCACGCGCATCTGTTTCATTGACCAAAAAATCGGTTGTCTCATGGGTATTTTTACCCCAAAGATGCGCTGCGCTGCGAATTTCAGCCCGTCCCTGGTTGATCCAAAGGTAGACCGGCGCTTTGGCTTGACCGGAAATAACAATGGCATCCAGTCCGGTGCGCTTCATTTCGGTGGGGAACATTCCGCCGGAATTTGAACATGTGATCGCGCCGGTCAAGGGGGACTTGGTCATGACCATATAGCGCGCACCGGTGGGAACGCCGGTTCCGGTCAGTGGTCCGGTGGCCATCACCAACAGGTTTTCCGATGACAGCGGATCGCATTTGGGATCGAGTTCCCTGTTCAGGTAGTAAATGCCAAGGCCGCGGCCGCCGATGTAATCCTTGTAGATTGCGGGGTCCAACGCTTCATACGAACATATACCGGCCGTCAAATCGACGCGGAGAATTTTTCCTGTCCAGCCATACATATGATGCTCCTTTACACGATGCCATTCTCATTCAATGGCCTATTTTCCAGTATCCGTCCCGGATTGAATATCGACAAATCGAGGGCGTGGGATTGCCTCGTAATCAATTCGGAGATGTAGCGCCCAACCGCCGGTGCCTGCTGAAGTCCGTGCCCGGAAAAACCGTTGGCCAGAAACAGTCCTTCAAGTTCCGGCCATTCCCCGAGAATGGCATTCCCGTCAAGGGTGTTCATTGCATAGAGGCCGGCCCATCCCCGGATCAACCGCAGAGATTCAAATTCCGGAACAAATTCTGCCAGTTCCGGCCATAAAACGTCATAAAATCTTTTGTCATCCCATGAAAAGGAAAAACCCACGGGGTCCTCAGGCATGGACTTTCCCAGAAGGATCAAGCCGCCGGTTTCCGTGCGAAAATACAATCCGGAAGGCAAAACAGTCAATGGCAGAGGCCCTTCCGGCTTGACCTTTGTATCCAGAGCGAAGACCTGGCGTTTGACCGGCTGAACCGGCAGGATAACTCCGACGGTCCGGGCAATTTCGGCACACCAGGCGCCCGCGCAGTTAACGACTGTGTTGGCGCCGATATCTTCTCCGGTATTCAGGCGCACACCTGTAATAAGCTTCCCGGTTTTTGTGATTTCAGACACTTCGGCATGGATGAATTCCGCTCCCATGGAGATGGCCTTGGCCCGGTATCCCATAAGGACTCCGTATGCATCAAAATGTCCGTCTTTGGGGCCGAATGTTGCTCCCGAATATCCTTCAGTATTGTAGAGAGGAAAACGCTTCCGGACCTGTTCGGGTGTCCACCATTCTATATCGCAACCCATATCCTGCTGCATTTTTAACGCATTCTCGGCCGGAATCCTGCCTTCCGCGTCAACCATGAAGAGGTTGCCCTCCCGGCGATAACCGATCGAAGGTCTGCGATCTTTGACAGTCATTTCCTGTTCGAAATTTTCAAGAACTTCAAAAGCATACTGGGATATCTGGACATTGGACCGGAAGCTGAACTGAATCCGGGCGTTGGACATGGACAGGGTAGTGGATGCGCGACTGTAGGATGGGTCCATTTCAATCACGGCCGTCTTAATATTCGGTGCTGTTCGCTTCAGGTAGTAAGCTGTGGCGCTGCCCATAATGCCGCCGCCTATAATGACAACATCATATGTTTTACAATTCATATAATCTCCATATGAACATTTGACAGTCACGGATTACATTGGCCTGAATCCAACCAATGTAACCCGGACTGGGTTTCACGATAATTATCCATCGTAACTTCACAAACCATAGTCCCAGCCGGCGTCTTTTTTGACGAGATAGGGCTATAATTTCATCTCTGCACTTAATATGTATCTAATTTACCACTCCGGCTTTGAACGGCGGTTTTTATTTTCCCTGCTTGACCTCGCTCGCAGGAGATGTCACAAAAGTCGGACGTTTGCCTTCGCCGGTGGCATCAAACTCATACATGGGGTTTCCGACGCCTTCCACCTTGACCTTTTTCAGGTTCTGGATAAAGGTTTTGCGGTCAACGCCCCCTATCTCAATGACTTTTGCTGCGACTTTAACCGCATCATAACCGTAGATGGCTGCCAAAGGGGGAAATCCGCCATATTTTGGGGTCCAGCGATCCACCAGAATTTTGGCTGCCGGCCGTTTCACGTCCACTGTCGGCGACAACAGGATATACACTTCCCCCATATCACCGGCCAGTTCAAAGAACTTGGGTTCAATCAGTCCGTCCGGACCGTACATGGGGATGTTCCATCCCATCTGACGCACCTGTTTCACCAGCAGACCGCCTTCGTTGTACGTGACAAAAATCAGCAGCATGCCGGGATTTTCGGATTTGGCTTTCATCAGAACAGATTTGAAATCAATGTCCTGCCCGGGAGTGATCACGCTTTCATTCACGACTTTAATGCCGAGCTCAGGAGCTTTTTCCTTGAAGCCTTTGAGAAGCTGCTGTCCGTAGTCCTGATTCTCGCTGATGATGGCAACACTGTTCTGTTTGAATCTGTCCTTGACAGTCATTGCCATTTCGTATGCGATGCTTCGGGTGGTGTAGGTCAAACGGGCAATGTTGTCAAACCTCTGTTCGGTAATGGTGTTGGCATTGGCGTAGGTGATGATATTGGGAACGCCGTTACGGTTGAAAACGGGTGTGGCAGCCAGCGCGCAGGAGCTCATGGTAGGTCCAAGCGCAACCAGAAAATCGCTGGAAGAGATATTCTTGGCAATATTGGCCGATTCCTTAGGGTCGCCGCGGTCATCGAAAAAAGAAAGCTTCAGTTTGTAGCCTTTCAATGGTCCGGCCTGAATCCCGCCCATTTTGTTGATCTCCTCAACAGCCAGCTCCTGCCCCCGTTTGTCGCCGCTGCCATAGTCTCCGTACTTTCCGGTGCAAGCGTCATAGCCTGCAACGTGAATGATTTTCTTTTCCGGGTCAACCCCGTCCTTTGCCCATCCCACAGTTCCTGCCGATAATAACAACAGCGCTAAAATAATAATGTAACTTTTTCTGAACATGTCACTTCTCCTTTCAATGTGATAAATGGATGCCTG
>JAZDKP010000083.1:0-7192 GCA_043802925.1 Fibrobacterota bacterium | reverse complement strand
GCCTGATTTTCACCCCCAACCCCGACCACCCCACCTTTCGTGAAATGTTCGAGAACCAGGTGATGAACGACCAGATCGCGGGCCGCGTGTTTTCGTTCCTTTATACGCAGCGCTACAGCAACCTGAAAATCCAGCACGAGGACCTCAAGGTCCACAAAAGCGAGGACGCGCCCGAACAACGCGAACATCATGTCATGGATGAAATGTTGCGGGAGGAAATCGTGGACACCGCGGTCATCGGATGCCCCAACGTCGAGTTCTATCCCATTTCCCTCGAGCGGTTCATCATGGAAATCATCGACCGGGAACTGCGCTAAAATACCAGGCAAACCCACGGTCAATTTTTTATCTTATACGCCATGCAGCCCGATGACATTTCAATAAAACGGCTCCTGCTCCGGTGGACCGGCCGGAGGCTCCTGCACACGGGCCGCGCAATGATCAACGGCCTGAAGTTCACTGTAAACCGCCTCATCAACCACCACGGCCTTCTGTACTGCAGCGCGCTTTCCTACTCCCTGCTCGTGGCCTTTGTCCCGCTCGTGGCCTCGCTCTCGCTGTTCGCGTCCAAACTGTACGACATCAACAAAACAAAAATAAACTTTTTCCTGAACCAGAAGGAAGTCAACGGACTCCTCATCAAGCTCCTTCCCTATTCGTCCAACGACATTAACACGATCCTTCTCAAGCTGCTCAAAAACGCCGCGGCCATCGGCTGGATCGGCTCCGTGGCCCTGCTCTTTTCCGTCTACTGCCTGTTCGGCTCGCTCGAGGAAATTTTCAACGCCACCTGGCGCGTCAACCAGGGCCGCTCCATCCCCAAACGCATCGGCCTTATGGTCTCCGTGCTCATCCTCTTCTGTGCCACGTTTTCCGTCTATGTCAAGGTCGGCCGTTTCGCGGCGCACAACCATAACCTCCTGCTCTTCCTGGTCTTCAAGGCCGCCGCGGTCTTTCTGCTCGTGCTCTCCTTCTCGATGCTCTACAAACTGGTGCCCAAAACACGCGTCAGCCTCCGCGCCTCGTTGGTGGGCGGCTTTTTCGCGGCCGTGATTTACGAGGGCTGCCGCATCGGGCTCAAATTCTACGTGGCCCAACTCTTCACCTACAATAAAATCTACGGTTCCCTCATCCTCATCCCCATCTTCATTCTCTGCATCTACGTCCTGTCATTCATCATCGTCTGGGGCAACGAAATGACGTACGTGACCCAGAACTACGAAGGCTACCTGAACGGGAAAATCCGGGACGATTAAGGTAAAACTCTAGGCGGAAAACACTTCGCGGCCCGCGATGAACACGCGCTCTATCCGGACGCGCCAGGCGCCGGGCGCGCCCGTGATGTCCGCGAGCACGAGGTCCGCGGCCTTGCCGGGCGCGAGCGAACCGATGCGGTCGTCACAACCGAAACAGCGGGCCGGGTTGAGCGAATAAAGACGTGAGGCCCGGGGCAGGGCCTCGGCCAGCGCGTAAGGCGCGGGCGTGACCGCGTGAAAATAGGCCGTGCGGTCGCCCGTGAGCAGGTTGACCATGTTATTGAACTGGCGATCCACGGTGGAAACCGAGCCGGCCAGTGTGTTGGCCTTTTCCGTGGACCAAAGCGCGCCGTCACGGATGACCGTGTTGCCGATGACCGTGCCGTCCTGGATGGGCGCGCCGGCCAGGTGCGTGGCATCAGAGATGCCGAGGACGCGGTCGAAAGTGAAACCGTTGAGAAACGTGTTGATCCAGTGCGGGTGCACATGCGTGAGGTCCGCGATGATTTCGGCGTAAAGGGCGGGCCCCAGGTGGAAAACAGCGTCAAGCGCGCCGCCGCTCTTGAAGTTCTGGCTCATGGGGCCGTTGCCCGTGTGCACCACCACGCGCGTACCGCAGTCATAGGCTTTCATCAGTTGTTCACGGGTGCAGCCCGTATGGCCCACACTCGGGCAAAGGCCGTGGTCCGCCAGGTGGCGGATGAGGCGGAAGGCGGGTTCGCCCCACTCGGGCGCAATGAGCGCCTTGCGGATTTGCCCGCCGCAGAGCGCCTGCCATTTCTCAAACAAGTCGATGTCGGGCGTCTTGATGTTCGCGGCGTCCTGCATGCCGGAAAAAGCCGGGTCCTTGAGGAAATTGCCTTCGAGGTCGACGCCCATGAAACGCGCGGACGCCGTGTCCGGGGCCGCGCAATACAACTGAACGGCTGAAAAAAACTTTTCCATGAGCCGGTCAGGCGCGGCCATGCTCGACAGCATACAGGAGGTGACCCCGGTGCGGGGCAACCGTTTCAACACCTGCGGCACCGCATCGTCGGTCTCGGTGAACGCGAGCGTGTCAAGGCTGAAATGGCCGTGGAGGACCTCGAAAAGATCCATCGCGTGCAGGTGAGAGTCGAAAAAACCGGGCAGCAGGTACCTGTCTTTGCAGTCGAGGACCGTCTCCCCGGCTTTCGGCAGGGTGTCAGAGCTGCTGATGCGTTCTATGGTCCCGTCTTTGAGCGTGAGAGCGCCTTCGACCACGCCATTCTCAGTGACAATTCTTGCGTTGGTGAAACGGGTGATCATAGGTGTTAAAAATAGGCAATTGAATAATGTGGTTTCAACGTGTGCTTTATCACAAGCCCCCCTCTCTCGATCCCCGAGCGGCTTGCGCTGAGCGAAGTCGAAGCGAGTCGAGGGGCAAGAGAGGGGGGAAAGGGGGGTGAGTTTCCTGTCGAAGAAAAAGAAAACCATCCCTGAAGCGGTCCCGGAGCGTGACCGCTTCGACATCCGATTGCGCAAACTGCGTGATGAGGCTGATGTCGAGGTCCGCCATGGCGTTGACGCACGCGGAAACATCCGTGTAATCATCCGACAGCTGTTCCGCAATTGTTTCAGGATTGAACGGAAGGTCGTGCAGGTACGACCTGAAAAGCTTAAAATATAACACGCGATGAATGTCGTTGGCAGAAGCGGGACGTTTGAACAAAGGACGGAAGGACACCTCACCCCCTTCCCCCCTCTCCTGAAGGAGAGGGGGCCTGGATGTAACACTTCTATATACCACGACATCCTTGAAAAGAGGTTCCTCCGGGGGTTGGCCGGTCAGAACGGAACGGGCGAGGTCCGCGATTGCGACGGGTGAGATTACCTTCTGGCATTCATAACCGCGCAGGCAGGGTTTGTCGAAGGTACAGGGCAGGCAGTCGAGACGGGCATGCACAACATGGTGGTTGTCCCCATAAGGCCCTGTCTCGTGGACAAACGATTCGCCGAAATAGAGCGCAATGACCGGGCATTTGACAGCCGCCGCAATATGCATGGGTCCGGTGTCATTGGTGACAAGCAGTGAACAACGCGCGAGCACACCCGGCAGGGAGGCAAGCGGCAGGTCGTGGGTGAGGTCCATGAGCCGTTTTCCGGAAAGTTCCGGAAGCGCGGCCGTGATTTCATGCGCCAGGGGCGCTTCAGAAGGAGCGCCGAGGATGAGGCAACGCGCTTCGGGTAAGGCGCAAAGCAGCCTGCGGGCCATGTCCGAAAAATGGGCCGTTGGCCACCGCCGCATGGGCGATGTGGAGCCCGGCTGGAGCGCAATAATCGGCCCTTGAGTCAACCCAAGCCGGTGCAGGAGGAGCGCGCCGGGCGCGCGGTCCGCGTGGAGTTCAAGACGCCTCTCCCCGGCCCCATTGCCAGCCATATTGATGCCGTAATCCACAAAGTTGAAGGGGTTCACATGCCGGTTGCGGCAAGCGGTGAAAAGGAGACGCGTCCACGGGTCCACAACAGCGACCCGGTTGTCCGGCTGCATATAAATGCCGCGGTATTCCAGGGGGGCGACCAGTGCCGCGATGACGGCCCCTTCCACGGAGCTCTGCCGGTTCACCAGCAAGTCGTACGCTTCGGATTGGAGCGCCTTCAACACCGGACACATCTCGCTCCGGCCCGTTTCAAGCGAAGTGACCGACTGGCCGCTGTATTGAGTCCGGTCAAAGAGGTGGATTTGGTCGATGCAGGGGTTTCCGTCAAACGCGAACCGGAATTTCGGTTCGGTCAGCACGTCCACGCGGGCGCCGGGGTGGCGCTCTTTCAGCACGCGGAACACGGGCGTGACCTGGAGGTTGTCGCCCAGCTTATGGAGCGCGATGACGAGGATTTTCATCTTCCCTAAAAGATAATTAAAAAGGGCCCCCCGGAAGCGGGAGGCCCTTTCGCGTAGGATGCAAGGAGCTTATTTGAGGAGCGACAGCACGTTCTGCGGGACCGCGTTCGACTGGGCCAACATGGCCGTGGCCGACTGCATGAGGATCTGGTTCCGTGTGAACTGCGTGGACTCATTCGCAAAGTCCGTGTCGCGGATGACCGCTTCCGCGGACTGCGTGTTGTGCGACTGGTTCTCGATGTTGCTGATGGCGTGCTCAAGACGGTTGATGAACGCGCCAAGGTCACTGCGCAGCTTGTTGACCGAGTTGATGGCCACGTCAATGGACCGGATGGCCTGTTCAGCGCGAACCTGGTTCGTAACACTGGAGCCGCCGACCGTCAGACTGCCGGAGGAAGTGCCGTCAATGGCGACCGTGATGCGATCCGTGGTTCTGGCGTTGGGGCCGATGTGCAGGATGCTGGAGACGCTGCCAGCCGCACCGAAAGAGCCGGTCTGGCCGTCGAGCAGGGTCTGCCCATTGTACTGGGTCACGTTGGTGATACGGTCGATTTCACTGATGAGCGCCTGGTATTCCTGGTTGGTATACGCGCGCTCGGTCGTGGTCAGCGTATCGTTGGTGGACTGGACCGCCAGCTCACGCATGCGCTGGAGCATGCCTTCGATTTCATTGACCGCGCCTTCCGCGATGTTCAGAAGGGCGATGCCGTCCGTCCCGTTCCGTTTGGCCATTGCAAGGCCGCTGACCTGGGTCCGCATCTGTTCGGACACGGAAAGGCCGGCCGCGTCATCGGATGCGCGGTTGATACGGAGACCGGTGGAGAGGCGTTCGAGGGGCTTGCTGAGTTCACGATTGACCCGGGACAGCGACCCCTGGGTAACCATTGAGGAAATGTTGTGGTTGATACGCATGAGAACCTCCTTGTTCTACGCTTGACACTTTTTTTGGCTCTTGCGGCATCCTTACCGCCTGAACCGCATCCTTTTGCTTACATGAAGACTATCGGGTACTCCGGAAAAAAACTTGAGCCCCATTCATTCATGTGAAAGTGCAAGTAACGCCTGAACTCCATAAAGAAAACGCCCTCCCGGTAAAGGGAGGGCGTTTCCAAGCGTAGAAAAGGATGTCCGTGTTGTAACGCTTACCGCAGGAGCGAAAGGACGTTCTGCGGGACCGCGTTCGACTGGGCCAACATGGCCGTGGCCGACTGCGTGAGGATCTGGTTCCGCGTGAACGCCGTGGACTCTGCGGCAAAGTCCGCGTCACGGATGACCGCTTCCGCAGACTGCGTGTTGTGCGACTGGTTCTCGATGTTGGTGATGGCGTGATCGAGGCGGTTGATGAACGCGCCAAGGTCGCTGCGCAGCTTGTTGACCGAGTTGATGGCCACGTCGATGGAGCGGATGGCCGACTCCGCGCGCACCTGGCTCGTGACACTGGTGCCACCGACCGTCAGACTGCCCGAGGAAGTGCCGTCAATGGCAATGGTCAGCCGGTCGTTTCCGGACGCGTTGGGGCCGATGTGCAGGAGGCTGGAGCCACTGCTGGCCGCACCGAAAGAGCCGACCTGGCCATCGAGCAGGGTCTGCCCATTGTACTGGGTCACGTTGGTGATACGGTCGATTTCGCTCATGAGCGCCTGGTATTCCTGGTTGGTATACGCGCGCTCGGTCGTGGTCAGCGTATCGTTGGTGGACTGGACCGCCAGTTCACGCATGCGCTGGAGCATGCCTTCGATTTCGTTCACCGCGCCTTCCGCGATGTTCAAAAGGGCGATACCGTCGGTCGCGTTCCGCTTGGCCATGCCAAGGCCGCTGACCTGGGTCCGCATCTGTTCGGACACCGAGAGGCCGGCCGCGTCATCGGATGCGCGGTTGATACGGAGACCGGTGGAGAGGCGTTCGAGGGACTTGTTGAGTTCACGATTGACCCGGGACAGCGACCCCTGGGTAACCATTGAGGAAATGTTATGGTTGATACGCATGGGAACCTCCTTGTTCTGCGTTTTGTTTATGTTATTTCCTGCGGCATCCTTACCGCGGGAACCCTGTCTGCTTTGTGCGTTTGACACGGAAAATATCGGCGGGGAAAAACCAAAACTTTAGCGGATTGTTTAACTTGCGTATCAAAGCCTCAGGAAAATTACACCTGAACTTTTTTCAGCTTATATCATGAAAAAAGCGCCCCCCGAAGGAGGGGCGCTTTGAAAGCGTTTGAAGCGCTTTTTAAGGACGGTCGCGTTACCGCAGGAGCGAAAGGACGTTCTGCGGAACCGCGTTCGACTGGGCCAACATGGCCGTGGCCGACTGCATGAGGATCTGGTTCCGCGTGAACGCCGTGGACTCTGCGGCAAAGTCCGTGTCACGGATGGCCGATTCAGCGGACTGCGTGTTGTGCGACTGGTTCTCGATGTTGCTGATGGCGTGATCGAGGCGGTTGATGAACGCGCCAAGGTCACTGCGCAGCTTGTTGACCGAGTTGATGGCCACGTCGATGGAGCGGATGGCCGACTCCGCGCGCAGCTGGCTTGTGACACTGGTGCCGCCAACCGTCAGACTGCCCGAGGAGGTGCCGTCAATGGCAATGGTCAGCCGGTCATTCCCGGACGCGTTGGGGCCGATGTGCAGGAGGCTGGAGCCACTGTTAACCGCACCGAAAGAACCGACCTGGCCATCGAGCAGGGTCTGCCCATTGTACTGGGTCACATCGGTGATGCGGTCGATTTCGCTCATGAGCGACTGGTATTCCTGGTTGGTATACGCGCGCTCGGTCGTGGTGAGCGTATCGTTGGTGGACTGGACCGCCAGTTCACGCATGCGCTGGAGCATGCCTTCGATTTCGTTCGCCGCGCCTTCCGCGATGTTCAAAAGGGCGATACCGTCGGTCGCGTTCCGCTTGGCCATGCCAAGTCCGCTGACCTGGGTCCGCATCTGTTCGGACACGGAGAGGCCGGCCGCGTCATCGGATGCGCGGTTGATACGGAGACCGGTGGAGAGGCGTTCGAGGGACTTGCTGAGTTCACGATTGACCCGGGACAGCGACCCCTGGGTAACCATTGAGGAAATGTTGTGGTTG
>JAZDKP010000082.1:0-11174 GCA_043802925.1 Fibrobacterota bacterium | reverse complement strand
CTTGATGTCATTCTCCGCCTGGACCCAATCGCGAATCTCGTTGCCGGGTTCCCCCTTCTTTTCCCTTTCAAGGAAAATCTCGAACGACCGGGCCTTGACCTTGTCGATGAGGTCCTCCAACCGGAGCCCTTCACCTTTTTTGGGCTTTTCGCCCGGAGACGCCTTCTTTGCCATGCCTCCTCCTTCCGCTATAAAGGGTTACACGGAGGGGTCCTTCCTTTGCCTTTGACGGCCGGGAAAGATCCCACGGCGCTGTCGATGGACTCAAACACTTCAATGATCTTGTCCAGGTTCGTTTTTTCAAACAGGCTCCGGATGGCGCTGTTGATGCAGGCGACCTTGATGTCGCCCCCTTTTTCCACGAACATTTTTTTGTACTGGAAGAGCGCGGAGAGGTTGGGACTGGTGATGTAGCTGCAGTCGCGGAAGTCAACAATTGCGCGGACCTTTCCGTTGTCGAGAAGGCCGATGAGCGCGAGCAGGAAATTATCCGCCGCTTCCTGCATCAACCCCCCTTCAATGGAGAGCACGGACACATCCTTCACTTCCCAGGTCTTGATGTTCATTCCACCTGCTTTATTGAATTGAGGATATTGGCCATCGACTCGTCGTAACTGGCGGGCGGGGCCTCGGACAGGGAAATTTCGTCAATCTTTTTTTTAATGATGTCCAGCTTGTACGGCTTCACGACAAACCCCTTGGCCCCGGCCTTCAATGCCTTCAATATATCCTCGCGTGACTTGTCTTTGAAAGTCAATAAAAACTGGGTCTTTTCCAGGCGTCCGTTCTTTTTCAGTGCTGAAAGGATCTCGAGTCCGGGTTTGTCGGGCAGGTCCCATTCGGAAATCACAAGACGGATGTCCGGTTCCTTTTCCAGGATTCCGACGGCTTCTTTGACGTTTTTAGCCTGGAAGATTTTACCGCACCCTGCCTGGACCAGGATGTTTTCGAGGGCCCGGAGCTGGGCCGGTACAATATCAACGATTAATATCTTAAATTCCATGAACAGGTGACCCTACTGTTTGCATCTGACAGGTCTAATCCATTGATAATAAGTTAATTAAAATGAAAACACACAGATATAACCCAAAAGGGTTATTTAGGATTATTTATAGATATTCATTGAACAAGGGGGTTAGAGCTGGGAAATGCCGGATTTGAGCGAATAGCGGACCAGTTCGGCCTGGTTGTGAATATCGAGCTTTTGCATGATGCTGTTGCGGTGAACATGGACGGTGTTGGCTGAACGGTTGAGCCGGGCCGCAATTTCCTTGGTGCTGTGTCCTTCGGAAATGAGCTGGAGGACCTCCCGTTCGCGGGGCGTGAGGCGGACGAGTCGAAGCTGTTTTTCCGGGACCCTGCCCGGCGCGACCACTACGTGTTTTAAGATTTTGGGGCTGAAGTAGCGGGTGCCGCTGAATACGCTCCGGATGGCGGCCACGATTTCCTCGGTGGCGCTTTCTTTCAGGAGATAGCTTTTGACCCCGAGGTGGAGCGCCTGTTCGATAAACGTGCGGTTATCATACATGCTTAAGAATATGATACGAGCCCTTTTGTCAATCTTTAACAGCCGTTCCGCGGTTTCGAGGCCGTTCAGAACGGGCATGGAGATGTCGAGCACAAAGACATCGGCGCATATACGGCGTGCAAGCCGCAGCACCTCCTTGCCATTCGCCGCTTCGCCCGCGATGACGATGTCACGGGCCGTTTTTTCGACGATGGCCCGGATGCCGTGGCGCACAACCGCGTGGTCGTCGGCGAGGATGACTTTAATCTCCATTCCGTTCCTTTGCGGCTTCGGGCAGCGCGGCCCGGACCAGGGTGCCTTTGCCGGGCCTCGAGACCACCGTAAGCTTCCCGCCGCGCGCCTCCATCCGTTCCACCATGCCCGTGATGCCGATACTGCCTGGCCGGCGCAGCACCTTTTCCGCGTTGAACCCGCATCCGTTGTCGCGGACCCAGAGCACGATGCGTCCGCTGCGGCGGGCGATGTTGGCCGTGATGCGCTTTGCGTCCGAATGGCGGACCGCGTTGGTGAGCGCCTCCTGCGCCACGCGGTAAAGCGCGATGGCGTCTTCGTCCGGGATTTTGACGTTACCCAGGGCCTCGTGAAAATCGATGCGGTGGCCGTGCCGTTTTCCGGCGCCGGCAAAGAGCTCGCGCAGGGCCGCGGAAAGTCCGATGAGGTCGAGCTGGGGCGGCCGCAGGTCCAGGGCAATGCCTTTGAGCCGGCCCACATAGTTGATGATTAGCTGGCGGGCCTGGCGCAGGTGGAACCGGACGTCTTCCGCGTTGCCCCCCCCTTTGAGCTCCTCGTCCGCGAGCGAAAGTGCGGAGGTCAGGGCCACGACCATGGTGCCGAGTTCGTCGTGGAGGTCCGAGGAAAGTTTCTTCTTCTCCTCCTCGCGCACGGCCAGTATCTTTTTCGAAAACTCCTTGAGCTGGGCCTCGGCCTCGCGGAGCCGTGAAATGTCCTTGGCCGCATTGATGACGGCCACGGGCCGGCCCGTTTCGTCGTGCATCAGAGACCAGTTGACCGAGGTCGGAAAGGTCTTTCCGTTGCGGGTGGTGGCGATCAGCTCTTCGTCAAAAGCGCGTCCGGTCTTCATCAGCTTGGGCATGATTTCCCGCTGGATGTAACGCTGTTGTTCCGGGGTCACCCATCCGAGCTCCGCCGGACTTTTACCCACCAGTTCTTCGCGCCGGAATCCCATGCCTTTTTCGAACTCCGTGTTGACCTGCAGGATCCGGCCGTCAAAATCGTGGATGGTGATGGCCTCGCCCACGCCTTCGAGGATGCTGATCGCGCGCTGTTCCGCGTCCCGCCGCCGCTTGATTTCATCGGCCAGTTCCAGGGAGAGGGAGATATGGCGGGCGAGGTTGTTGATGGAGGGGACGATGTGCTCGGAAAGGTCCGATGCGCTGATGCTGATGGCGCCGATGATGGCGCCGTTCTTATGCAAGGGGGCGATGATGGAACGCAGGGTGTCGAACTTTGAAAGCACGCCCCTGGCGCGGGCAACCGGGCCGGGGAGAATGTCCTTGATCAGGGCCTCGGAGGGAAGAAACAGGGTGCGTCCCTCTTTCAACACCTGACGGTAATGGTTGGTTTTTTCGACGTCGATGGAGAATCGGGCCATCGAGAGGCCCGATAACTTTTTCATGGCACGAAGGGCTTTTCCGCGGAATGAGATGGAGGCGAGCGTCATCGCGGAACCTGTTTTGTCAAGAAGCAGCACGGCCCCTATATATTTGCTGTGCTGCTCCAGTTCATGGGTCACGGCCTTGAATATGCCGGCGGCGTCGGTGAACGCGTGGATTTTCGTGGAGATGCTTTCAATGATGTGCATGAGCTTCACGAGTTCAGCGCTCTTCCGGGCCTCCTGCTCGATGCATTCATTGAAAAGTTCCCGTTCGCGGGGGGGGAGCCGGCCCGTGAAATCGCCAGCGGACGAGGAGGGCTTTGCCATGCCTTGAAAAATACACAACGGAAGAGGGGGATGGCAAAAATGTGCTTCAGCGTGTGTTTCTTTTACGGCCCCCGGCCCAATCGAAAGAATGCGTCCAGAACCGGTGATCCGAGAATTGGAATATATTATTTTAAGAGAATGGAATCCTTCTGGCTCTGCTTTATACCGCTTTTCGTGGCCGTGGATCCGCTCGGTTTTCTACCGGTCTTTTTGGGACTGACGCACAATCTTGACCCGGCCCGGAAGAAAACGATTATTGTGCAATCGGTTGCCACGGCGTTGGCGGTCAGCCTTCTTTTCCTCCTGACGGGGCCGATCGTGCTCCGTTTTATCGGAATCACCCTGTCCGACTTCATGATTGCGGGCGGCGTGCTCCTCTTCATCCTGTCGCTGAATGATCTTCTCTCCTCCGGAAAAAAGGAACCGCCTTCCGAGGACGTGGCCCGGGAGTTGGGACCCGTGCCCATCGGCGTGCCGCTTCTCGCCGGTCCAGCGGTCTTTACCGCGGGCATTCTCCTCATCGGCCAGTTCGGCCTGCCCAAGACCGCCCTGGCGCTCACCTTCAACCTTTTACTGGCCGGAGTGATTCTCTGGTTCTCATCCCGCTTGGAACAGCTGCTCGGCCGCACCGGCACCCGTATCCTCTCCAAACTGGCGTCGTTGCTTTTGGCCGCCTACGGCGTGATGATGGTGCGCAAAGGCGTGGCCCTCTTTTTAGGGGGAACCGGATCTTAGCAACAGTCCGGAAAAGCGGTGCCATGAAGGGCCAATGCTTTTTATTTGATGAAAGCCAGGGAACCACTGCGAGAGCGGTTCCCGCAAACGAAGCGAAAGTAGTACATCCCTGAACTGATTTTCCGGCCGTTGTGGTCGATTCCGGTCCACACGACATGCCGTTCCCCCGCATCCTGAGTGCCTATCTTCCCGCTGGCCAGCGTCATCACCTTGCTGCCCCGACAATCGAAAATGGTCAGCGAATAGGGTATCCCCTCCTTTTGCCGGGAAAGGGTGTATCGAAAGGAGACATTGGGGTTGAACGGATTGGGAAAAGCGGTAATCAAGAGCTTTTGTTTAATGGTTAGTTCCATGGCGACATTTTCCAGGGAAGTGGTCAGGTTTGTTTCCGTGGTCAGCATGCCATAAGAGGTCTGCATGGAGTAGGGGCAGGTACAGCCGGAGCTTGCTTCAGAGACGCTGAGCAGCCCTCCTGCCGGGATGAAGTTAATGCTGCAGCCGTATTTGACGATGTTCCAAGCGCCGAAAAAATGGGTGGGAAATTGCGCATTTGCGGAAGCGCTCATGTTGGTGCAATTTCTGCCATAGAGCCGGTCGCCATTGCCCAGAGTGTCGCCGGTCAGGAGATCAAATCGCGTATTGAAGCGGCCGTAGACCGTGTTTTTGAAGACATAGGTGCGAAAGTCCTGTTGCCCATGGTTGTCGCCCGCGCCCCAGAGCGTGGGTTGGGAGGATTTCCAGCAAACCGTGCCGGTTTCGCCATCGATAGCGGTAAAATCGATTTGAGGTTGCAGGTTCGTCATGTTATCCAGCGAATTGTACGCATTGTATGAGCCCGTGATGATAAGCTTGCCTTGGGCGAAAATCATGGCCACCGAGTTCGTCACCTTGCTTAAATCAAGGGTGTCACGCCAGACTGGGGTGCCGGTGAGCGCATCCAGCGCCACCAGCGCAGTGGCCCCATTGCTCAGTAGGTTGGCAAGGGTGAACAGGCTGGTATCAATGGAAACAAGCGTCTTATTCATGCTTTCCAGGAAATAGACCCTGTTTTGAGCCAGGGTAATGGTGGTGCTGAGAATTCGTCCCGAATCCGGACGATAGACCCAGATTGGGTCGCTTTGACTCTGGTGACGGTCATAGGCGAAAAGCGCCTCCTCGACTGCGTGGGGCGCATTGTCCCATGAGCCATATACCGATGTCATGAGCGAGGCGATTCGTTCAACGCCCCTGGAACGGATGGCGCCGCCGTACAGCATGTCATTCAGGACGCCGACAAAACCCCATACCATTGAGGCGTTGTCCACGGTTGACGGCAGACTGAAGGCCATCTGCTGTTCACCGGTCTGGGGAACCATGGCCAGGCATTGTTTGCCCGAAGCCGCGTAAAGGTAGTCGTCTTCCAGGACGAGGTATCCGCTGTGCCGTCTGCCCGGGAGCCGAAGGAACTGAGGCACGGTCTTTTCCCATAAGAGCGCGCCGTTATAGCCGTCCAGCGCGCATAGATATTCTTCACCCGGAATAAGGAAAATACCGTTCTTCCAGAGCGGGGAGTGTGCCTTGGCTTCGCGGTCGGGCATATGTTCAGGACCCGGCTTGCCAAACCACTGGAGACGCAGATTATTTGTACTCACAATGGAATCGTAACTGTTGGGATTGTTGTCCGGACGGCAGAGATGGTGCGACCACTCGCCCGAACTGCGGATGGAGCCCTTTCTCAGGCCCTCTCCCGGCTCAAGGTAGGCCATGCCGCCGCACGGCTGCACCAGTTCAAGCGCCTCATCACGGTCGCCATTGAAGGAGAGGCCGTTGACAAAGCCGTCATAAACGACCAGATTAAATAAAAATCTCGAAAAAGGCAGGGAGGATCCATTGTTTCGGTACATTACGGACACGCGGCCATACATCCCTGCGGAATCGAGATTCCTCCGGGTCTGTTCCGCTGTGGCCGAATCGTTTTCCACACAGATGATTTTCATCCCCGTGGTGCAGGCCAGTGCATAGGCGAGTTTTCCGCCATTGCTTTCCAGAACCAAGGCATAGCCTTTCTTATAGGGGGATGCGGTGGCAATGGCGGCCGCCGCGGACCGATAAGCGCTCTCTTCCGCAGGATCGGTAAAGGGATAGGGTCGGGGGGAGGAGGGTCTGATGGTGTCCGGCGAAACAGGGGTTGCGGCAAAACAATAGAGATAACCTGAATCCGTGCTTGCGTAAAGACGACCATCGGCAAATGCCAGGGAACGTGCCTTGCCCTTGGTGGTGGCGCTCCATGCGCCCGGGGATGCGGTGATATGCCCATTTGTAGCGCGGAATACAACGGAAGTGACCGTAATGCTATCGAAAACGGATTCGATGTTGGTCGCGCCCTTGGCCAGGAGACGTTGTGCGTACTGGTCGTTGCCCTGCCCGGTTGCGCACCAGAGGCTGTCCGAACCGGTCTTTCTGAACTGGTAGCCTTGATAGGAATGCCAGTTTTCACTTATGTTGGCCAATGTTCCATCTGTCAGGTTGACGGAAATTCTATTCACGCCAACGTTGCTCGGGAAAAGGCCTGTGCAGAAATAGACTTTGCCATTGATGGCCAGGATGTCGGTCCGGATGGGTTCTGAACTGATGAGTCGTTCGTTGCCGGCAATCCAGGGCGCGTTGGGGCGGGGATTATTTTTCCATATAAGCGCGCCGTCCAGCGCGTTCACGCAATAGGCGGTGCCGTCATCGGAACCAAAGAGCAGGCGACCCGACACGGCCATGGGGGCAAGGCGGATGGGGCCTTCCGTATAAAAGGTCCAGGTTTCATGGCCGGTTGCGGCATCCAGGCAATAGAGTTTGTCATCGGAAGAAGAACCGAAATAGACTTTTCCATTAGCGACGATGAGCTGTGCGGCCCAATCGAACTGATTCAGGGCCGGGAGTTCGCTTAGTCCGATCGGGCGTTTCCCGCTGTAGCGGCCGCCTTTGCCCCAGGCAGGCGCAAGGGGGTGCTGCAGGATATAGACCCATTGCAACGAGAGCGGGAGTTGTACCGTTTCAGAAGAAGTGCCTGTCCGATATTCGTCATGCTTGAAAGTCGGCCAGTCTTCCGCAATCGAGTTCCATGAAAGGAAGCACAATGCAAGGGCGGCCGCTTTGCAAAGAGAACGTGTTTTCATAATGAGTTGCCCTTTCCGGCTCCATAGTTTTTGTCATTTCAGTAATATATACAAATGGCGTACCTATAAGGAAAAAAATGAGTTTGTGCCATAACTATAGTTTTGATAATGAGATAAATCGTTTTTCAAAGGATTTGTTTCAAGCACTTTGAATATGTATTTTTAGTATCGATACATAATCAGGACATAAATAGAACACAAAGGGACATGTATGGATGGGCTGACATCGCAAGATGCGTTTTTTGAATATCTGAAGAAAAAGTACTTCTTTCTGAATCGATTTGATCTTTTTGATCTCATTGAACTTGATGAGAGAGGCAGGATAGTATCTATCACCCATTGGAACAGTACGCTGAATCTGCTGGCGCCTTATAATATTACAGGTCAGGATATCCGCGCTCTGTTCGCACTTCCCGATGCGCCCCTTTCCTCGTTCGCTACGCCATTGGAGGAAGAACGGGATCCCTTTTCCCGATTGTTGTTGAAGAACGGTTTTCCCTCGAATAACCGGTATGAGATGGCTGAGATGAATTCCAGCCTCTTTTCCGCTATCCCGCTTTCCACTCTTTTTCTGAAAAAGGGCGAGGGCGCTGGCTTTCTTGGCATTATCCATTACTCCGCTTTACCGAAATGGTTTTTCAGCTTGCGGCCCGTGCCAGCCCTGGCCTTGAACAGGGAAGGCAGGATTGCCTGCTATAATCGCGCCTTTTTCCGCTATTTTGACAGCCGGTTTTCCGCGCCTTCCGAACTGCTTGGAAAAGCAGCCGCAGAACTCATGGAGCCCGAACCGCTGCAATGGCTCACCAGCAATCCGCAGGAATTCAAGAACGACCTTTTTGCGGACTGGCAGACCCTGTCGAACATCGATTTTTCAGGTCACCTCCTGGAAGCCCTGGACACGATGCCGGGGCAAGAGAGGCTCATCAAAAAAGAGGAGGGGGTCTTCTGGCTGCCCGGGGAAGGGGAGGCGGGACTGCTGCCAATCGGTATTCCGGTGGATTTGACAAAACACGACATCATGGTGCAGGCGGAATTTGAGCTGCGCGAGGGTGATTTCCCCCTTTTTGTCATCAACGGGTGCGGACTGCCGAGCCAGGTCTTTCCGGATTATGAGGGCTACCTCATGGGGCGTGCCCGGGAGAAAGGGTTTCAGCTGAAAAAAGGCGGGGATACGATCCACCAGACCTCGGAGCCGATAGCGCCGGCACCCGGCCATTATACCCTCATTGCCGTGAAAAGGCAGGGCCGGTTTGCCCTCCATGTCAACACGCAGTGTGTTCTTGCTTTTCGCGATGCCGAACCCTTTGAAAGGACGTCGGCTTTTCAGTATCTGTATTGTCCAAAGCCGGCGCGGCTTTTGTTGAAACGCATTCGAATCAGCCTCTGCATGAAAACGCCTTCGGATCAGAATCCCTTCAACGAATTGCGTCTGCGCGATGCGAAGGGCAGCATGGTCCGCTTCAATCAGGTCACCCTCGAATCGATCTACTTCCGGGCGGACGCGTTCTATTATTTCTTTTTATTGACGGATATCACACGCCTGACCTCGCGTATCCGGACGCTTTCCGACGAGAAAGAGTCGACCCGGCAGGAACGGGATCTCTACTACAATCTGATTATGGAAGACAAAAAGACCGCGCAGGAGTTGATCGGAACATCGCCGGAAATCATGAAAGTCCGGCAGATGGCGGAGGTGGCTGCGGCCACGCCCATGACGGTGCTACTGGAAGGGGCCACTGGCACGGGGAAGGAGGTGGTGGCGCATCACATACACCGCATCAGCCCGTTCAGCCGCGGCCCCTTCATCAAGGTGGATTGCGGCAGCATCCCCGAGACCTTGCTCGAAAGCGAGTTGTTCGGGTATGAAAAAGGGGCTTTTACCGGCGCGGAAAGCCGTCATATCGGGAAATTGGAGGCGGCCCAAGGCGGCACCCTTTTTCTGGATGAAATCAGCAACATCAACCGTCAGGTGCAGGCGAAACTCCTTAATTTCCTTCAGGATCGTACCGTTGTTCGCCTGGGGAGTGCCCGACGAATCCAGGTCGCCACGCGGATCATCGCAGCGTCGAATGTGCCGCTCCGCCGGATGGTGGACGAGGGTTCGTTTCGTGCGGATTTGTTTTTCCGACTTGCCGCCTTTCCGATAACCCTCCCACCCCTTTGGGATCGGAGATCGGATCTGCCGTTGCTGTGCGCATTTTTACTAGACAAGTACGGCAAGTTGTTCAAAAAAAACATGAAAACCATTTCTGCTTCGGGATATGACAAGTTGATGCGATACCGCTGGCCGGGAAATATCCGGGAGTTGGAGAATGTCATTCAGAAGGCGATTTTGTTGTGTGAGAGCGATAGCATCGAAGCGCGGCATTTGGAAGTGGACATCCCCCCTGGAAAAGAGAAGGGGCGGATTGAAGGAACGGCCTTTTCCCCCGGCGATGCAAGAGCGTTGACTCGAAAAGGCATGCAATTTCTATTAAAGAAAAACCATGGCATATTGAAACGGGCCGCACAAGAGGCGCAGGTTGCCCGTTCAACTTTTTATCGCAAGATGAAGCTGTTTGAGCTTGACTAGATGTGCGTTCCGGAACCGACATGCATCCCGTTAGCCGAACCTGCACGACTTCAGGGTCGTGGTCACGGCGTGATCAGCTTGTAGCTTTGTCCGCCATCATCCGTTTTTTATAATCCGTGGGGGTCAACCCCGTCTGTTCCTTGAATACGCGCCTAAAATGATCCAGGCTCGCATAGCCCGTGCTCATGGCGATGTCCGTGGCCGAAAGTGACCCTTCCTTCAGCAGTTCACAGGCACGTTCTATCTTGATACGGTTGATGAACTGAACCACCGTGAACCCCGTAGCCTCCTTGAACACAATACCGGTCCACGTGGGGGTCCGGTCAAGGTGCACGGACACGTCATTCAGCGAAAGCGGGCGGCTGATGTTCTCAAGCATGTAGGCCTGCATACGCTGGACAAGATGCCGGTTTTTATGGTTTTCATTCAAAATATATATGCCTTTGTCTCGCAGGGTTGCGAGCAGGGAAACCGGTGTCTCGGCTGATGATGTTTTTTTCCTCCAAAGGGCGATGCTTATGCCCCCGATGGCCAGAAGCGATAAAAGGATGAGGAGAACTGCGACATGAACTTGTTTTTTATGCCGAAGTTCCCTTTCAGCACTCTCTCTTTCCGATAAAACAGTATAGGTTTTTTCAAAAAGAAATGAGCGGTCGGGAGTATAAGCCTGCTCCAGATAACCTGAAAGTTTCCAGCGACCCGGTTTGGCCTCGTTTAAAAGCTTGAAACGGATGCACACGGTACGGGCCGTGGTATCCACTTGAAAACGGTTGTCCGAATCATCGATGTAAAGGTATTTCTGTCCATCCACGCGGATATTGCGTCCCTTGATGGATTCCTGCGACGCATAAAACCAGTTGTTCCCGCCAAACGAAAAATTAAAAATGTAATTCGAGGTCCTGTCAAAATAGCCGCCCTTGTTATAGGGGCCGGCGTCAATGAAATCGGAATGATGAAGATAGAACAGCGCAAAACAGTCTTTGATTTGCGAAAGGCGGGCCGTTAAAAGATACCACTTTTCAGGCTGCAGCCCGGTAACCGCGGCATCACTGGCTTCATCGATGATTGCAGCGTCCAGTATTTTTGTTGTTTCCAGAAAACGTTTTGCGCCGGAAATAACAATCGGCCGGGCAGGGCTGTAATCCGTCTGAAGGCCGTTCTTTTTTACAACCGCCAGCCGCACAAAATATTTGCCAGGCTCAAGCGGCATTTTTATGACGTATTTTCCATGGCCCGCGGCGTTGATCGGCC
>JAZDKP010000081.1:0-19563 GCA_043802925.1 Fibrobacterota bacterium | reverse complement strand
TCGCCCGGTTCTTCATCGGCAAGATTTCCTACGTTTTCCTTTTTCTCTTCGGGTTCGGTCTATTGAAAATCCTGCACCCGAAAATACGGCCGCTCTATTTTTCCGTGCTGGCCTTTTACGGCTGTCTCATCGCCGGCCTGTTTATTTATGGTCTTTCCCGCCATTTCGATGACGGCTGGTTCCACCGGATCGACCTATCCATGCGCTATTTCGTGGCGTTTCCGGGCGCGCTGCTCGCCGGTATCAGCATCTGGCTTCATAAGGACACGGAAGAAATCCGGGCGCTGAATTACGAGGGGGTCCCCTTTTTATTCAAAAGCGCGGCCGTGCTTTTTTGGGGTTATGCGATTTTCGCCGGTTTGATCGTTAAACGCGCCCCTGTTTTTCCCGCCAACATCATCAATTCGCACGAGTTCCTGATTTTCACCGGCCTGCCGGTCCAGTTTTTCAGGGCCGGCTGCGCAATCGGGCTCACCTTTTTCGTGGTGCGTATTCTCAAACTTTTCGAACTTGAGAAATCCCAGAGACTGGAGAACGCCTACCAGGAGATCATCCGGATCAGCACCCATGAACAGGAACGGATAGGCCGGGACATCCATGACGGATTGTGCCAGGAATTGTCGGGAATACAGCTCACGGTCAAGGCCCTGGAGCAGAAACTGCGGGTCAATTGCCCGGAAGAGGCGGAGGGAATGAAACGGGTCGGGGATCTCGTAAAAAAGGTGATGACCGCTTCCCGCGGCATGGCGCGAAACTTATACCCGGTCGAGATTGAAGACAAGGGATTGACCCATGCCTTGAACGAATTCTGCGGCCGCATTTCAGAACGGTATGGAATTTCCTGCGGGTTCCGGGCGCCGGAAGGGTTTGTCGAAAAAGACCACATGACCGCGACCCATCTTTTCCGGATCACGCAGGAAGCGGTGTATAACTCGGTACGGCATGGAAAGGCCGACCAAATTGAAGTGACGCTCAGCCCCAAGCCCCAAGGCGGCATTGAACTCACCATCACCGACAACGGCTCGGGTCTGGCCGATTCCAACGGTTCCGTCGAGGGCATGGGCATCAAAATCATGAAATACCGCGCCCGCGTGTTGAAAGGCGTTTTGAATATCAGGAAATTGCCGACGGGCGAAACCGTCGTGGAGTTTGAACGATGATTAAAATCATTCTGGTGGATGACCACCCCATTGTCCGGCAGGGATTGAAGCAGATCCTTCTCCAGGAAGGGGATTTTGAAGTGGTCGCCGAAGCCGAGGAGGCGAATGCGGCATTCAAAGCAATGGAAAGCCTTCATCCCGACCTCATGGTCATTGACTTGTCGCTGAAAGGCATGGGCGGATTGGAACTAATCAAGTGGATCCGTACGCAAGGACATAAAACGGCCCTCCTGGTTGTTTCCATGCACGATGAAGCGATCTATGCGGAACGGGCGCTCAAGGCCGGGGCCAACGGCTATGTCATGAAACAGGAAGCACCGGAAACGGTCGTCTCCGCCATCCGCGCAATTCTCAAAGGTGAAATCTTTGTCAGCGCTTCCATGGCCCAACGCGTGCTCAAAGGAATGACTCCCGGCAAAGATGGAAAGACCGGCGTTGAGAAATTAAGCGACCGTGAACTGGAGATTTTCAACCTGCTTGGAAAAGGGATGCGCGTACAGGAGATCGCCCAGAAACTCAGCATCAGCGCCAAGACCGTCGAGACGTATCAGGCGAATATCAAGTCCAAGCTGGGGATTGAGAGCGCTTCAGAGTTAAGCCAATACGCCGTTCAATGGGCGAAGAGCGCAAGACCTGACGCGTAACATCAGGGATTTCCCCGATACCATTTTCAGTCCTTTTCCGGACGCCCTTTTTGCATTAATTTCTATCTTGATTATTCACCGCGCGCGTATATTTTATCAATAACTTTATTATTCATAAGGAGGCGAAATGGCGTTACGTTTATTCCTTTGCCTGCTGTGGCCCGCTGTCTTTTATGCGACAGCCCAGGAAACCGCTCCGGTTGACACCCCGGCAACCCCTGCCGTCCTTGAAACAATCATACCGGAAACCAAAGCAGATACGAATCGTAACGTAACGGCACAAGAAGCGTTGCTTCCGGATACGGCGATGGCGGAATATACGATTATCATCAGCGCAACCCGCCGGCCACAGCCGCTGCGCAATACGCCGGGAATCGCCTATGTGCTGGACGAAAAAGCAGTAGCGGACATTAACGCAAAAACCGCGGCGGATCTTTTCCGGTATGTCCCGGGACTCGACCTGGAAGCCGGGACCGCCGCAGGCGCGCCTGCAAAACAGACGGTATCCATGAACGGGCTTCCCAACTTCCATACGCTTGTCCTGGTGGATGGCCGGCGGCTGCTTTCTTCCCATTTTCATACCGGGACCGACATCAGCCTGGTTCCCGCAGGCAGTATCGAGCGCGTCGAGATTGTGAAGGACGCCAGCAGCGCCCTTTATGGAAGCGATGCCCTGGGCGGCGTCATTAATCTCATCACGAAAAGAGGGGGCTCCTCCCCGGCGTTTTCCGTCTCCGCACGGCGGGGTTCGCAAAATACGATGGCCACGGACCTTTCCCTGACCGGCCCGGTCAAAACCGGCCTGCATCACAGTCTGTTCACCTCCTGGGAACGTTCGGACGGCCTGCCCATTCTGGAAGCCAATTCCCGATCTGGACAGATGAATTACGAACAGCTGACGATTACCGATCGCATGGACTGCCAAATCGGCGACAGGGGGTCCCTCGGGGCTTCCGTCCATTATGTCGAAGAGAATGATTTGAAATTGCGCGGCGTGCTCTATGATTCCTGGCTTTTCATGCCGGGCCTGGATCTCAACCTGAAACTGAACGATGAACTCACCTTCTGCTCCCAGATTTATTACAGCCAGTGGAACTCGGACATGGCGAACGAAAAAAACGTCATCGGCTCACCCAGCTTCTGGCTGACCTACACGGGCCTCCGGAAAAACATCCTGACCGGCGGCGGAGAATACGCATGGCGGAGCTTTCTGCGCACCGGAGTCACAACAAACAGCCAGGCATTGTCCGCGGGCTTTCTCCAGAATGAGTTTTCTCCCGTGGAACCGCTCAGGCTTCTGGGCGCGGTCAGGGTCGATTACGTGGACAACGGCGACAACGGAAGCGAAGACAACGGACCGGTGTTTTCCCCGAAAATCTCGCTGCTCTACCGGCCTATTGACAGACTGGGCCTCCGGGCCGGCGCAGGCCGGGGCTTCCGGGCGCCCAGCGTCCAGGATCTCATGGAAAGCCGCTATCACGGGTCCGGCGGCGGCATCTGGCGCTACGGCAGCCGCACCCTAAAGCCGGAATATTCGACGAACCTGAATGTCGGTGTGGAATTCTCGCTGCTCCGAAATGTGACCCTGATCGGAAACGGCTATCGGTACCGTCTGACGGACATGATCGCGCTGGTGGACGCCGGCCGCGATACCGTGTACCAGAGCCGGAATGTACCGGTCATTGAACGCAGAAACATCAACGATTACGGTATTCAGAGCACGGAATTCATGCTCCACTGCAGGCTCCAGCCGGTCATCTTGGAGGCGGGAGCCAGCGCCTCCTGGCAGGAAAGCAAGACCGAGGACGGTGACGATGTCCTGTCCTACCCCGGCCAGAACGCCTTTGGTAAAATTACCGCGGATGTGGCGGCAGGGTCTTTTTCCCTGCGGCCCTATCTTGCCCTGAACGCCGCGTTCAACCGGAAATCCCCCGGCGGTAGCGTATTACGCGACTACAAGAATCTCCAGGCCGGATTGACGGTCGCATACGCAAAGAACTATGAGCTGTTCTTCAACGGCGTCAATCTTCTCGGCGAAGAAATGGATGTCTACGAGGATGTCCTCTGCACCATCAAGGGCGTTCCGCGGTTTGAAGGCGGAATCCGGATCCGGGTGAAATAACGAGCGCCTAATCGGATAAAGGTAAAGCTTTTCACCCCCCGTGGTGGAGCCGCCGCCCGCCTTGAAGGAGATGATTATGGTTTTACGTCTTGTTTTTTGCGCGTTGTCGGCAACGTGCCTTTATGCGACAGCCTGGGAAGCAATCACTCCGGATAGCATCGCAATCCCGGTTGCATCGAAGGCGGACACATCCATTGACCTTGAAAAGGTTGAAGTGACAGCGAAGAAGACGCAAAAAGAAGTGGGCAGCGCAAAAAACGGTTACAGGCATGAGGCGGCCCAGGTGGGCCCGCTGGGAGAGGTGCCGATAAAGGACATCCCCTATTCCATCAATGTCACTTCCGGTGAACTGATAGAAAACCAGGGCGCCCATACCCCCCAGGAAGCCCTTAAAACCAACCCTACGGTGGCGCCCCTTATGAATTCCAACCAGTACAGTTCCATGTCACGTGTCATGATTCGTGGTTTTTCGGCTGCGGACCAGAGCGAACTGCGCGACGGATTGGGAGACCGAAGCTTTACCTTTCCCCCGCTTGAACCGGTTGAACGCATCGAAGTCATGAACGGCATGTCCGGTTTCCTTTACGGCTTTTCCTCCATCGGTGGAACGGTCAATTATATCAGCAAGCAGCCTGTCGATGAACCGCTGGCGAACCTCTCCTTGGGACAGTATGGCAACGGAATCAATTTTGTCAAGGCTGATCTCGGCGGCCCGCTTTCACGGGACTCTTCCGGCAAGCTCTCCTATCGCGCGGTCGCCTACCGCGAACAAGGCGAAACATATATCGAAGATGGAAGACAGCGTCGTACGCTGTTGTATGGTGCGGTCCAATATCGTTTGTCTGAAAAAACAACCCTCAACGCGGACGCATGGCGTCAGGATTATTATATGAAGGGACTGACGACCTTGTTTGCCCCTTCGCCGCTTCTGGGAATCCCGATTCCTGCTGCTTACGATCCCACTGTTCAGTACGGGCAACCTTGGACTTATAACGAATCCGAAAAGAGCGTCCTTGGGCTTAGAATGAATTCAAAAATGAGTCCGATGCTTACCGTACGTGCCGCCTACCGTTATGGGGACATGTGGCGCAAATATAAGTACATCGCGGCCAAACTGCTGGACAATGCCGGAAATTACTCGGAGCAATTGATAGAAGCCCCTTCGCAAGGAGAATTTACCCATTCCGCATATGCGTTGGCAGACGCAAAATTCAAGACATGGCTTTTGGACCATGCCGTGACCTTCGGCTATCAGGGATCCGTGTATTACTACAGTCGGGGCGACGATAAAAAACAAATCTTGGATACCTCCAATGTTTCATCGTCCGGACCCTTTCTTAATGATACCACACTCAGTATTGGAGGTCATAATACCTGGCAGTCTCAGAACCAGGACAATCTTTTAGTCGGTGACAGGATTGAGTTCAACAGCATGCTCTCTGCTCTGGTAGGAATCAATTATGCTGAAATCAGGCAAAAAGCCCGTTCTTCGGCTTCCGCTGCTGCCATCAGCACCAGCAATTATATCCAGGGGAAATTCTCTCCCAGCTTGGCGCTCACATACAAACCCTGTTCCTTTGCCACCGCATATGCCTCTTACATGCAGGGACTTGAGGCAGGAGGGTTTGCACCTACTTATGCACGCAATAAAAACGAAATGCTTAAACCCGCTTCCAGCGAACAATTTGAAATCGGCGGAAAAGGGACCTTTTTCGGCCTGGACGTCAATCTGGCTCTTTTCCGGATTACGAAAATTAGTCAGTACATGGATTTGAGCGACAGCGTTTATAAACAGGACGGTGAACAACAGCATCAGGGGCTTGAAGTCACGGCATCGGGTAAAATATTTAATCGCCTGACACTGGTCGGCGGTGGGACCCTGTTAACCGCTGAAATATTACGCGCAAGGAACGATATTTCCGGGACATTGGAAGGGAAGAAACCCGAGAACATTCCGGAACAGCAAGCCCGCGCCTATGCGGAATACGCTTTACCGTGGGTCCCGGCACTGACAATTTCGGCGGGCCTGAATTATTCCGGTCAACGGAACGCTCTGCTTTATGATACGACCTCTACCACCGCAGTCAAAGATCCCGCCAAAGTAAGAGGTTATATCAATGTGCCCGTCCTTTCTTATGTGACCGCGGACGCCGGGCTTTGCTTCGAACCGGTTATCAACGGACTTAAGACGACGTTTAATCTTTCAGTCTCCAATCTGGCTGATGAGTTTTATTGGGCCTATTATCGCTCGGCCAGCGAAGGCCTCTGCCTGGGCCTTCCCCGCATCGTTTCATTCTCTGTCAAGGTCGCCTTATAAAAGAGCATTGCGAACACGAAACTGGAATAAAACATGAAACCTCTCCTGCCCGCTAACCGTCTGACCCTTTTCCTGATGGCTATCGGAGCGTTGGGGATTGCCGTCATCTCCCTTTCACTCGGCCGGTATCCGATATCACTGCACGACATCGGCCTCCTGATTGTCCAAAAACTAGTTTCTCCGGACAATCCAGAAGTTTCACACCCCAGCATCGTCCTGTTTCAGGTCCGTTTTCCGCGCATTGCCGCGGCACTATTAATCGGCGGCGCGCTTTCCATGGCAGGGACCACCTATCAAGGCCTATTCAAAAACCCCATGGTGTCGCCCGACATCCTGGGCGCTTCGGCCGGTGCGGGCTTCGGCGCGTCTCTCGCGATTCTTCTGTCGTGGAACATGGCCGGCATTCAGACGGCAGCATTCCTGTTCGGCCTCCTTGCCGTCATGGTCACCTATGGTATCAGCGCGGCCATCAACCGGGGCAATCAGGCCATACTCATTCTGGTACTGACCGGCGTGATTGTTTCAACGCTCTTTTCCTCCCTGGTTTCCATCATCAAATTCGTCGCGGATCCCTACAACAAGCTGCCGGCCATCACCTTCTGGCTCATGGGAGGGCTGGCAAACATCAATACAAAGGATGTTTTGCTCCTGTTGATTCCTTTGTCGCTGGGTTCAGCCCCCCTGCTTTTGATGCGATGGAAGCTGAATGCGCTCTCCTTTGGCGATGAAGAAGCGCGGACGCTTGGCCTTAATGTCAACCGGATTCGCCCCGTGGTGATTCTCTGTTCGACCCTGCTCACGGCCGCATCGGTATCGGTGAGCGGCATGATAGGGTTCGTAGGGCTTGTCATTCCGCACATGACCCGTTTGCTTGTCGGGCCGAACCATAGCGCTCTGTTGCCCGCGTCCCTTTTTCTCGGGGGCGCATTTCTGGTCATCGTCGATAATGTGGCCCGGGGCGTCTTTCCGGTTGAGGTTCCCCTCGGCATCCTGACTTCGCTTGTCGGCGCGCCCTTCTTCCTTTATCTGCTCATGAAGGGAAGGAAGAGCTGGCTATGACGCTGGATGTCAAAAACGTGATCGGCGGGTATGGCGGGGCGCCGGTGCTCAACGGCATCTCCCTTTCCGTAGGATCGGGTGAGATTTTGTGCCTGTTAGGCCCCAATGGCGTCGGAAAAACAACGCTTTTCAAGGCTGTTTTAGGCCTGTTGAAAATTGATTCCGGCACAATCACCCTTGACGGCCAGGACATCCGCGCCCTCCCCCGTCGTGAACTGGCCCGGGCAATCGCCTATGTGCCCCAGGCGCACACGCCGCCCTTTCCCTACTCGGTCATGGATGTGGTGCTCATGGGCCGCACCGCCCACCTCGGCCCCTTTGCGTCGCCCTCTGCAAATGACCGGGCCATTGCCGAAGAGGCGCTTGCCACCCTGGGGGTGTCGTTCCTGAAAGAAAGGATTTACACTGAAATCAGCGGCGGGGAAAGGCAGATGGCCCTTGTTGCAAGGGCGTTGGCCCAACAGTCCCGCATCCTAGTCCTGGATGAGCCGACCTCGAACCTTGATTTCGGGAACCAGGTGCGGGTGCTTGAACAAATCAACGGCCTGGTGAAAAGGGGGCTGGGGGTCCTCATGACCACGCATTTCCCTGACCATGCGTTTCTCTGTTCCACAAAAGTGGTCCTGATGCAACGGAACAACATTGTGAGTTCCGGCGAAACGGCTGAAATCATTACAGAGGAAAATCTGCGTTCCGCCTATGGCGTGGATGTGAAGATTATCCACACAAAGACCGAAACGGGGGAAGCCCTCCGGTCCTGCATCCCCCTTATACGCGACAGGGACAAAAGCCGCTCATGAATAATCCATCCGTTTTTTTCGGGAAATGGAAGAAGCGTGCGATGTTTCCTATTGCGGCACTGCTGTTTTTCTCCATGAACGGGTGCGGAAAGCAGGACAACCGGCAGGCACCGTCCCCTAAAACCTCTCATCGTGTCACGGATTTAGCGGGGAGAATAGTTGAAGTGCCCGTAAACATCGAGAGGGTCTCATGCGTTGATGTTCTTGCTTTCCAATCGCTCCTTATCCTCGGAGAGGCCGATAAAATATCCGAAATGCGGCTGACCTGGGCGCCATGGATGTATCAGGTCAATCCCAAACTCAAGAATATTCCGAAAATCACGGGCGTCAGTGTCGAAGAATTGCTGAAAAAAAGGATCGACGTGGTCTTCACCTATAACGATCCAAAGGAACTCGCCACGCTCGCGTCCGCAGGGATCGCGGCCGTCGTCGCCCAGCCGCCAACAATCGAATCCCTCGATGGATTCATCGCGTCCCAAAAGGAGATGGTACGGCTTTATGGCAAGATTATGGGAGACAAGGCGGTGGAAAAAGCTGAGGCGTGGTGTTCCTATTATGATGATAAAATCGGGTTGGTCACCTCACGGACGCAGGGCATTCCCAAAGAAAAGCGGACACGGGTCTATATTATACGCGGTCCCGACGCTCTGAGCACCCATGGCAGGACAGGCTACATGACCTGGTACGGGGAAATGGCGGGCGCCGACATGCTTGTCAAGAATTCGCCCAACACCGGGGGAAAGACCCAGGTCTCCATGGAAGAGATTATTGCCTGGGATCCCGAGGTGATTTTCATCGGCCGCCAGTATTCCCACGATTTGGTGTTCAAGGACAACCGGTGGAGGAACATCACCGCGGTAAAGGAAAAAAAGGTGCATTCCAGGCCTGACGGCGTGTTTTACTGGGATGGAGGGACCGAAACCGTCTTGCTCATGCTTTATATGGCCAGAACGCTTTATCCGGAATTGTTCAGGGACCTCGACATGTCCTTGGAACTCAAGGAATATTACCGGCGGTTTTACAAGTACACGTTGTCCGACGATGAAGCAAGGAAGATTCTGGCAGGCGAGTCCCCTGACGGAAGCCATGAAAATCATTTCAACAATTAATCGCTGTAAAGGACATTGACGATGAGCACCAAACCTTCCATACGTAGAACCATTTCAATGGACTGGTTCATCAACTCGGAATGTGATTGGTCTTGTATTCGCTGTAAACCCCCGTCCATAAAAGAGCCGAAACAGGATCTCAATCTCGACCATTGCTTTGAGGCGCTTCATTCATTCGTTGAATTGGGGAAAAAACTCGACCGGGACGCCATCATCACCTTTTATCCGAGACAGGCGCCGTTTACCGAACCGTTTATCAGCATATTAAAAATTGCGAATGAATTGAAGGCAAAGGGCTTGATAACGTCCATCCGTTCAGCGAACCGTGGGGATTTGCCCGAAGACAAAGTCCTTTTCTTCCAGGAAAATGGGGTGGATGTATGCCAACTGACCTTTGACGGCCCCAAACCGGTCCAGGACTTTCTTCGCAGGGAGAACAGCTTCCGCGATACAATCAAAGCGTTTCGAAATGTGCGCAAACAGGGTATTCATGTAACAGTATTGCTGATAGTCATCCATTATAAGATACCACACCTGGGCGCAACACTGCGGTTTCTGCTGGACGAAGGGTTTGATGACTTTATTCTCCAAGCTGGAATCTGTCCAGAACCTGGGCGCTATCCTGCGATAGCAAGTAAAACAAAATTAAAGGGTGCTGAAAACCCTTGGGAACAACAACTGACGGTCAAAGAATACCGCGCCCTGTTGCTTGGAACGCTGCAGTTGCTTGATTCCCTTCCGGAACGTTTTCTGGATGTCCGGAACGATTTCATTCTGAAAAACCAGATGTTTGCCCGATTATTCGACGAACTGGGCCGTGGCAGCGAATACGATGCCTTACGCAAAAACACGCCCGTGCAACCCGCGGGAATTAAATTTCAACTTCGTCCAAACGGCGACCTGCTCTGGCATTCCCATCAGCCCAAACTGGCATCTTTTCCCGGCGCCTCTTTCCTGAACGTCTACGACAAATCGCCGATTCTTCAATTGCTCGATACCCCATCGGACGCGTTAGCGTATATGTCGGAAAACCAGAAAGAATTCGCTAAATGTCTTTCGTGCCCTGCGGCAAAACATTGCCTACCTGTAATTATTGGCGCATCGGGAGACCGGCCTTATTTCTATCCGGATGAACATTGCTGGATTAGCTGAAAACAGGAACATGACGGAAAGAACGAGTAAAACGACGCAAGGCCTTTTAATATGCAACACCTGCACCATCCGGCTGGTGCAAACTTGCTATAAGCGAACCTGGTGGTTCATTGCTTTCAGAACACCGATGGTTTGGGGCATGAAGATAATGGCTTGGTGGCATGACATTGATCCCGGCAGGCACACAGTGAGCAATCAGGCTTGCCAGGCCTGCATCCGTTTCATGAAAAACGAGCTCAAGGAAAAATCCCCTTTGTTTGTTTGGCTTAATGAAAGGATCAATCCGGTTTTCAACCGGGTTCGGGATGGCATCGTTACGGAGGATGAGAAAGCAGAAGCCAAGCAATTTGCCAAGAACGCCATGGAAAAACAAATGAACAGTTAAAATCAAAGAAGGATCGAATGTGAGTTATATTATCGTACCCCTGGTCGCAGTGATGGTTTCGTGTTTGACGCTTTTCAGTGGTTTCGGACTCGGAACACTATTGATGCCTGCATTCGCCGTTTTTTTTCCGGTCCACATTGCCATTGCAGCAACAGCGGTTGTTCACTTATCGAATAACCTTTTTAAAATCTTTCTCGTCGGGAAAGATGCCGATCGACAGACTGTACTTTTATTCGCAGTTCCTGCCGCCATTGGCGCCCTGGTGGGCTCCTACATCTTATTCAGGCTTTACGACATGCAGGCCATTGCGGGCTATGTGCTCTTAGGAAAATTGTTTCTTGTCTATCCCATCAGGCTTGCCATCGGAATTCTTATTGTCCTTTTTGCATTCTTTGAGCTGGTTCCCCGTCTCGAAGCGCTTGAGTTCGACCGCAAATACCTTTCTGTGGGCGGAATGTTATCCGGTTTCTTCGGTGGAATTTCCGGAATGCAGGGGGCCCTTCGGTCGGCTTTCCTTGCCAGAAGTGGATTGCGCAAAGAGGCTTTTATCGGCACCAATGTCATCTGCGCAGTGGTGGTGGACCTATCACGGCTCACGGTCTATGGTACCGCTATCTTTTCCGTGAATTACGCCCTGGTTCCCGTTGAAACGAAGCAACTGGTCCTTGTGACAACGCTTGCGGCATTTATAGGTTCTTTTGTCGGAAAGCGGCTTATGAAAAAGGTAACTGTAAAATCCGTGCAACGGGTCGTAGGCGTCACGCTTTTGTTATGTGGATTAGCGATGAGTGCGGGGTTGATATAAGCATCCGCCATCAAACGGACGGCGGGACAACAGGTTCGTCGGGTTAACACACAACGGTTCTTCAGCAACAAAGGATGCTTCTAATGGATTGGATAAAAGCGATCATCGACTACGGAATCATCGGCTTTTTAGGGCTGCTGAGCATTCTCGCGCTCGGCATCGCCATCGAACGTTACTGCGTGCTCCGGCGCATCCAGGTGATGGACTATCGCGACAAGCGGGAACTGGAACTTGTCATTACCGGAAAGCTTCATGTCATCGCCTCCATCGGCAGCAGCGCCCCTTATATTGGCCTCCTGGGCACGGTGCTCGGAATCATGCTCACTTTTTACACAATGGGCGAGCGCGGGTTCATGGATTCCTCGCGCATCATGATCGGTTTGGCGCTTGCGCTCAAAGCAACGGCCATGGGCCTGCTGGTCGCCATTCCCTCGGTCGTGGCCTACAACACGCTGATGCGCAAGGCCAAGGTGCTGCTGCTCGCGTGGGATATCGAACACGGGAAGAAAAATGGATGAAAAGGAATTCGACAGCATCAATGTGATTCCCCTGGTGGACATCATGCTGGTGCTGCTCACCATCGTGCTCACGACCTCCACCCTGGTGGCCACGGGCACGCTTCCGCTTCAGCTGCCGCAGGCCACGGCTGAACGCGAAACCCTGCTCCGGATGCAGACCATCGAAATCAACAAGGACAACGCCATCTTTTTCAACCACCAGCGCACGTGCCTGGGCGATCTGGACAAGTCTTTGGCCGGAATCGACAAGACCTGGCCCATCATGATACGGGCCGATAAAAACCTGTTATTACAGACATTTGTGGATGTGTTGGATGTGGTCAAACACCACGGTTTCACCCGCGTGAGCCTCCAGACCGAATCAAAATGAAAAAGAACATGGCCCGCCGTTCCCTGTTCCTGTCAGCGGGAATCCATGTCCTGTTTGTTTCAGCGTTCTTCTTTTTTCGCGGCCAGGCATCAAGCGTGATTCCCATTATTATTGATTTTTCGCTTGAAAAGACGCCGCTGGCCGCCCAAGCCGAGTCCAAGCCTTCCCTTCCAAAAAAAGCGCCTGTCAAGGCAACCCTACGGCCCAAGGCCGTTGATCCGCGCGAAGCCTTTCCGGACACGACGGAACCCGATACCTTATCCCTGCCTGAAGAAACCGCGCCCGAAGCGCCAGCATTTGACTCTGTGCCGTCTTACGCTGCCGGGGCCGCCGATGACGATTCTCTCGCAAGGCTCAAGGCGCAATACGTTGAAGCACACTATACGGAAATACGCGACAAGGTTTACCGCGCCATTTCCTATCCAACGTACGCACAGGAAAAGGAGTGGCAGGGAGAGGTCAAGGTCTCTTTTTTCGTCCATTGCGACGGCCGCGTGGATAATATAACAGTGATGGAAAGCTCCGGACACGCGCTTCTTGACCAGAACGCCATGGAGGCCGTCAAACGCGCGGCCCCGTATGCTCCTTCGCCCAAAAAGATTGAAATCCGGCTTCCCATCAAATACCGGCTGGAATAACGCGGGATTATGTTCTCGGATTGATTATCGGACAAAGGTAAAACTTTTTACGGCCTGCCGATCGCCCACCCGCAGACGGACAAGATAAACCCCTGAACCAATGGCGGCATCGGTATGGCCTTTGCCGTCCCACGTAATGGCGTGCGTTCCCGCTTGTTGAGGGCCGTCATACAGGAGACGGACGGTTCGTCCCATCAGATCATAGACGCCGATTTCCACGTACTTCATGTCGCAAGCAAGCGTAAAATGGATTGTGGCCGCAGCGTTGGCGGGATTAGGGCCGATATCAAGCAACAACACCTCGGGCAATACCCCCGGGCCTCCTTCCATGGATGCTGGATTGGAATTGTACGGCTCATAGGCGCCATAAGCGCACATTGCGGGACGCAGGGTTCCAAGACCGTCGGTTGCGGCGCTGTCGATTCGCGGGGCTTTGCCAATCCACGCGGTGGCCGCTGGCTTCAGCGCATAGTTGCGTTGGCTGACGTCCCAGAAGTAAGCGCTGTTATAGGTGCCGGTAAAATTATGGGTCCCGGCAATATTTGTGACGCTTCCGCCCAGAACCAGGTTGTTCCGCACATCATCAACATTGAGCTCTCCGGTGCAGAAAATGAGGGTGTTGTGATAGACCTTCCGGACGTAGCTGGGGTGCACAGGACAGGTATGCTGAACATCGTTACATGCGATAAGCACATTGTTGCGGTAGCAGACATTGCTGTCCTCGTACGGACGCCAGGAGCGCATAAATTGGTTCCCCATGCAGCCGCCCCCGAAACTGAAACCAACAAAGTATCCGTTGATGCCCGTGCCATCAAAAATATTGCCTTCAATGATGATATTCCGGGAACCCCCTTTGAAATAGCCGGAATAAACGATAAAGTCCGAATTTCCCTGCGGTTTTTGCATGCCATGGACCCAGTTGTTTCGGATGACGCAGTCTTCGGAGCCGTCAATATTGAAACCATTTCCGTTGCCGGTTATCCCGAGCGTGTCGCTTGAAATTTCATTCCCTTCCATGATGAGATAACTGCCCGGGAAAATGGAATCGGGCGTGGTGGAACCACTGCCCGCCTTGATGGTGCTCTCACCGAACTGGGTCAAAACGCAATTGCGGATATGAAGATTCTGGCCGCCGTCATTGCATTTGAAATGATAATTCGCGTATCCCATTCCGTTCATATTAAGGTTTTCAACCGTATAGTACCGTTTCGTAACCACAAAAAGCTCTTCGTTGTAATGTTTGATGAATACGGTATTGGGACTGGCCGCGCGGACAACAATGCGCTGGGCGGGCGTACCCTCGTAAAACGTTACCATGGGGCTGATGTAGTTATAGGTGCCCGGTAAAATAAGCAACGTATCGCCGGCCCGGAGTTTGTTGAACTGCGAAAGGATGGCGGCCCCTTTGGAAGCAACGTACGTGGTATCCGCAAAAATCGACGCCAACCCGCCCAGGAGGGTCAAAATCCCTGCAACCTTTTTAATGTTTAACATGGTTTCCATTTTTGCCCATCCGTTGATACGAAACCGCTCCAACCCTTTTAATTCAGCAGATGGTCCGTCTTTTCCTCCTCGGAAAAGACGAGGACCGTGCTGTTGAGGTTGGAAAGGTTGAACGCCTCGAGAATGTCACGCCGCACGTTAAAGACCATGAACTTCCCGTTCGCGGCCTTGATGCGCTTATTGACGTTTCGCAGAAAATGGATGGCCGCATTGTCCACATCGTCCACACGCTTGAAATCGAGCGCCACGGAAAGCATCTCGGAGTCGAGCATTTCCTGCAACGCGAGCTTGACCGGAATCATGGAATAGATATTAAGCCGGCCACTGATGCGGAGGATGTGGAAATACCGCGCCTTGCCGCGCGTGAGCGTGACCGCGCTGCGCCGGATAATTTCCCCTTTGAGCCCGCGGGGACGGACCACCCCGCCATCGGCCTTCTTGTCCACGGCCCGGGCGATTTTGTCCTTGGCCAGGAGCGTGTTGAGCTGGACAAGCTCGCTCTTCTCGTTGTCGAGGAGCGGCAGCAGCAACGCGAGCTTGGGCTCTTTTTTCCCGGCCTCGCCGATGGCCCAGGCCGCGGAGGCGCGCATACGTTCGTCCGTGCTGCGCAGCATGGCCATGAGGTCCTTTTCCACGGCCGTGTACCCGCAGGTGACGAGCGCCTTGAGCACGTTGGCGCGCACACGGTTGTTCTTGTCGTTGCGGATGCGCAGCAAAATGCCCACGCAGTTCGGGTTTTCCGTGGACTCAATGGCCTCCACCGCGTTGGCGCGCACGCGGGCGTCCGCGTCCGCGATAAACCGGGCGATGATGCCCGGTTCGCGGCGGTTGGCAATGAGCCCCAGCGCCTTGACCGCCACTGCGCGCACCAGCTTGTTTTCGTCGCTGAGGGCCTGGACCAGCACCTGCGCCGCCACCTTGCTGTTCTGGAACGACTGCAAAAGGTAAAGCGCGTCTATTTTGGCCTTGGGATCGCTGGCCGCAAAATCCGAAAGCAGGTGCGACACGAGGTCGGGATCCAGCCGGAGCAGGAGTTTACCGAGTGTGTCGCGCGCGTCGCCCTTAAGTACGTTTTCAGGGAACTTGAGCAATGTGCGGAGCGCCTCGCTCGCAAGCCGGATGGAGGGGTCGTCGCCGCCCGCTTTGTGCCGCCGGATAAGGTCGATGACAAAGGGCAGGTTGGGCACCAGATTTTCAAGTGTGATCTGGCGGAGCCCCTCCACCACGTCGCGTGGGACGGACGATACAAGCATTTCCTTGAGGCCGTTCGATTTCATTGCTTTTCTCCTCTTGTCTTAACGGAACGGTCCGCCTGGGCCGCGGCCAGCCGGACCGCGTCGATGAGGCTGCCCGGATCCGCGATCCCCTTCCCGGCGATGTCAAAGGCCGTGCCATGGTCCGCTGACGTGCGGATGACAGGCAGACCAAGCGTCACGTTGACGCCTGACAGCGCCCCCTTCGATTTATTCAGCCGGAACAGCGCGGTCTTGAAGGCCACGTGACCATGGTCGTGCACCATGGAAACGACCCCGTCATACCGGCCCGCAAAGAGCGCGGGAAAGACCACATCGGGCGGCAGGGGCCCGACCGCGCGGATCCCGGCTTTCTGTAGCGCCTTGATTGCAGGCACGATTTCTTTTTTTTCCTCGGAACCGAACAGTCCCCCTTCGCCCGCATGCGGGTTAAGGCCCGAAACCGCGATGCGGGGCTTTTTGCCCGGCAGGACGCCCCGCAAAAACCCGTCCAGCAGTTTTCCGACCTTCACGATGCGCGCTTTCTTGACGCGCCGGATGCCTTCGGCAAGAGATACATGCGTGGAAACGAAAGCGATACAGCGTCCCTCCGCGTACAGCGCGAGGCAGTGCTCCGGGTTCCCGGCAAAAGCGGCCACATATCCGGTGTGCCCCGTAAAGCCACGTTGACCCGACGCCACCACCGCCTCTTTGGAGAGCGGCGCGGTGACCAACCCGTCAATGAGCCCGGCCGACAGCGCGGCGAGCGCGCCATCCAGCGCCTGCAGGGCCTCGCGCCCGCTTTTTGCCGACGGCCGGCCAAACGCGAGGGGTTTGACAACGCGCCCGGTGTCCACGAGCGAGACCGGCCCGCGCAGGCGCAGGCGACGCGCGGTTTCGGCCAGGGTTCCGTACGAACCAAAAATCACGGGCGTGCAGAGCCGCCGCACCGCAGGGCTTTGCGCGGCCTTGAGGGCAATCTCAGGACCGATGCCGCAGGGGTCCCCGGCCGTAATACCGAGCACGGGCTTTTTCATAACAGGGTCCCTTTCTTTTCATCCACGGTCAGCAGGCCGAAGGTACCCAGCACGAAAAAAACCGCCGTGGACAGGATGGCAATGCGCATATTATTGTGGAATACTTTGAGCATGACGCCAAAGGAAAAGAGGCCCGCGATGGCCGCCCCCTTGCCGGCCACGCCCCAAAAACCGTAGAATTCCGCGGCCTTTCCGGGCGGCGAAAAGAGGCCGACCAAACTCCGGCTCGCGGACTGGCTTGCGCCCATGGCAAAGCCCACCACGTTAGCCACAATCCAGAAGCGGCCGGGCGTGTGCACAAAATAGGCACCGAGGACCGCGGCGAGCCAGAGGGCCTGCGTGATGTACAACGTGCGCTTGGCGCCGATTTTGTCCTGCACAAAACCGAAGAAAAAAGCGCCGGCCGCGGAAGTGATGTTGGCCACGAGAATGAGCTTAATGACGTCCGGGGTCGTGAAATGGAGTTCCTGCTGCGCAAAGATGCCCGCGAAAGTGATGACCGTGGCCGTGCCGCACGAGAAAAGGAAAAAGGCCGTGAGGAACTTGAAAAGCTCGCCATAACGCCGGATGTCGCGGAAAGTCTGGGCGAGCCGTGCAAAGCCGGCCGTGACCACGGAAAGGCCGGGCACCGGGGCCTCCGGACTCGTCCGCTCGCGGAGCCAGAGGAAGGCGGGCAACGCAAAGAGGCCGAAGAAACCCGCGGCCACCAGCGTGCAGGCGCGGACTTGCGCCTCTCCGCTCCCGGCCGCACGGAAGTAAACGAGCATGAGCAGGAGCGAGAGGATACCGCCCACGTAGCCGAACGACCAGGCGTAGCCGGAAATGCGGCCGATGTTGGCCCGCGTGGAGAGCCCGGGAAGGAAGCTCGACACGAAATTCTCGGAAAGCGCATAGCCCGTGTTGGAAAGCAGGAGCAGTCCGAGCACGAGCGGAAGCGTCCCCTTTCCGGTAAAAAAGAGGCCGGCCGTGGCCGTGACGCACAGAAGGGTGGAAAAAAGAAGATACCGCTTTTTGCTTCCCTGGTAGTCGGCCATGGCGCCGGCCACGGGGCTCACGAGCAGGGTGAGCGCGTACGAAAGCGACAGGGTGAGCGACCAAAGGAAGGAGGAACCCACGAACTGGACGAAATAAAGACTGTACACCGCAGTGATGATGAGCGTGGTGTAGGCGGAATTGGCGAAATCGAAGAGGCAGAAGCCGAAGATTTCGCGCCGTGTCACATCGGTTTGGGTCACGATTTCTCCAGAAAACGATGGATCGCCGCGGCCCCGGTGTCGAGGTTGTCCACCACCAGATCCGCCTCCTTGGGGCTCTGCCCCCCCTGGCCGGTCCGAACGCCGATGACGCGGGTACCCGCAGCCCTAGCCGCGGCCACGCCCACGGGCGAATCCTCGAGCACCGCGCATTCGGCGGGCGCAAATCCGAGCCGCTCCGCGGCCGTGAGGTATCCTTCGGGGTCGGGCTTCCATTTTTTCACGTCCTCGGCCACGACGAGTGTGTCGAAGGCCGCGGCGAGACCCGTTCCCGAAAGCACGGCCAGCACGTTCTGCCGCGCGCTCGCGGTGACGAGCGCGGTGCGGAAGCGGCCGCGCGACCAATCAAGAAGGGCGCGCACCCCGGGCAGGGGGACGACCGTGCTCCCGAGGAGCGCGACAAAGGTGTCACGCTTGAACCGGATCGCTTCCGCCAGCGGCACCGGAAAAGGAACGCGCATGTGGACGTCCGCGAAAATGGCGTCCGTGTTGCGGCCAATGACCGGGATGTCGCGGATTTTTCCGTAATCGATACGGTAACGGGCGTAGGCGCGGCGCCGGGCCTCCTCATGCACGGGCTCGGTGTCAACAAGGACGCCGTCCATGTCCCACAGCAGGCCGCGGATCATGCGATCACTTCCTTGCCATCGACCAGGACCAGCCTGATTTCGTGTTCCTCGGTGAGCAGTTCCTCGAGTACGTCTTCTCCGCTGGCATGGGACAATTCCACGCCGATGACGTCGGCTAAAAAACCCTGCCGCAGCTGGCCGACCGAGCCCGCGAGCCCTGCGGCGCGGGCGCCGCCGGTAACGGCCATGGATAGAATCGTTTCGTTGGACAACTCGGGCGCCATGCGCTTGAGGCAGTAAAGTTCCTCGAACATATCCAGCGATTCGGTCACGGCCAGGCTCTCGGTGCCGATGCAGACATTGACGCCATGCTTAATGAGCTGGGGAACCGTAAACCACCCGTGCTTGAAACGAAAGTGGCTCCGGGGACAGATCACCACCGAGACCTGTTGTCCGGCCAAGTAGGCGGCCGATGACTCGGTCAGGTAGTTGGCGTGGACCAGGACCATGCGCTCGGGCACCAGCCCCTGGCTGATGAGCGCGCCCAGCGGACCGTCCGGATGCCTCTCCGGAAGCGGAATGTTCCGGCCCGCAAGGTAGTCGCAAAGCCGTCCCTTGCCGGCCGTGAAAAGCTCCCATTCCTCCTCGCTCTCGGCCGCGTGGCACGAGAACGGCACATGTTGCTCGGACGCGTAACGGCAGCACTGCTCAAAAAGCGGGCGAGGCACGGCAAAGGCCGCCTGCGGGGCCACCCCCCAATGGGACAGGTCGTTGCTCAGGAACCCCTGCGCCCGGAGCAGGGCCGCGTCAAAACGGTTCAGCCCCTCCGTGTCGTCCCGGCCCGGCAACACGTCGGCCGTGAACTCAAGAAAGATGACGGAGCGGAGACG
>JAZDKP010000080.1:0-2598 GCA_043802925.1 Fibrobacterota bacterium | reverse complement strand
TTCAGGCTGTCCAGTTTGGCGAAAGGAGATGACGTCGCGGGAATTTCTTTGGCGGTCTTGACAAGCGGGGTGTCCGGCACGGCAACCGGCGCGGGCGGCGGCGTTGAAGAGATGTTGGAATCGGCGGGCCCAGACGAAGGAATTCCGGAAGCCTGCCCGGTATGGGAGGGCTTTATCACGGGTGTTTCAGCCGAAGGCGTCGGGTTCTTAAGACCGGGCCGTGTAATCCTAAAATCCTGCATCGGCACCCATCCGGAACGCAGGGAATCCAGGCGGATTTTGTACCAGGAGGCTTTTTCCGTCAGGATTTCGTATTGAAAGTCCCGCCGGGCCCTGGCCAGGATGGCGGCTTTTTCGTCCGGGGTCTTCATCACATAGACAGTGGCCTCTTTGGGCGTCCCGGCCGCATTTTCCATGGAGATCAGGTATTCAATGGTGTCGGGTGAAATCTGATCTTCGGCAATCCAGCCGAATTTTCCTTCGTCATATTCAATTTTATAAAAGCCGCGCACCATGCCCGCGGCGATGAACGCCTCGCCCAAAAAGGTGTTCCGGATGGGCCGGGCGTTCAGGCTGGGCTTGGATCGGATGATGACATTGTCTTTGCGTACATAAATCTCCTCGGATTCCCCAAAAACTTTCATGAATTTGAGTTCGCCCAGTTTATTGTCGCTGCGCTTTTGGACAGTGGACTGCACCGCCTCCTTGATGAGTTGGGCCGTGAAGGCGTCGTTTACCGTCAGATGGGGATACTGGGCGATGAAGTCTTTCTGCGAGGCCATGTCGGACGCCTGGATCCAGCCCTTTCCTCCACCACGCAGATAAACACCGAGCCAATCGTTGTGTCTGGCCATGGCCACGGCCGGCATGCCGAACAGCAGGTTTCCTGAGGATTCCGAGGTGGTTTGCGGTTCCTTGTGTATTACAATCTCTTTTGCGAAACAGATGTATAGTGTGGGGTCAATGCGTTCCACCGATTGTACCGGAATAACGAGCAGCAGAATGGTAAGAACAAGGAGCAATCCTTTCATCCAAGGTATCCTTTCAAAGGGTTATTTCTATAATCAAGATAGCTTTTTATAAGAAAAACCGCAATGAAAAGAAAAACCCGTCAGGCCATGTCAGGTTGACTTGGCGGGTCTTAAAGAGTAGAAATAAAATCAGCGCAGAAGAACCAACCGTTGCGTGACCATGTTCCGGCCGCAAACGAGCCGCGCGAAATAGATGCCCGGAGGCAGGGTGCCCGCGTCCCATGTGAAGACCGAGGGTTTCTTTCCTTCCCATTTGCTGATCCGGTGACCCTGGGCGTCGTACAGGCAAAGTTTGAACGATGCGTTGCCAATACCGTTCACCTGGATGCGCGTCCGGGGGTTGAAGGGGTTGGGGATGGCCGTGAGTGTCGGAGAGGTTGGGATAAGAACATTGGCTTCCCGTTCAACGAGGGGTTCCTCCACAGCAGCGGCTACCCTGAAATCGTCGAAATTGATTGTCACGCCTCCCAGGCCCGCCACTCCCACGCCCCCGGAGGGAAAGGTGTTGTCCGTCAAAGAGGCCAGTTTGACATTGTTGACATACAGGTCTTTTTTGCCGTCCGGAGAATTGACGACCTTGAGCGTGCTGACGGTCGCGCCTTGTATGCTGAGGGATTGGGTGGGGTTGATGAGCGTGTAGGTGGTATCTTTGCCCGCGCATCGGAGAGCCGCAACAGGGAGTAGTAGCTTCCGTTCAGGATGCAAAAGATGTAGCCGCAGGTGCGCAGGGTATCGCGGATGCTGACCGTGGAATAATGAAAGAACAGACCGTACAGGTTTGTCGTGGACGGCAGAGGCAAGACTTTTTCCGTAATCACGGAAATGGTATCTGCAATCCCATAATTACCGTCGGATACAAGCGTGGAAAAGACGCCGGAATTATAAGATGCGCACCGCAGCTTTCCATTCTGATAGGTGAAGGAACCTAATCGGGCGTTGTTGTTCCAGCCGGGACGCGTGCTATCGGAAAAATCGTCTTGAAAGACCTTAAGCCCATTGTCCGGCGCGGCTTCATTATCAATCAAAAGGTTATCGAATGTGGCGGCAAGCTGGCCGGTAATGATAAGGCCGAACTTTCCCGAATCCGGAATGGCGTTGTCTGTAATGGTCGTCAGCAGCTGGCCGTTACAGAGGAAGGAAAAGGTATTATTGAGTCCGACGATTTTGAGCGTATTGGCGCTTCCAGAAATGAAGGTGTTAGCCTGGAGTTTTCCATTTGAAAAATCAGTATAGGCACTGTTTGTGTATTTGGCGATGAAATAATGGCCCGAGGGATAAACGTAAAATTGATAGGCGTCGGTGTTGTCTTGCGTCATAAAGGAAATCCCTAATTTGGCATTGGTGTCCGGGCCAATCATTTGAGTTTCAACGCTGATGGTAAACTTTTTAAGGCTGATATTGTTGTTCACTAGCCAACCCAGTCCGTTGGCATTGGTGGAGGCCATGTGCATTTTACCGTCATAGACGGAATCCGTGGCTGAGGATAACGTCAGCCAGCCGGTGTCCGTGTCGAAAGTTTCGTTTAAGACTATCGTTGCGTGGATCAATGTAAAAAAGGACAAAATCA
>JAZDKP010000079.1:0-6655 GCA_043802925.1 Fibrobacterota bacterium | reverse complement strand
GGCGGCGACGCCACGCTGCTTGTCCACGAAGGGCTTCGTTGCGAAAACGACCCTCGCCGTATCAAAAAGAACAGCGGCAACAAGGAGTTCGACATCCTGATGGCGCTCATTGCCAGGTCGCTCAAAAAAGACAACCGTTTCTTCTCAAAACTGGCCAAGGACATCAAGGGCGTTTCCGAAGAAACGACAACCGGTGTCAAACGGCTTTACCAGATGATGGAACGGGGCGAGCTCCTCTTCCCGGCCATCAATGTCAACGATTCGGTCACCAAGTCAAAGTTTGACAACATCTACGGCTGCCGCGAGTCCCTGGTCGACGGCATCCGGCGCGGCACCGATGTCATGCTGGCCGGCAAAAAGGCCGTGGTCTGCGGTTACGGCGACGTGGGCAAAGGGTCGGCGCAGTCGCTGGCCGGCGCCCGCTGCGTGGTTTCGGTCACCGAGATAGACCCCATTTGCGCGCTCCAGGCCTGCATGGACGGCTTCCAGGTCAAGCGCGTCGAGGACCTGCTCGGCTGGGCCGACATTTGGGTCACGGCCACAGGCAACCGCGATATCATCCGTGTGGAGCACATGCTCAAAATGAAGGACCAGGCCATTGTCTGCAACATCGGCCATTTTGACAATGAAATTGAAGTCGAAAAGCTCGAAAATACGCCGGGCGTTAAAAAGGTCAATGTCAAGCCCCAGGTTGACCAGTATTTCTTCAAGGACGGCCGTTCCATTTTCATTCTCGCCGAAGGCCGGCTTGTCAACCTCGGGTGCGCCATGGGCCATCCTTCCTTTGTCATGTCCAACTCCTTTGCCAACCAGACGCTCGCTCAAATTGACCTGTGGACCAAAGACTACAAGGTCGGCGTCTACCGGCTCTCCAAGGAGCTCGACGAAGAGGTGGCGCGCCTGCACCTTGCAAAAATCGGTGCCAAGCTGACAAAGCTGACAACGGAACAGTCCGAGTATATCGACGTTCCGGTCAACGGCCCCTACAAGGCCGAGCATTACCGGTATTGATGAATTCGCGCAAGCGCTTTAGCAACGCGCTTAAAATAGCGCTGGGACTGGCCATCACGGTCCTGGCGCTTTATTTTTTTTTTAAAAGCGTTTCGCTGCACGAGGTCCTGGGCCACCTGAAACGGCTTAATGCGCTGACCGTGCTTGCGGTCATCGGCCTCACCCTGCTTTCCCTTTACCTGCGCGGGCTCCGTATGAAATACCTGTTGCCCCGGCAGGAGGGGGCCAGCGACAAAGGGATGATGGCCGTGGTCACCGTGGCCTTTATGGCCAATAACGTGCTGCCCGCCCGAATCGGTGAGGCGGTGCGGGTTTTTCTGCTCTATAAAAAGAATCGCTATTCGCTCCATTCCTCACTCGGAGTCGTGGCCGTGGAGCGCGTGATTGATTCCACGGGCTATGCCCTCTGCGTGCTGATCCCTGCCGCATTCTACCTGCCTCTTTTCCGTACCCGGCAGTTTATGGGTGCGGTCCCGGTGATGTACCTTGTGAAATTCACTTTCGTTGCGGCCTGCTGCGCCATTCTTGCCGGGCTGCTCTATCGCCTTTTTCCCGGCCGGTTCCTGGGCCTGTTTTCCGCACTGTCCGACCGGCTCTGGCGCCCTGTCGGACGCGCACTGGGGCACCTGGTGACCCTCCTGCGTGAGTCCACGGAATGGATGTTCAATCTGCAACGGACCGCGATTGTTCTTGCTCTCACCCCCCTCGTCCTTGGCAGCTATGTCAGCATGATGTTCATCCTGGCCCGTGCGCTCGACGTTGACCTGCGGCCCCTGCAGGCCCTGTTCTCTGCGGGCGTGGTCGCGTTTGGCGTGGCCCTGCCCAGTTCGCCGGGGTATGTGGGCACGCTCCACCTCGCGCTGCGCGAGTCCTTTCTGGTGTTCGGGTTCACGGCCAGCGCGGGCGCGGCGGTTGCCATCCTTTATCATCTTATTTCATGGGCCGTGACCGTGGTCGCGGGAATCTTTTTCTATTTCCGCATGGACGTGCGCTTCAGCCAGATGAAAATCCCGGAGTCCGGCAGGGAGGGCCAAAAATGACAAAAGAGTTTCTTAGGACGCTTAAAGCGCTCGTGCAGGTTGTGTCTGTTTCCCGCGACGAACGGGCTGTTGCGGACCATGTGCTGGCCTGCTGCAGGCGCATGGGCGCGCATGCGAAGGAAGACCAGGCCTTCAAGACAATCGGCGGGAACGCGGGTAACATCACCGCTTTTCCAAAGGGAACGGCCCCTTCGGCCGCGCACACGCTCTTTGTCTCGCACCTCGATACCGTGGGCGTGGGCGCCAAGGGGGTCTTTAAAATGGATCGCAAGAGACTGAAGGCCGCAGGGAATTATCCCATTGGCATCGACAACCGGCTGGGCGTTGCGCTCATGCTCGAACTGCTTCGCACCGTGCCCGGTCCTTACGCCTGCGCCTTTACCGTGCAGGAGGAAATCGGCATGTTCGGCGCGGCCGCGCTTGCCATTCCAAAGAGTATCCGCCGTATCTTCGTCCTCGACGGCAGCCGCGAACCGGGCCATTTTGTGCTTTCCACGGTGGGCGGGGTCACGTTCCGTGTCACGGTCGTTGGCAAAGGCTCCCATGCGGGTATCCACCCCAATGGCGGCATCAACGCCATCCAGGTTGCTTCACGCGCCATTGCACGGTTAACGTTGGGCATGCCGGGGAAAAATGTTTCAGTGAACATCGGCCGCATCGAGGGTGGGACCGCGAGTAATGTAGTGGCCGCGCGCGCGGTGGTGGTGGGAGAGGTCAGGGCGAATACGGAAAAGCGTATGAAGCTCGAAATGGAACGGGTCAAAACCGTGTTTGCCGGTGAAGCGAAAAAGGCGGGCGCGGTCATTGAATTCGCTACAGAAGACATGTTTAAACCTTATGCGCACAGACTCGATAGTAAAATCGTAATGGATTGCAAATCAGCCGCTTGCGAGGCTTGTCTAAAGCCGGACTTTACGCATTATCGGGGCGGCAGTGACGCCAATGTCTTTAATTTTATGGGAGTTCGCGCGGTCAATATTTCCATTGGCGCGCACAACCCGCATTCTGAAAAGGAATACGCTGATTTCCGCGAGACAGAACAGGCCTTTGCGCTCGTCAAAGCGCTTGCGCGCTCCAGCGTTTGAATAACCGGATGGCCTGGTCCGGATAATCCACGAACACGCCGTCCGCGCGTAATTCAAAGCAGCGCAGCGCATCCTTGTCATCCCGCAACCCATAGACCAGCACCTTCAGTCCTTGAGCCTTTGCTCGTGCCATAAACGCCGGTGTCAGGAGTTCAATGGAGGGGTGGATGGACCCGGCTGAAAGCGCGCGGGCAGCGGTAAACGCACGATTCACGTTCCTTTGATGTTCGAGCAGGACTCCCAGTATTGCGTCCGGCCGCAGTGTGCGCAGTGTCGTTAGCGCCTTCCAGCGGAAGGCGCTGAAGAGGACGCGTTGGATGTCCCTCTTTTCAAATACGCGGGCCACGGCCTTTGCCGCGTCCACCGTCTTGAGTTCCACGTTGATTCTACGCTTTTTTACCAGCCGGAGTACTTCTTCCAGTGTGGGTGGCGCCTCGCCATTGGCGCACCGCAGCTTACGGAAGCGGGCCAGTGTCATCTCCAGGATACGGCCGCGGCCGTTTGTGGTGCGGGTGACCGTGAAATCATGCATGACAACAGGTACGTTGTCGCGCGTAAGGTGAACGTCAAATTCCACCATGTCCGCGCCCAGGGCAAACGCCCTGCGGAAGGAGCCGCGGGTGTTTTCCGCTATCAGTCCTTTGGCCCCGCGGTGGCCAATGATAAGGGGCCGGTACCCGCGCATCAGTTCGAGTCTCCGGCGCCGTAGGTGTTGTCGTACCAGCGCCAGATGCGCCAGAGCGCATCGCTGCCGCGGATGAGCCAGACCTGGGTGATGGAAAAGCCGACCTTGTCCGAGACCACGTAAGGTTCCGTGGGGTTATTACGGAGAATGACCGTAAGTTCGATGTTGCGGATGTTGTAGACCACTGTGTCCGGGTCTTTGCTGTAGGCCCGCGAGGCCTGATAGAAGAGTTCGAGCTCTTTCGCGTTTCCAGCCGGGTCGAACATTTTCCGGATGGTTGCGAGGTCCTGTAATGCGGTCTTGTAGTAGGTAATGTGCTGCGCGCCAAGACTGTCGGTGGTGAGTTCCGGCGTCCAGCTGGCCGGGTCCGGGGGCGGCGTCACGCCGTCGTTGAACGCACCCAGGTAATATTGGCTCATATAAAAGCGGTAATCCGGGGCCAGTATTGCCTGGTAGAGGTCGTAGTTGCGTGTGTTGTAGCTGATTTTGAGATTTTCCAGCACGTTATCCGGTGTGTCATTCGTAAGCGGCCGGACTCCGTTATCCGCGCGTTCGGCCGGATAATAGGTGTCTGGATTGAAAAGTGCGAGGTCCCGTCCGTTACAGGCGAGGAGCAACAGACAGAGAGTACCGCCCAGCAGGGCAATCTTCGTTGTCATCGGTTCTCCAGCTTCCAGCGGCCCCAGCTTTTATAGCCGAGGACTGTGTTGCGGTAGTCCTTCCAGTCACGCATGTAAAAGCGGCCCTGCCGGCGGACCAGGGTGAAATAAGAGGTGCCTGCGAACTGGGCATTGTCGTTTCGTACAAACTGATAGTCCCAGCGCAGCACCACGGAATCGGACGAGACGAAGATGCGGGCCGGGGCGTTGGCGCCGGTGTTGGCAAAGACGGCCACCCCATTCGCGCTGTCGGAGAGGATGGCAGCGGTAACGCTGATTTCCTCGTTGCGGCCCCAGCGGGAGGGTTTGCCCGACATATCCGAAGCGTCGGCGGAATCCGCCTGAAAGTAAAAGAGTGTATCATCGAGCAGCGTGGCCAGCTCGCTGCTGCGGCCGGGATTGGCGTAAATGTCAATGAGCGCATCGAGGATGTCGGAGTATTCCGTGAAGTCCCGGCCCGAAAAACTGGTGGGCGGCTGCGCGCTCCGAGTCTTGAAAAGCGAACACGCGGAAAGCAGGAGGAGGGTTACGAGCAAGACTAATATGCGCGTCATGTGTCAAAAATCCCGGTTCAAAACAAGGTTAATATACACATAATGACTCGTGAGCGCGCCATTGAAGCGTGAGCGGAGCAGTTTGCACTCCAGGCTGGCAATGAAGCGGTTTTTGGAACGGGTCCCGCGCACGCCGGCCTCAAGGTTCCCTGACTCCGAGGTCTTTTCAAAGTCACCGAAAGAATTCCGTTTTTCGTTGGTGCTGGCCGAGTATTTGAGCCAGCCGGCCGAGGACCAGGCCGGGGTCCATTGTTTTTTGGCAAAGGCGGAAATGCCGGCTTCGCGGATCACGCCGTTTTTAAAGAAAGCCCGGCCCCCCTCATAGAAAAGCGCGCCGTTTTCGACCAGGGCCGCGACCGCAAGGAGCGACAGGCTGTCGGAACCATTGACGGAATCCGTGGACAGGGTATTGCGGAAGCCCGGGACGTTCCTGAAATAGCTGAAGGTCGTGAACTCCACGCGGCGATAAAAGCGGCCCGGCTCCTTGCCCGGCTCGGGGTAGACGATGGAGTCTTCGGACACACCCACGAAGAGCGCGTTTTTTGTATTGACCTTGCGCGCGTTCAGCTGGTGGACGAGCCCGGCCCTGTAGGTGCTCGACAGCCGGTTCTGCGCGCTCCGTTCGGGTGAAAGGTAGTTGAGGTACCGGAACGAACGGGAGAAGAGCAGCCAGCCGGTGTCGCGGGCCGGGAAAGCGATGGAGAGGGTGTCGTTGTCGTCAAGGACATCGCGTGTCTCGACGTTTTTCCGGAGTGTGCCGCTGAGGTCGGTGAAGGCAAAAGGATAGTCGTATTGCCGGCCCTTGAGGAGCCTCGCAACCCGGACCGCGTAGTCCCTCCAGTAGCGCACCGACAGGGCGCCCCGCACTTCGGCGTCCGCGGCTTTCTCGTTCATGAGCTGGCGTTCCGCTGTGGCCACTCCGGCAGGGCCGGGATGCGACTCCTGCGCCTCCTCAAATGCAAAGTCCGATTGGCTGCCGCCGTATGCGCCCGAAAGGGTCACCTTCGCGGGCCCCTTTTCTATTGTTGAGAGCAGGCGGCCGGCCATGGAAAAATCGCGCTTGTTGTTTAACGGATCATCCGGAAAGTTGAATGCGTTCCGGCTGACGCTGAATAGCGCTGCGTTGCGCATGTTTTGGCCGAGTCTTTTGGAGACCCGCGCCGAGAAGTCCCGCACCGTGCGGTCCGTGCGCGCGTAAAAGAAGGAGCTGTTCAGCTCCCGGTGGTAGCCCGCGTAAACGGAGAGAGTGTCATTGTTGCCAAAGAGGGTGGAACCGCCCAGTGCGGCTGTGTCAATGACGGCCTGGTTGCTCTCGACAAAGGCCCGCTTGTCCGAAAGGAGCAGGCGGTAATTTTGCCAGGGACCGGAAAGAGGGGCCAGCGTCCCCGACAGTTCGTAATAACCGCCCGCGCGCCGGTCATTCACCTCCGCGGTCCGGTTCCCGTTGGTCTGAAGGCCGGCGTTCAGAAGAAAACGGCCGGCTGCATTCGGGGAGTATTCCGCGACCATGCCCAGCCGTTCCACGTCCGACTCTGTTTCCCAGTACGGCGTTTCAGCGTCCGGACGGTAGGTGCCGCTGGAAGATTCAAAGAGGCCGATGCCGGCCTTTAATGAAGGGAGA
>JAZDKP010000078.1:0-4527 GCA_043802925.1 Fibrobacterota bacterium | reverse complement strand
CAGTCGAGACAATCGTGCCGCGGATTTTACCCGTGGGCTGCGCCAGTTTCACGGAATCGCTCCAGGTGTCGGAGCGGATGAAGTATTTCTTGGCGTAAATGGCGTTCTCCGCGGTGTCGACCCAGGTGAACCAGAGCCGCTCGCCGCACAACGTCAATTTACCGCTTTGGATGTTCGGCGAAAGCGCCACCACCTGCTCCGTCACGCTGCCGCTACCCGTGCGTTTGACCAGGGAAAGACCGGGCCCTCCGGTGTACAAAGTGGTCAATTTCATGCAGAGAAACACGGTGCTGTCGAGGTAGGTGACGCCGTTGGAAATGTAGCGTTTCCATCCGTTCGACATGAAGGAGGAGAAATGGCCCCAGGAAGTCCCATTGTGCAGCGAATAATACAATACTCCGCTCTGGTCATAGAGGAGCATGGCCTGGTTGTGCTTGTAGGGCAACAGACAGGAGGGGCTGCTGTTGCCGTTTATGTTGTAGGGGTCGCTGCCTGCCGGCGTATAAAGCGCGGACCGGCCTTGGGGAAACTGCCAGCGGATGCCGCCGTCGTCGCTGTAACTCGTCAGGAATGCCCAGCTGAAGGTCGCCTTGGGATTCCAATCCGTCGTGACCATAAAAAGACGGCCGCTTGGAAGAGAGGCCAATCTGGCGCCGCCCTGGCAGCCGGTCACCTGGTCCATGGCAATGATGGCCGAAAAATTCTGGGGAACTGCGGTATAATCCATCATGGGATAGGTCTGCCAGCCCGCGTTCGTGGGTACCACCTTATAGAACTGGTGATACATCATAAAGCCGCTGCCCGGGCCATTATGGCCGCACCAGCCCATTGGCATCACATAGTCCGTGCCCCGCAACTGAAGGTCGCTCTGGCCCCAGCAGTTATAAGAACCTCTTGGCCAGGTTGAGAGAACTCGAGGCTGGGCGCGGGAACCGTCCGAATGCCAGGTGGCTCCGCCGTCCGTGGACACAATCCAGGAGCGGTTCACAATTGATGTGGTGGACCAGGGTGCGTAACCGGACAGTTCGCCAATCAGGCTGATGCGGTTGTTATCGAATACGGAAATGGCATTGCCCAGGTTCACGCTGGATCGATCTGTGTTGGCTCCGGTAGTCGTTATGGCCGCAATAACCGGCTCCGAAGCGGCAATCTCACCGGTAACACGGGTCGGTACATCCACGACCGGTATTGCCTGGTCACGTGGGGGCTGGTGGGGAGAGGTCAGTAACCAGGGCACGACCGGGGCGGAATCATTCACCACGACAAACGAGGGGGTCACGTCCGCAGTCGCGAGGCGGATGTTGTCGATGAACACCTTGGTGGGCCCTTCGGCATTGCAGAGCTCGATGCGCAAATTCTTGGTGTTGGTCAAATCCAGGCCGCCGGCCCAGGCCATTTCCCTGATGGGCACCCGGAGCGTCACGTAGCTACCGGCATCGACAACAAAGGTCCGCCGGTGCGATGGCCTGTCCTTGCCGAACAGATAAACCCATAGCGCAATATTGGCAACGGTTGATTTCACGTCAATGTAGAGGTAGTCGAAAGCCGACCAGTTCCGAAGCGAATCCGGAAGCCGGTCCACGGTCCCTTGAAGGGTCACCAGCGGGCAGAATCGCCGCGCGTTCCATTCCATGTTGCCGAAATATTCCTCGTAGCGGGTGCGTGCGGGGTCCCAAGCCCCGCTACCGCCGCCGTAGCCGCTGTTCGTCAACCAGCTCCAGTCCTGCCACAAGGAACCATGAAAATGGACGAGTTTTGCACTCACGGGGTTGCTCGACCAGATTTCATGGCAGAGCGCCCGCGTTCCCTGCGTGACATCGGATGCGCTTTCGCTTGTAATCCAGGTTACATAGGCCTGATTGTAATTGGGACCAAGGTATTTAAGGTCCCCGTTGCCGGCATCCGAGGAGGTCAGCGGCCAAGTGGCCAGTTCCACCTGCTCAAAACCGCAAAAGAGGCGTTCCTCGGACAGGACGGACAAAGATAAAATACCCATGCAAAGCAGAACCATGGCCCATTTAAGCTCCGGTTTTACATACCTGGTTTTCATGTTTTCCTCGTGGTGGCTTGATGATTGTTATGCTTTTCCTCTACCGCAAGATTACAAGTTTACGCGACTGCCGAACCGAACCTGCCGTGTATTTGATAAAATAAATATTAGCCGGAACTTTTGAAACATTCCATTGGATCCTATAGGAACCGGGCAGACGCATTGTCGCTTCCAATGTGCGGACGAGTTTTCCGCGGATGTCGTAAACCTGCAGCAAAACGGGACCTTTCTGGCCCAGGGTATAATGGAACTGCGCAATATCCCGGCAGGGGGTCGGCGTAATACCGGAAAGCGCGGTTTTCAAAGCGGCCTTTGACGTGACACCCGGCTGTTGTACAGAAACCGTAAAGTCCGGATTAGGAACCCGGACATAATGGATGTTCGTCATTTCCGATGAGGACGAATACATCTCGTCCCAGAGGACCACCGCGAAATTGGGCGGACAGATTTGCGGAGCAGCAAAGCGGTTGATGGCCTTGCTCTGCGTCGCCAGCGTGGCCGCAACGGACCAGGTGCCGTCATGGTAACGGCGGTATTTCACCACATATTGCCCACCTGTCTTGTGGACATAAAAACAATAGACCGCGCTGCCGCTGGCAGTGATGATGGATTCCGTTACGCTGTCCTGTTCCAGCGTATCCAACTGCCAGGTGGTGCAGTTGACAAGATGGTTGACCTCAAGGTCCGTGACCCGTTCCGTAGTATAGCCGTTATCGTAATATCCGCCTTTGGAAAGAAAGACCTCGTTTCCATTGATAACGGTCGCATCCACCCAGTTGTAAAGGTTGGACCACTCCCCGACGCCTTTGCCCCAGTATCCGATGGTCCTTACGGCGCTCCAGTTTGTTCCGTCATGTTCCATCCATTTGTAGCCTGTACGGGAAAAAGCAGCCACATGGCCGTCGTTGACGGGTACAAGCGTCGGCCCCACAATGCTGTAACCCGGAAACTGAAGCACGGAATCCGGGACCGGGTCCACACCCGCCACATAGAACGGTCGAGGCGCAGAGGCCGAGGCGTCCTTGCAGGGGGCCCAGGTCCGTCCGTCATCGTCTGAATATTTTGAATTGATGTTGTTGCCCGCAAAACCGTCACCGACAGCGGCCCAAAGGCGGCTGGACGGAAGTTCCAGCGCCATGGAGAAATAGGGGCATTTTCTTATCTGGTCGATGATGCTGAAACGGTCCTCGATCCATCCGTTGCCCGTGAACTTCAAGCGGCGGAAAAACATATCCACTTCACTGTGGTAGGACATACAGTTTTGTGTGCCCAGGAAATAGATGTCCCCGCTGATATGGCTGCTTGAACCATTGGAGCGCCAGTACCAGTGGTTCAGGTATGCTGGACGGCTTTCCCCTTCAAGGATGCCGCCCCATGTCAGGCCCCCGTCGAAGCTTCCCATGGCGACAATGCTGCCGCCTTCGCAGGTGGTCGGCCGGCTCGCAATCACGCCGCCGGCGATAGTGGAAACGTTCCCGCCGGCCAGAAAAGCGATTCGATTATCATCGTAAACGGAAACGGCTCTCCGGAGAACCTGATAATAAGTGGCGCCGCTCCCGCCAAAATGGCCATGGGAACACGCATAGCCACCTGAAAAAGAAACCGCTGTCACCGGACCTATGGCGGATACCGTTCCAAGGGTCCGGACAAGGCCCGCCGAATCCACGGCCGGCGGAGCCGTTTTACAGACCTGCCGCGAAAACGGACCCACGGCTTCGTTCGGATTGAGGGTGGTATAACCCGAAGTCCCGCTTCCGACCAGCCGGATATTCTTGAAATAAAGTTCGGTATTTCCCGAATAACCCGATCGGAAAAGGAAAAACCCCAGCATCTTGGTTAGATCCAATTCCCCGGCTGTCGCCACCTCCTGCAGTGGGAAATTGCAGGTCACCGTGTCCCCTGCCGGAAGATCGAAACTGAACCGCCTGGAAAAGACGCCGGTATAGCCTCCGGTATACGGACCGGAGCCGTCCTGGACCTGGACACCGATGCGGAGCGGGGACGCGGTGTTGTAGACCTCGAAACGGAGACAGGTGTAACCGGACCAGTCCGAACGGACACTCTTATGATCGAGGTTCAAATCGAGCAACGTACCCATGCGGCCATGCCACCAGTCGATGATGTCGTGATAGTCCTCCCGGGGCGGCTGCGCGGTGTATTCCAGGAAATTCCCGGCTTCGTATTGCGCCCAGCCGCCGTTGTCATTGGCGACGAAATGGGTGTCCGGAGACAGAACCAGGATGTTGGTTTCCTGGGCCGATGCCGTCATTTTCCAGGATGACAGCAGCAGGAAAAGTAAAAAGAGGCAAACGATTCGCTGGATACTCATTGTATCTCCTTTAATCACAATGGGTTCAATTCCCCGTAGCTTGCTACGGCTTGTTTGTCATTCCGGGCTTGACCCGGAATCCATCATCAGGTGGTGGATTCCCGCTTTCGCGGGAATGACAGAGAAAGCCTCTTTGCCTTTCGATACC
>JAZDKP010000077.1:0-2836 GCA_043802925.1 Fibrobacterota bacterium | reverse complement strand
TAGAAGAGAGTGACGGTATACCTACACGATCCAGCCGGGCGACATGCTCTCCCGAATCGCCAGGAAGCTGGGGGTGAGCCTCGAGGCGCTCCTCGCGGCGAACCGCGACCGGATCGCGGACCCGGACCGGATCTATCCGGGGCAGGCGCTCCGCGCGCCGCGCGGGAAATCCGTCCGGGAAACATCGAAAGAAGTTGACGAAGAGGCGCAATACCATGTCGTGCGGGAAGGCGACACGCTCTTGGGAATCGCCTCCCGCTTCGGACTCGACGCGATGGCGCTGTGGCAGGCCAACCGGGACCTTCTCGAGGACCCCGACCGGATCTATCCCGGGCAGCGGCTGAGGATTCCGCGTGCGAAGAGAGCCGATAACGAAACCGCAGGAAATGCCGGAAACAAGAACGAAGCAATTGGAAGGCTGGCACGCATCATTATGAGCGAGGCCGGCGTGGGAACGCTTGCGGAACGAATCGCGGTCGGCTGGGTGGCTTTAAACCGGGGGCTGTATAATGGCGGCATGGCTTTGAATCAAGAACCCACAGAAAACGTTAGTCATCTGGCGTTACAGATCCTGACCGGTGAAGTACCGGACAATACGGGAGGCGCAACGCATTTCTATTCTCCACGCTCAATGCCAAAAGAAGGCGAAGATACCGGACCCTTTGATACCAAAGGCGGATTGGAAAAGATCGGCGACCACCCGCGCAATTACCGGCCCGGCTGGTCTCTCATTCTGCGACAGGTTCAAGTTCCGGGAACCAGGGAATGGTATTTCAAGTTTTACAAATGAATGTCCTCGATGAGGGAGTCCGATGCGAGCCTTTTTGCATATCCCCGCATGCATCAGCCTTTTTCCGCGCAGGGCGCATTTCGCCTTGCTTCTGCTTATGATGGGGGCGGTTTTTGGGCAGGATGCCGGTCGTACGGCCGTCCCTCCGAAGGCCCCCGCCGTTCGCCTCCGTTACGACCTTAAGCGGGAAGAGCTTGTCGTCCAAAATCAAATGCCGAGAGCCCTCGCCTTTTCCGGTCCCGGTTATGGAATGGATTCCCATAGGATGAGGGGCTTCACCTGGATTCGCGTAGAGTGGTATGACGCGCTCCATAAACGTTGGATCATGCAACGGAAATATCCGAACGGTCCGCCGACGGATAAAAACGAGGGGCGAAACGAACCGCGCATAGTCCCGACCGGCGCGACGGAACCCTTTCCGCTTCCCTTGTCCGTGATAGCGGAGAACGATCTCTTTTCCTATGACGTGGCGCGCATAGGGATTGTCCTTCCGCAAGAAGACCTGCGGCGGCCTTACGCCATAGTCTGGTCGCCCGCAGTTTCTCTCGTGCCCGGGGAAATCTCTCGCGTCGAGGTGCGCTACGACAAGTCTCGGGAAAAGATATTTATTAAAAATCTCATGAAAAGGCCGCTCGTCCTTTTTAAGGGAGCCTATGATCAAGTTACACGGGAGAATGGCGAGGAGGACATCGCCCTCCTTTGGAGTCGAATACAATGGTTTGAGCCGGAGATCCAAACATGGGTTCTGCAACACAGGCACCGCCAGGGGCCCTTCGGCGGAACATCGACGGTTCTTTTGGAGACCGAGATTTTGCCGGGTGCGGTTAAAGGATTCGACCTGCCGCTTCGCATCATTCGGGATGCCGTGCCGGACGACGTGGACAAGGTCCGCGTGGGCGTAAGGCTGGAGAACGGCGGATCGGACGACCTCGTGGTCTGGAGCGCGGAGTTCGCCCTGGGCGACGGGGACGCGAAGGCCCTGTTCGGGAATCGCTACCCGGAGTCAAGAGTTGACGCCCGGCTGGGTATCCGTTGCTCCCTCGAGTTTTTGACGAGATGCGTCGAGGCGTCGCCGAGCGCAACGGCCTTCAAGAAGAAAATGCGCAACGAAACGCGAACGATTCTTTTTGGGAGCGATTCGCCCCTGATATTTGTTGTTGTTCAGGAAAAGGGCAAGCCCTTTTGCAATTCGCAACAACTGGAGCTCAGCATATCGTATCAGGGCGAGGTCTTTCGCGGCTGCGGCATGGGTTTGCGCGATTGTCAAATCCAAGAATCCGTAACCGGGCCGTTTATCCTGCGCGAATATACCGGGCAATGCCTGGAAGAACTCTTGTCGGAGTTGGGTTCCTAATGGCGGAGTGTCGCCTTCAAGAAGGAAAAAGAGACGATCGCAAAACGCGGCCGCCATCCATTCACTATAGGAATCTCGTTTTTTCTCGTCGGCCTAACGCTCGCCGCCGGTTTGGGATGGACGGTACTAGTCGAGAGCTTCCCCGAGGCGACCCGAACGAAGAATCCCGCGTTTCAATCTGTTGTACGTTTCGATTCAGATTGGGGAAATACGATCTCCCTGAAGGAACTCGAGCACGCGGTGATCGAAGAGGGGCACCAGCCGTGGCGCCCGGACCCTTTGATGATCGCACAAGTGGAATTGGACGTGTTATCCGAGCGTGAATGGAAAGCCTTCCTTCCAGCGGAAGCGCGTTCCTTTGTCGACAAGGATGAGAATTGGACCCTCACGGGCGACGAACACGCCAAGACCGCGACCTGGAGCCACAAGAATGTCCGCGTCACGATGCGGCTCAGGAACACCGACCCGTCCCCGCTGGCGCGCGGCATCTGGTTTCTCGAGGAGGCGCGGCTCGAGCGCACGCCTCGAGACGCGGCCGACCCTCCCCAGGAGAAATAAACGCACGGGGAAAACCTGCTGCGCGTGAGCGCGCTCGAAGAGATAAAACCGGACGCCGATACGTACACCGTGCAGCCGGGCGGTCCGCGACCTTAGAAGAGAGTGGCGGTATACCTACACGATCCAGAAGGGCG
>JAZDKP010000076.1:0-6446 GCA_043802925.1 Fibrobacterota bacterium | reverse complement strand
GGTTCAATATGGATTCAAAGTCGTATCTTTTAAGGACAAGAAAAACGGGTTGGAAATAGTCCAAACTCCTTCCACAGCCGGGAAGATAATGTCCCGGAACACCCAACGCTGGGAAACAGCCGTTGATCGCTCAAAACAAGTGCCTGCTGACGGTTCGCCCTACTCGCAAAATCTGTTTTCCTATCCTGTGAACAACGATGGGCGGTACTTGAAGGTTGAATTGGTGGACGGGGCGCAAAGCGAATATCATACACGGATCGTTGAAATCGAAGTAATTTCAGGGAGCGTCAATGTCGGGCTCAATAAGCCGGCTAAAGCCATGACGACCAATATCTGGTGCACCGACAACCATTGCACAGCCGGGACGGCCAATGACGGAAACTATTATGTTGATTCGCCCGATAACGGCTGGAGTCCCGGTGGTGGGGGTTATGATTGGTGGATGGTTGATTTGGGGTCTATAACGCATGTTGATTCCGTAAGGATACAGTATTGGGGCTCAACCGATGGAAAATTCAGCTTTGTTCCCGCATCCATCACGATTAGAACCGTCACTGATACCGCAATCAGCGGGCCGTATGTGAGCGACCTGTCCATGGATTTTGAGCTCGGGTCATGGACCTTGAACGATGCGCCGGCGATCAAGGGGGGGAATGTTAAAACCTTGGAAATCGAGGCAATAGGTCTTGGCGGTAATGCCGGCATTACCATGTCAATTTGTTATGATTTGTATCCGGGAGACGAACCCTGGATGACGAAATGGTTCAAGATAAGAACAGACAATGGTTTTCTGGATTCAGAAGCAGTATTGGATACGGTCATCTTCGACGAATTCCAATCCGGGCCGTCACTTTACGTCAGCGGCTTGAAGGCATACAACTTCACCAATCTGAAAATGATTCCCGCAACCAGTCAGGCCGCCAATGGTTTGATGGTCAGCAATCTGAATTATATGGACGTAACCCGGGCGGCTTCCGGCAATGTCAGGCTGGGCTATGCGCCGAATTACTGGTTCAGCGATTATATGGATGCCGCAGGCCATAAGACCACAAAAGTATTTGAGGGCTTTTGGGACAACGGCTCCATTGAAGCCGGTGAGTTTCAGTATCAGGTCTTTTTAATTAGCAGACATATCTTGACGACGTCCCATACCACGAAACCCATGGTCGGGGAGTATGCCTCTTCCGGGGCGGACGCCAATCTGGTAAAACGCATGGGTTACGGCGGTCTTGGATATGTTTCAACCGGCACGTGGTCCAAGGACTATTTTTCAACCAATCAGATACCCCAATTTGCCGACAAGACTTCAAATGGTACTTTTTCGAACGTCATGGCGCAAAATGGCCTGAGTCCTTATTTATATATCGGGGTTGAGTCCTTTCCACCCAAAACGGGAATTTATCCCGATGATGTTCCATCCGCATCCGTTTTTGGAGGCTACCTCGGCCGCGTTACCCTATCTGCCGGTGCCGTCGGCTGGTTTATTGAGGATGGTTATGGCGTGAATTACTTGTCCCCAAACGGTCCGGGCGGCTACGTGGACGCCATGTGGCGCGAAGGTTTTAGAACCATTATAGACAGCATAAAGGCCGCCATGGCGCCAGCCACTGTCTCTGTCGGGCGTACCTGGGTCAATTTAATGGAGGTTTTCGACATCCAGGACTGGTCCAGTGGCGGCGATTATGATAATTATGCCTGGGCCGATGCCTGGTTGGATAGATATCAAAGCCGCATCCCGATTCAGCCCAATTTCATATTCCATTGCTGGCATCCGGTCTACGTCATCAATCATACCATGAGTCCCCGACCCGGCAAAGCCGCCCGGGATATCGATGATTTGGATTTTACCACTGCCCGTACCGCGAACATGGGAATCATGTGGACGGTCCCCGGAGTGGGCGGGCCCTGCACGCCGGTCACCGAGGAGGAAATACCTGTCCATAAAAAGTGGACGGACTGGCATAATGCCAATGCGGACTGGCTTGAATATACGCAAAAGCTGGAAGTCAATGGGACACTTCCGGCCGGAGTCAAAGGCATGACGCACCTTCGGAACCTTTATAACGGAAAATACGGTTTTATCTCCTGGTGGAATGCTGCGGAAACACCCGCCACCGTGTCCCCGGTCATCAACACGGCAAAGTGGATGCTGAATATTGATGCGGACCATTTGAGGATACGGAGCGTCAGAACCGGCGATATCATCCCATTCACGGTCAATGGAAATCAGATCGCAATCGGCCCTGTGTCCACACCCTTGTGGTCTTACGATGTGCTGGAACTTTCGGACACGCTGTACACGGGCCGGGAAAGCGCTGCCAGCGCTGTTGAATCTTTTGCGGCCGCCGTATGGCCCAATCCCTTCAATCCGGGTACAACCATTACCCTGTCCGTACCAACGCGGCAGACTGTCACGCTGGAGATATTTAATATTGCGGGGAAAAGGATCCTCACGCTGTTCCAGGGTGTGCTTCCCGCCGGCCATCACAACGTGATTTGGAACGGAAAGGACCAATGGCAAAAGCCTGTTGCCGCCGGGCTCTACATTCTGAAGGCAAGGGCGGAAAACAACAACCGGCATATTGTAAAGCTGGCCATTGTAAAATAGAGAGGTATATGAAAAGGTTATTGCGTTGGGTGTTTTTACTGGGATTGATTGCGGGCATTGGCGCACAGGAAGGCGATACGCTTCGGATTATGCCCATTGGAAATTCCATTACCGCGGGGTCGCTTGGTTCCGCGGGGTATACCTGCAACAATTACCGGGTGTGGCTTTGGAACATGCTCCGTGATTCATTGGGCCGCCCGTTTAATTTTGTGGGCTGCAGCAACACCAATCTTTGCGGCGCGGGTTCCGGCCATAACGGCTATGGCGGGTACAAGATCCGGGACATCATGGCCTACCTCTGCCTCCCCAGCTGCCGTCCGACCCTGGCGCTTGTCCACGCGGGGGCGAATGATTTTTACTACGATAATCTTGTTAGAAACCTGCCTCTGGATTCCACTGTCAAGGATCTCGATACCTTAATCAGCCGTCTCTACTCGTATAATCAACGTATCAAGATTTTGCTGGCCGGCCATATTCCATGGAACACAAAATGTTTTCCAACAAATTATCCTGTGCCCAATACGCTCATTCGAGAATACAGCCGGCGGGTTTGCCGATTGGCGGTTCAGAAACGGAAGGCCGGATGGAACATCTATTTTGTCAACCACAACAAGCCGTTCTTTGATAACGGTGGAACCTGCCTTTTGCAGTCCGATTGGGTGCACCCGAACGACAGCGGTTATCATGTCATGGCAAAGACCTGGTATCCCTATTGCGTCCGTGACACCATTGACTATGACAGGTATTATCCGGTGCAGCAGAACGGGGACACAACGGAACTCATTGAGACCAGCGTCAGGATTATTTGTTCCGGCGCCTGCGACAGCGGACTCGCAAGCTGCAGCCTGTCCACCCTGCGGTCGGGCGCGCGTTGGATAGGATTGTATGATGTTCCGATGGATTCTACGAAGATACTGATTCCGGCCAGCATGGACAGTGTTCCAATCTGCCTGGCCGACGGGGATTCCGAATGGCGCCCGTGGACCGACTATTCCATTGAAGAGGGCTGGTTTGTCCTGCGCCATGTCCCGCTTTCCGCCCAGTGGGCAACGGGCGTCGCGGGCACGCCGGTTGCGGGGGGCAAGTCACTTTTGACCGCGGGAAGTCCTGTCCGGCTTTTCCCAAACCCCTTTGCCCCCTTTGTCTCCATTGAGATCCCCGCGTCCCTGAAGCCAATATCAGTGGAAATCCTGGATTTAAAGGGCGCGCTCATCCTGGTATACAGCGGAAAGGCGGTCACGGGCTGGGACGGTACCCTGGCGGACGGAAAGAAGGCGCCTTCGGGTTTTTACCTTGTGCGGGTGAAAGCAGGGACGCGGACATGGAGCAAACGGATCGCCCTTATCCGTTAATCTCCTCTTTCCTGAACTGGGAAGGCGTGGTCCTTGCGATCCGTTTAAAGGCGGAAAGAAAAGTGTCAAAGCTGTCGTAGCCCACTGCGTATCCGATCTGGGTGACGTTTTCATTGGTCTCCCTAAGCAGCTTCTTTGCCTCTGCGATACGGATATTGTTCAGGTACACGGAAAAGGTCATGTCCATGGATTTTGTGAAAAGCTTTCCCAGGTAGCTCTTGCTGATGTTGAAATGGGACGCCGTGGCCTCCAGGGTCAGCGCGTTTTCCTTGAAATTCTTCTGTACATGTTCCACCACCTTCTGGATGAGCGGATCCTGGGTCCCGGGAGGCGCCTCTTTCCGCGCCCGGCGCCGGAAAAGGGTTGCGGTAGACGCGATCAAAAGAAGCAGGGGAATAAGGACGAACACCGCTTTTTTCCAGGAGGAAGAACGCGGCGTGAACATCAGGTTTCCCCACTTTCTCGGGTTTGCCACGTTCCATTGGGGAAGACCCGCCCAGGTGCCAGTCACAAAGCCCGGGCCCTGCCCCTCGAAATCCAAGGAAAATAAATTGAAGCCCACGGTGTCCCCGGCAGCCGGTGTGAATCCCAGTTCTTCAGCCGGACAGAAGGCGAAGAGTTCGTAAGCCGGCGGAAGAGGCGCGTCATTTTTCCTGAATCCCAGGCTGGAAAAGACCTTGAGCCTGCCCAGGGTATCCGGGAAGCCGCGCACAAGTTTTGGATCGATAATGTGGGCCCTGCCTGAAGGCGCGAACTGGAAGACGCGGGTGTTGGTGTCCAGGAAATACCCGCGCCGGTTCCGGATATCCAGGTAAAGGGCAATGAAATCCTTTTCGATCAGTCCTTTCGCAGGCCAGGAGGAATAGCGATAGGTCGTGTCCGGGTCGATGTCCCTGACCTTGAGATAGAGGCCCAGCCCCTTTGCAGACCAAAAGAGCTTGAAGAGCACGGGGTTGTCGCCGCAGAGGAAACGGCCGCACGTTATCGGGCTGATGGATTCCAGGCGGCCGGCCAGAAAGGCGTCCATGGAAGCGGCATATTCCGCGTCCATGGAAGGACGGCTGGGTTCACGGTCCCTGTCCAGCACGACGAACCGGGTGGGTTCTTTTGCGCCGGAATCGATTTTGCCCGAGGAAAAGACGATATCGCAGTAAAGGCTCATGCGCCACATGTCCTGGTCCGGCAACCCGGAAACGTCCCAGTAATACGAAAACGGGGGCTCTTTGGAAAGGCCGATCAGGCGGGACTCGGTGGCCTTGAAGCCGGTTGCTTCCCAGTATGAGGCGAAATAGCGGACCTCCTTGATGTTTTCACCAGGGCCAAACTCGGTTTTCAGACGGATGACATTGGAGGTAAAGACGGAATAGGGCTTCGGTTCGGACAGGGAGCGGCCAACGCAGGGCTGGCCCAGCAGGAAAAGGACTAGGGCGAGAGTTGGCAGGATTTTCCAGACCATGGGGCAGCTTTAAAGTAATATTTTCGTTCAATGGAAACCCCATTTAATCGTAACATAACATGCGTATGGAAATAGTTTAAATTTAAAAAACCATTGACCCGTGAACACGTGTTCAGTATATTATGGTCATGGAACATGTTCGTGACCTGACCGCACGTCAAAAGCAAATCTTCAATTTTATCGTCGACTATTCCAAGCTGCACGCCAAGCCGCCCACATTGCGTGAAATCGGCGAGGAATTCAAAATCAAGTCCACCAATGGTGTAAGTTCGCTCCTTGTGGCGCTCCGTAAAAAAGGGTATCTGGCACTTTCCCCACGGGTTTCACGCGGCATTCAAATTATCGTTCCCACCGATTCCCCGGCTTCCGAACCCGGCGATATCGGAATTTCCATTCCTATTCTTGGCAGAGTGGCTGCCGGCGGCCCTATCCTGGCTGTGGAAAACATCGAAGGGACCGTGGTGGTCGACGCCTCCTTCTGCAAGCGTTCCCGCGATGTTTTCGCGCTCCGCGTACAGGGCGACAGCATGGTCAATGCAGGGATCCATCATAATGACCTCGTTTTTGTCCGCCAAAACGCACCTGTGAGTAAAGGGGACATTGTTGTAGCGGTCATCGGTTCCGATGCCACCGTCAAACGATATTTTCCGGAACACAACCGTATCCGGCTCGAGCCTGAAAACGAGGCCTTCGGTCCAATCATTGTTGACGAGCAATCCGCTGATTTCCGTATTGCAGGCAAAGTCATCGGAGTTCTCCGAAAGTATTGAATTCAGTCAAATTAAAGTATTATCTTTAGCTCCAATGGGTTATACGATTGCCTGCATCGCTGTTATTGTCACTTTCGTCTTGTTTTTACTATTGATGCTCATGATTGTCAGTAAACTGCATGCCCTAAACTCCCGCATCAGCCGTCTGTACACCATCCTCGATAATTTCAACAAATTAGAGGCACAGGGGGCGCCGGAGTCAAAGGCTGCGGATAACACCAACGCAACAGAACAGGGAAAAAAGTGAAAGGAGGTGAAAC
>JAZDKP010000075.1:0-3010 GCA_043802925.1 Fibrobacterota bacterium | reverse complement strand
GACGCCGAGGGTCGCATCGCCGTTGGAGGACGGAATGGGCACCGCGATGATGGACTGGATGGCGTGGTTCACCTTTTCGCGCACCGAAAAGCGGGGCACGTAACGGCTGGGCTCAAACTTGCGGCGGACCAGGGCGTTCCGCTCAAACACAAGGCTGATGAGCCCGCGCTCGCTGAACGGGAACTCGTAGTCCTTGAAATAGTCGGCGTCCGTGCCCCGGATATGGTAGATTTTGCCGTACCCCCGCTTGCCGGCCTCAAGCGATACGGTCACGCGCACGGATGCGACCAGGGTATCGAGAATACTGCCGAGGGAGCCGAGGACCTCCTGCTCGGAAGTGAACGTGAAGAAATTACGCTGCAGCGAGGAGAGCGCGGTCACCTTGTTGCGGTCGATTTTGTTTTCGAGCTGGAGATAGGCGTAGTACTGGATGGTTCCGGCCACGTGCGCAATGCGTTCGGCCACCTGCTGGGCGCGCGGGTCAAAGGCGTTTTGCTCCTTGGAGTCGAGGATGAGGGCCCCGCGGCACACGCCCTCGACCGTGACCGGCACGCCAAGGAAGGAACGCACCGATTCGTTCTCCTTGTAGTAAAGCAGCGTGGTGGACGGGGCGCGGATGTCGCCCTCGCGCACGACCTTGCCCTCCTTCTCCTTCATGATCTGCCCCACCAGGCCCGAGCCGTAGGTGACGGCCTCCCCGAGCAGGATGTGCGGGCTGTCGGAGTTATAAAGGAAAAGATAGGCGACATCGGTTTTTCCGCGCCGGAAGAAAGCCGCGGTGTGATAGGGGGTGAACGCCTTGAGGAGTTCGAGAAGCCCCCCCAGCGCGTCAAGGATGACCTCCTCGATGTCAATTCGGATTTTACGCTTGTATTCGGGTGTGAGGGCGCGCATGGAGGTATCGGTCGTGCCTTCAAGCACCTCTTCGCGCACAAAGTCCGGGGGATCGTCGTTCTTTTCCGCCTTGCCATTGGCCGCGGCCGTCACGGGCGGGGCAAAGAAAAAATAAGCCACGCCCGCGGCCGTGAACAGAAGCAGCAGTGCGGGGATGAAGTGGAGGCACCCCGCCAGGATACCCGCCAGGAAAAGCAGGGCCGCGGGCAAAAACAGGATGCGCGTGTTGTTGTTCATTCGAATTTTGTCACCCTCAGAAAATAGGCCACGCTCACGGGCAGAAACAACAGGTTGCCCATCCAGGCGCCCAGCACCGGGTGCAGGCTGCCGCTCCGTCCGAGCCCCAGCCCCAGCTGGACGGTGAAATAATACAGGAACCCGATAATGAGCCCAATGCCGAAGACCCGCGCGATTCCACGACGACCTGAGCGCACGGTGAGCGACACGCCGAACACCACCACAATGAAGGTGATGAATGGCAGCGAGAGCTTGTAGTGCAGGTCCGCCCGGAGGCTGTTGATTTTCATCATTTCCTGCCCGGCGCGCTTGAGGCTTTCAATATATCCCGACAACTCAAAGAAGTTCATCTCATCGGGCAGTCGCTGTTCGCGCAGGATGTCGTCCGGTTTCTCCACCAGCGGCCGCGGGAAGGCCCGGAGGATTTTTTGCCGTTCAAGCGTGAGGCTGTCGTTTTCGAAAAACGATCGCACCACGCAGTCCCGCCCCTCCCAGTTCTTCGCCTTTCCGTCCCAGCGGAACGCACCGCAGGTCACGCTTTTATATAATTTGCTGCCTTCAAAGAATTCAATAACCACGTTCTCACCCGCCCGCGCCACGGCATCGTACTTGCCCTTGAAGCGGTAGATGACGTTGTTCTTGCCGATATAGATGAAGTCGTACCGCTGCGCGTTGCGGACCGGCGGCACCTTGCGGATGAGCGTCCGGTACATCTTTTCGCGGTACTGATTGACACGGGGCATCAAGGTCTCATTGAACGCAATGTTCGCGAGCGTGACCAGCAGGGCAAAATAAATGACAGGCCGGGAGATGTAGAAGATGCTCAGACCCGCGGCACGCATGGCCGTGATCTCGCTGTTCTTGGCAAGCGCGCCCATGGTGAACATGGCCGAGAGAAGCATGACAATGGAGATGACCAGGTTGAGGATGAAGGGGATGACGAAGATGTAATAGTAGCCAACGACCTTGAGGGGGATGCCGCTGAACTTCTGGATCTTTCCCACGTAATCGATGACCATGTAAATAACAAGGACCGCCATCAGGCAGAGCAGGAGGTTGGCGAGAAAGCGCCGGAAGATGTAGAACTGGAGGGTGTTGAGGCCAAACATGCGGTGGCTTATCCCCCTTCCTTCCGGACCGTAAGCTTGCGCTCGAGCCATTGTATGCCACGCGTCAACCAGGCGAACCAGGCGAAGGTCTGCTCGCGCACCAACTTGATGATGAGCCACACACCGATGCCGGTGAGCATGATATTGGGCGACCACATGGCCGCCCATGCCGGGATGATGAGCCGGTCCGCCAGCGATTCGCCCGCAATGAGGAATATCCAATAGAGGATGAAGAAGGCAAGGCTGTAGGCCACGCCCATGCCGATGCCGCTCGCGCGCGCCATGATGCCGAGGGGCGCCCCCACCAGCACCAGGGCCGGGCAGGCGGCCGGGATGGAATATTTCTTGTGGACCTCGACCATGTACTTGCCGATGGACTGGTCCAGGCTTTCGAGGAAACCCCGACGGCGCTGGAGCTCGCGTTCCTTGCGTTTTTCCTCGGAAACAACGCGGTCGTACAAGGGCAGGGCGAGTCGGCCGAAGTCAAACGCCGCGCCAGGCGGCACGGGCCGGGCCGCGGGCAGCGGCGCCTTGCGGGCCGCGTCCACCTGCTCTGTGATGCGGAGGCTTTCGCGGCTCTTCTGCTCCTGGTACCCCCGCACCCGCTCCAGCATCATGGCCGAGCTCATTTCGCGGTCGCCCCGCTCCTTTTCGCGCGAACGTTTAAAGGTATCGTCCACGTTGTCGATGTAGACCACCTGCTGCCGGAATTCGGAACGGAAATAGTCGCCGGGCTTGTCCACGTCGTCCTTGTGGCTTTCACCGTCCAG
>JAZDKP010000074.1:0-14977 GCA_043802925.1 Fibrobacterota bacterium | reverse complement strand
CCCGGGTCCGCGGCGGCCCACTCGTCGAGCAGTTCGGCGAAATGGCGAAAGGTGTCGGAAGCAAAGAACGAGCCGGGCACCGGCCCGTCCGTCCATTCGGGTTCGATACAGTTGGAAAGCATCTCACCGTACGGGTTGTTATCGCGCCGGATGAAGTTATTGTCACGCCAGTGGTGGATACCGCAACGTTGGGCCACGGCGCGAAGGAGCGTTGATTTGCCGGAGCCGTTTTCACCCGTGAAAAAGGTGACCGCTTCCGTGAACGCGAGCGTCGGCGTGTTCCGGAGAAAAGGCAGGTTGAAGGGATAGCGGTCACAGACCGGAAAACGCGCGGGATCAAGGGTCATGGCGCGCAGGTGCATCAGTTTTTCCGCCCTTTCTTTTGGCAGCCGGAACAATGGCTGCGTTTGCGGCAGAGCCGGCACCGTTCGTCGGCGCACCACTGGCAGGAGTCACAGTCAGGACAGGGGTGTTTTTTTTCTTCGTCCCACTCCTTTTCCGGGACAAACACAAGGCCGGGCGTCCCTGTGATTTTGACAAAGGGCATGACGGCCTATTTATTCACCATGCTGCGATACTTGGACGGGAGGGCGCATTTTTCGACATACGTACGGTATTCGCATTTTGGCATCTTTTCCGCCACTTTCACGAGTTCGTCGGCGGTAAGATAGCCCATGTCAATGGCCGCCTCCTCGGGACACCCCAGCTTGAGCCCCTGCCGCTTTTCGATAATCTCGATGAAGGCCGACGCCTCCTGCAGGCTGGAACTGGTGCCCGTGTCGAGCCAGGCCACGCCGCGTCCGAGTTTTTCGACGCGAAGTTTTCCCTGCGCGAGGTAGGCCCGGTTGACGTCCGTGATTTCGTATTCACCGCGCGCCGAGGGTTTGAGGTTTTTAGCCACATTGATAACCGAATTGTCATAAATATAGATACCCGGCACCGCGTAGTTGGATTTGGGCTGTTTGGGCTTCTCTTCGATGGAAAGGACCTTGCCGCTCTCGTCGAATTCGACCACGCCGTACCGCTCCGGATCGTCCACGTTGTAGCCGAAGATGGTGGCCCCATCCTTGAATGTGCGGTAGGCGTTGCGGAAAGTGGAGAGCTTGCCGTAAAAGATGTTGTCCCCGAGGATGAGCGAGACCTCGTCACTGCCGATGAACTTTTCTCCAAGTACGAAAGCCTGCGCCAGGCCGTTCGGGACCTGCTGGACAACATAGGTGAATTTAACGCCGAACTGCGACCCGTCCTTGAGCAGGTCCTGAAAGCGGGGCGTATCATGCGGAGTGGAGATGATGAGGATGTCGCGGATGCCCATGAACTGAAGTGTAGAGATGGGATAGTAGATCATGGGTTTGTCGTACACAGCCTGCAGTTGCTTGCTGGCCACGAGCGAGAGCGGATAGAGGCGCGAGCCCGAACCGCCGGCGAGGATGATGCCTTTCATTTATAATACTCCTTTAAAGGTTTTACGGTGGATGGGACTGGGACCATGGTTCCGCAGGCTCTGCAGATGGTCCGCGGTGCCGTAGCCTTTGTGCCGGGCAAAGCCGTAGCGCGGGTACTGGGCGTCGAATCCGCGCATCAGGCGGTCGCGCGTTACCTTGGCCACGATGGAAGCCGCGGCCACAGTGGCGCTCCGGGCGTCGCCCCGGACCAGGGCACGCTGGGGATTCCGGAGGCCGGGAATGGCGCGGTTGCCGTCCACCAGCACAGGGCAGGCGCTGCCGGTGCTTTCGACCGCCTGCCGCATGGCCAACAGCGCTGCGTTCAATATATTGATGCGGTCGATGGTCCCGGCGTCAATCACGGCCGCGCTCCAGCACAGGGCGCGGGCGACCACGGCCGCGTACAGTTCTTCGCGCTCGGGTTCGGGCACTTTTTTGGAATCACGCAGGCGGGTGATGCCGTGGTTCGCTGGCAGCAGCACAGCCGCGGCCACGACCGGGCCGGCTAAAGGGCCGCGCCCGGCCTCGTCAACACCGAGAAAGGCAACAACCCCGGCATTGTGCAGGGCCGCGTCAAAGTCATGCGGATTGTCGAGGGAGTCAAGTCCGTCGATGACGTCAAGGCCCGCGGAAAAAAGCATGGTCTGCATGGTCATTTCATCGTGATTTCACCCGCGAGCACGCGCCGCACGGCCTCGGGATAAAGCCGGTGTTCCACTTCAAGCACGCGAATCGACAGGGTCACCGGGACATCGCCTGGAAGCACCGGGACCTTTTCCTGCATAATGACCGGCCCTTCATCGTAATTTTCAGTGACAAAATGGACTGACGCGCCGCTCTCCTTTTCCCCTGCCGCAATTACAGCCTCGTGCACGTTGATGCCAAACATACCCGCGCCCCCGAACTTTGGAAGCAGCGAGGGATGGATGTTCACGATACGGCCGTGAAAAACCTGAACGACCCCAGGCGGGAGTTGCTTCATATAACCCGCGAGCGCAATGAGAGAAACATCGTGTTTTTTCAGGAGGGCCAGGAGTTCGGCCGCATACTGCGCCGGATCCGGGTGCGTTTTAGTGCTCAAATGGATGGCCGGAATGTTGTACTGCCGCGCTCGCTCGAGGGCCCGCGCCTTGCTGTTGTTGGAGAGCACGAACGCGATACGTGCCGGCAGTTCGCCGGTCTCGATGCGGTTGAGGAGGCTCTGGAGGTTGGTCCCACCGCCCGAGGCAAAGACCGCGATGGTTTTTAAGGGGGCGGATGTCATTGAAAAACGGGTTCCTTATTCAAATTTTCCGAGCTGAACGTATTCTTTGGCGGTACAAATGGTTATCCCGGCGCCCTGATAGTCTTTTTTATTGCGCGTAACCAGGCAGGGAATCCTGTTTTCCACCGCCGAATAATATTGGATGGCATCCTCAAAATCCTTGAACCCAGAGGCCAGCGCCAGACCGACAATTTTTTCGTCAATGGTAACGATGGTGAGCAGGGATTGCAGCCGGACCAGCACGTCCCGGGCAAAGACCGCGTTTTTCTGCTTTCGGATAATATAATACAGATTGGAAAATATCAGGGGGGACACATGCCCGACAACCCGTCCCTCGCCGATGAGATTGAAAAGGTCCAGGGAATCGTTGAAATGAGGCGCCCGTTCATCAATAAAATCAAAGATAATGTCGGTATCAAGATAGACCCGGTTGCTCATTGGTATTTCCGGGTCAGATAATCGGCATAATCACCCCGGGGGTCGGCATGCCCTTTTTTGAGTATGCCGGCCAACGATTCAACGAGCGGAGAGTTTTTTATTTCACCCTTTTGCCGTGGACCGGTCAGGGAATCAAAGAACTTTTCCACCAGTCCGGAGAGGCTGTCCTGGTGGGTGCGGGCGTACCGCTTGGCCTGCCGGATGGAGTGACCGTTGAGTTTAAGCGTCAGCTTTGCATTCATACGTATAATATATACAATATCAGTACGTACTGCAACTTGTTTTATGGATTTCACGGCAGCACGGCAGTCTGCGTCCGCTGACGGTACCTCATCCGGAGTTGACCCGTAATCTCCCTTCCTTTCCCCAACACATTGCCGTCGAGTGAGGCCACGGGCACGATTTCCGCGATGGAGCCCGTGATGAACGCCTCGTCCGCGGCGAGCAGTTCCTTCCGCGTCACGCGCTGTTCCCGGCACGGGATTCCCGCCTCCGCCGCGAGTTTGAGCACAAATGCGCGCGTGATACCGGGCAGGATGCCCTGGTCAAGGGACGGGGTCCGGAGTGTGCCGTCCGAAACGATGAAAAGGTTGGAGGAGGCCCCTTCCGCAACAAAGGCCTGCGTGTTGAACATCAACGCCTCGTCCGCCTGGGCGGCCTGCGCCTCGCGCCGCACGAGCAGACAGTCGAGAAAGCTGAGCGACTTGATTGAAGAAATACAGTTCCGCTCGTTGCGCACTATTTTTGAAGTAATGAGCCGCGCCCCATGTTCATACAGCGCCGCGGGTCGGAGCGTCAGGGGCTCAAGGAGGACGTAAAAACCGCGCGCCGTTGTAATCAGCTTGATGCGAGCCTCCATCTGGCTCCAGTGCGCCATGGCGTTGTTGATGTCTGATTTCATCTCGGTCCGGGTCCGTGGCGCGGCCGCGTTGAGCAGGCCGAGTCCGCTGAAGAGCCGGTCCAGATGCTCGTCGAGCAGAAACGGGGTCCCGTTATAGGTACGCAGCGACTCAAAGACCCCTTCGCCGAACAGAAAGCCGTTGTCAAGAAAAGGGACCCATGCGCTCTCCGCCGGGGTCCAGACACCGTCATGCCATACGCCCGCCATGCAGCGCCTCCTCTCCTGTTCCATGAATGACACGCAGGATGCCCCGGACCTTGTGCAGCGTCTCCTCGTACTCGAGCTCCGGGTCCGAATCAGCCACAATGCCGCCCCCGGCCTGAAAGACCGCGCGCGTGCCCTCGCACAGCACGGTCCGAATGACGATATTCAGGTCCATATCACCGTTAAAGCCGATGTAGCCCAGCGCGCCGGTGTAAAGCGAGCGCCGCGTGGGCTCCAGAGACTCGATGATTTCCATGGCGCGTATCTTGGGCGCGCCCGTAATGGACCCGCCGGGAAAGGAGGCTCGGAGCAGGTCCACAGCGCCGCAGCCGGGCTTGAGCCGGGCCCGCACCGTGGCCGCAAGGTGGTGCACGTCCGCATAGGACTCGAGCGCGGGCGGTTCGGCCACCACCACGGAACCGTATTCCGCCACGCGGCCCAGGTCGTTCCGCTCCAGATCCACAATCATGGTGAGTTCAGCGCGATCCTTGCGGCTTGCGAAAAGTTCATGCCGGTGGGCCGCGTCTTCGGCCGCGTCTTTTCCGCGGGGCCGCGTGCCTTTGATGGGCCGCGTCTCGGCCAGACCGTTCCGGAGCTGCAGAAAACGCTCGGGCGAGCAGGAAGCGATTACGCGTCCACCGTAATTGATAAAGGCGGAGAAAGGAGCAGGCGTCCGCGCACGGAGATGCGCGTAAAGCGCCTCCGGGGTACAATTCAGGTCAAAGGAAAAGGCCTGGGAAAGGTTGGCCTGATAGATGTCGCCGGCCACGATGTGTTCCTGGACCTGTTCCACGGCCCGGCAATAGGCGGATCGGGTGAAATTTGAACAGAGGTTCTTTCCAAGCGGCGCCCCGGTCTCCGATTCCGGAGCAGACTCTTTGGCCGCAGCCTCGGCCCAGGCTTCGAGTCCGTCCATCTTTTTCTGCAGTGCGGCCATCCCTTCCGTGCGCGGGTCGCTTGCGCACAGATGCAGCATGGCTTCGGCATGGTCATAAACCGCGATTGCATCGTAAAAACAAAGGTGTACATCCGGAAAGCCGAGAAGCGGCCGCGCCTTTTCCGGCAACCGTTCGAGCCTGCGGCCGAGGTCATAGCTGAAGCTACCGATGGCCCCGCCCGTAAATGGCAGCGGAGAAAGTTGACGGGGCGCTGAAAAAAGCGCGAGCGCTTTTTTCAGGGTGGCCAGCGGATCCGCGTGCCCGTCGGAGGAAAACGTGGCAAACGGAGCGCGGCCGAAAAAAGAGTAGTGGCCAAGCGGGGAGAGGGTATCCGAAGAATCGAGAAGCGAGGCCCCGGATTCGTCAAGCGAGGAAACGGCCAGGGAATAAAGACTCTGCGGAAATGGAAAGGATTTTATCAGGATTCCGTCTGGGGTCATGGTGACTAAATATACTATTTTTAGCCTCATGAGCAATCCGCGCATCTGGTACTGGCTGGTTCCCGTCCTGCTGTGGATTTCAGACCTTCTTTTCCGCCATGCCGTGATTGCGCGTTACCGCCGTCTCGAGGCCGCTTTTTACACGGCCTCCATCCTGTTCTCCTTCCTGCTTTACAAAGGCTTGCTCTTCCTTCTCCATTCTGTCCGCGCCTCGGCCCGTTTTCAGCGCGCGCACCTCTTCTTCTGCCTCCTTATCGGATTCCTCTACACCTTCACGCACCTCGGAAGTTATGGTTATTACCTTGCCATGGGTATTCTGCCCAATTACTACACCTTCGAATATTTCCGCACCCAACCCTACAACAGTTGGACCCTTTTCCGGGATTCCTTTACCCCTGTTGCAGGTTTTCTTTTCATTCTACTGACCACATTATTCTCCGTTGCCCTGTTTCGCATAACCCGCGGTCCGCACCTGCCCTTTTCCTGGCCTTGGCCGATGAAGGCCTTGCATGCCCTTCTTCTCATCACGTTGACACTGACCTTCAATAATAACGTTCGTTTCGTGGATCAGTGCTTTGTAGCAGACGTCAACGCCTTCAGCTTTGCCGGCCGTCATGTCTACAACCGGGTCTTCAATCCCGGTTTCGGTTCCTCGGGCCTGTTGGCGCGTAACCGCGTTTTGCTGAAGGAAAAACATGCCAACCCGGGTTACAACGTACTTCTGGTGCTGACCGAAAGCCTCCGCAGCCAGAATCTTTCGATTTACAGCTACAACCGCGCCACCACCCCGTTCTTAAGCGCGCTCAAGGCCGCACAGCCGGGTTCTTTTTTCCAGTTCGACCGCGCCTTTTCAAACTCCTCCTCCACGCTCCTCTCCTTCCCGAGCATTCTCACCGGCGTCTCGCCCGTGCAGAGCTCGCTCCGGTTCCATTCCGCCCCCTTCTTCTTTGAATACGCCGCGACCGCGGGGTACGCCACCTTTCTCATCAGCGCGCAGGACTACCACTGGTACAACATGAACGTCTATCTCGCCACTCCGGACCTCGGACTTTTGTGGGACAAGGAGGCAAGCGGGTTCCCGGCCGTGAATGACCTCGGGATGGACGACCGGAAAACCGTGGACCGTTTCGAAGCTTATCTCGTTGCGCAGAAAGGCCGGCCCTTTGCAGGCATGCTCCATTTCAATGCCACCCATTACCCGTACGTTACGCCGGAAGAATACAGGCCTTTCGGTACAACGACCCCGCAGGACAAATACGACAACGCGATCTTTTTACAGGATGCGCTTATCCAACGGGTCTTTGACGCACTGGAACGAAACGGACTGCGCGACCGGACCATGGTGATCATTGCCTCGGACCATGGCGAAGGCTTTAAGGAGCACGGTTTCCTGGGCCATCGTGACTTCTTCTACCGCGAGGTTGTCCAGGTGCCTCTTCTCTTTGTCATTCCCAAGGAACTACAGACCAGACTCGATACGGCCGTGCTTCGAAAAAACCTTTTGGTCAACGTGAGCAACATCGACATCCTGCCCACGCTCGTGGACTTCCTGCACCTTTCCGGTTCGCCCGAGGTCCGTGCCGTGTTGGCCGAACTCCCGGGCCAATCGCTTCTGACCTCTGTGCCGCCGGAACGTGCCATCCTCATTTCCAACAACAATGAAATTGCGCGCTACCGCGAGGGGCTTTCCCTGGTGCGTGGAGACCTCCATTATATGATGCACCTGAACCGGCTGCCGCGGCGCGAAGAACTCTACAATCTTGCACACGACCCCGATGAAACCGACAACCTCTGGCCAGGCCTTACAGAAACAGAAAGGGAGTCCTTTCGGACCCCCTTTGCGTCTTACCCGTTTGCGCATAACCTGCAGCAGAGCTTTGTCCGCTCCGCCCGGTGACGCCAAAATAATTTTTCTATTTTCCAGACAAATCCATGCAGCCCTGTCCGATGATGTCAAAGAGCTCACGGACATTCTCCTCTTCAATACAGGAAAAGGCGATGCGAAGATCGCTCTCGGCCGTGGCAATGGTGCCCACCCCGTACTTGTCGAGAAGGTGCACACGCAGGGCCTCGGCCTTTAGTTTTTTAAGCCGCAGACACATAAAGTAGCCTGCGTTGAAGGGGTAGGCCGTAAAGTGCGGGGCGAACTTCGGGTCTTCAAGCACGCGCTTGACTTCAAGTACGCGGCCCTTAAGGACCGCGTGCTTCTGCGCCCGTTCCGCGGCAAAATCCGGGTCCTGCAGTGCCTTTAACACGAGGTTTTGCGAAATCATGGGGCTGTTGGAGATGGAGACGCGGATGACGCCCATGGTCTTCTTCTCGAGCGCGGCATACACGGCGTCGGGCTGCGCACACTGGATGCCGTAGGAGATGAAACCCGTGCGAAAACCCCACACGAATTCCTCTTTAGTGGCGCCGCAGAGTTTGACCGCAAGCAGGCGCTCGTGCAAGTTGGCGGTGAGGCCAAAGAGCGATTCGCGCATAACGCTGTCGTCAAAGACCAGCCCAAAATAGGCATCGTCGTGCAGAACCACCAGGTTGATGCCCGCTTTGGCGCAGCGCTCGAGCGCGGCCGTTATTTCAAGAGCCTCGCCGCGTCCCACGGAATACCCCGTGGGATTGTTGGGAAAGTTCAGGAGCACGACCGCTTTGCCCTTGGCCTTGCCGTGTTTCATGATGGCCGCTTCCATGGCCGCGGCGTCGAATTGATTGGATGCGGTAAAAGTGGAATAGGTGAAGAGCACGGCGTTGTTGCGCACGCAAAAGGTGAGTGGATAGTTGTCCCAGTACTGGTCCGGGACAATGAGCGGGTCCCCGGGCGAAACAAAAAGCTCGGCCGCGCACGAAAGCCCGTGCGCGATGGCAGCCGTGACAATGGGCGTTGAGAAGGATTTACCCTTCAGGGCCGGGTTTTCGTTCAGCAGCTTGGCCTTCCAGGCTTCGCGGAGTTTGGGAATGCCCTGCGGCGGGGCATAGGTGAACATTTCCGCGGGCGTGAGTCCCGGAACATGCTTTTTAATACAAGGCAGGTGCATGGCCACGCCCTTTTCAAGCGCGATGCCCACGGTGGCGTTGTATTTTTTCGCCTTCTGCCCAGCCTCGGCGCCTTGGTGAAGAATGCCCTTGGGAAAATAGATCGCCTTGCCGTAGTCCGAGAGCATCTCATAAAGATGCGGGGCCTGGGTCTGGAACACCTGGTTGAGTTCTTCTGCGAGCTTGTTCATATAGGGAAAGCCTCCGTTTTTATTTTACATAATATAATAAAATATTCACGACAGAAAAAAAACGAGGGGGGCGGAAGGCGTAATATTTCCGGCTACGGTCGAACCAGGGCCAATCCTTCCACGGATTCAAAGTGCTTGTCATTTGTATAGAGCGCCAACCCGTGCCGTAGTGCGCTGGCGGCAATCCAGACATCATTGGTGGGAATGGGCCGGCCATTCCGGCGAAGTTGGCAGACGACCACGGAATAATATTCAGCGGTATTGAAATCGTGGGTGATAAAATGGACACGGGGCGTATCAACGAAGGCTTGAAGGGCCTTTCCGTTTTCTTCGGCCTTTTTCCCGGCGCCAAAACCAGCAAGCAACTCACCGATCACGGTCGTGTCAATGCCGATAAATTCGAAGGAACGAAATGCCAGGACCACGGACGGTTCACCGAGTTTAAATGCCGAATAGATATTAGTATCGATCAGAACCCGGTTCATTCCCATAGTTCCTTATCGATGCGCTCAAATTCCTTTGTGCTGGCGCTGAAAGCTTCGGCATCTTTTTTTGTCCAACCGCCGGCAAGATGATCCAGATCTGTATGTTGCGGAAAAAGACCCTGTTTTTCAAGGCCACAGACGGTTCGAAGCGCTTTGACCAACCACTTATTTACGCTAAGACGTTCCGCTTGGGCTTTCCGCTTGATCACGGTTTTGAGTTCCGGGGTGAGGCCTCTTAAAACAACCGTATCCACACGACCTCCTTGGTATCATAATATGATAGCATAAAGATATCATATTATGAATACTTTTACAAGCTTTTTTTGGTGGTCAGGTGTTTCTGAGTCCCGCCTTCCGGCCCAGTTCAAAGGCCGCAAGGTTGGCTTGAACGGACTTTTCCGGTACGCACTCCCGGATGGCCCGTTGGACCCAGCCGCTTTTCAGCGCGGCGGTGAAGCCTGTAAAAAAGCCGGCCATGACCATGTTCTCCGCCTGACGAACCCCGGCCTGTTCAGCGAGTACGGACGAATCGACCGCAACGCTGCGGACCCCTACCGGGAGTTTGCGGGGCCGCACCCGGTCTTTAGCGTAAAGAACGAGGCCCTGCGGGGAAAGCCCGTCTGCCAGCCGGTCATAGGCCATTTGCGCAAGAACGATGAATATATCCGTGGGCCCGGTAAAAGGATCAATGACGGGTGAATCCGACAACACCAATCGCGCCGCGCTGAACCCTCCGCGCGCCTCGGGCCCGTAGGCCTCGGTGAGCGACGCATGCCGGTTGCCGTACAGGGCGGCCGCGCGGCCCAGGATGTTACCCAGAAGCAGTATTCCCTGCCCTCCCCGCCCGCCGATTTGAATGCGCAGTTCCTTCATGACCGATAGAGCTCCTGCAGCCGCTTCCGATAAGTCGGTTCAACAACCTTCCGGAAAACACCCTGACGCCCCGAAGGCGCAGGGCCGTTGCGGCGTCCATAATAGGTGGGACAGCGCGTCTCGACTTCAATGAAGGCAAATCCTTTATGCCGGAGCCCCTGGGCCACGCATTGCGCGAGTTCACGGGAACGCAGGGCGTCGATGCGCGCAACAAAGGTGGCGCCTGCTGACGTAGCCAGTTTGACAAGGTCGAAAGGGCGCTCGGGGTTGCCGCGCAATGCGGCGGCCGCGCGCGCGCCGGCCGGGGTGGCGGGCGTGATTTCACCCCCGGTCATACCAAAGGTCCGGTTGTTGAGGCAGAGGACGAGCATTTCCATGTTTCGCCGCGCCGCATGGATGAAGTGGTTGCCACCGATGGCGAAAAGGTCGCCCTCCCCGCTCACCACCGCGGCCTTGAGCTTGGGATTGGCGAGCGTGAGGCCCGTGGCAAAGGGAATGGCGCGACCGTGGGTCACATGAAAACCGTCCAGGTTGAGGTAGCCCGCAGCGCGGCCCGAACAGCCGATGCCCGAGACCACGGTCAGCCCGCGGTGCGGGATACGGCTCAGGTCTACACCGTTGGCAAACGATGCAAGAAACCCGTGGAGACCACAGCCCACACACCAGATGCCGGGCAGCCGCTCGCTTCGGAGCAGCGGGTTCACAGCGCCCTCCGGATGATTTTCAGTATTTCTTCCGGCGTATGCGGCGCGCCTCCCGCGTTTCCGCATAGCAACGTATTACAGCGCCCCTTGGCGCATCGTTCCATTTCAAAATAAAGCTGGCCAAGGTTGAGTTCGACCATGACCAGCGCCTTGACGCGCGCCGAAAGTTCAGCGATCCGTTGTTCCGGGAAGGGCCAGACCGTCCGGAGCTGCAGCAGACCCACACGAATGCCCTGGGCCCGTGCCTGCAGCATGGCCGCATGCGCAACGCGCGCCGAAACCCCGCATGCAAGCACCACCACGTCCGCCCCGCGCACGCCGAATTCATTTATGTCTGTGAGCACCACGGCGGCATTGCGGATTTTACCCGTGAGCCTGCGGACCAGTTTTTCCTGGGCTGCTACCGATATGTCCGGAAAACCGTCGCGCCCATGCGTAAGGCCCGTAACATGGATGCGCCCGCCCTGCCCCGCGTACGCAAAACGCCGCAAGGCGCGCGATATCCGCGCAGCCGCAGGAATGCGCACCCGCTCAGTCATGTGCGCCACGCACTCATCCATCATAAAGCAGACCGGGACACGGTATTTTTCCGTGAGCGCAAACGCGCGCACCATGAGGTCAAAGCATTCCTGCGGCGAGGCGGGCGCAAGCGCGATGACCTCGTAGTCCCCGTGCGATCCCCAGCGCGCCTGCATAAAGTCACCCTGCGCGGGCAGCGTGGGGAGCCCGGTGGAGGGGCCGCCGCGCTGGACATCCACGAACACGGAAGGCGTCTCCGTGGCCGCGGCATAGCCCAGGGATTCCATCATGAGCGAAAAGCCGGGGCCCGAGGTGAAAGTGAGCGCTTTTTTCCCGGCCCAGGAAGCGCCGAGTACGGCCATGGCCGCGGCAATCTCATCCTCCATCTGGATGTAAACACCGCCCAAAGCCGGAAGCCGTTCCGCAAAACGGCCGGCCATTTCCGTGGAAGGAGTGATGGGATAACCGGCGGCGAACAGACAACCCGCAGCCAGCGCGCCTTCGGCCGCAGCCTCGTTGCCGTTCAGAAAGTGGGTGCCGGAAAGAACAGGCCGCGCGGAAACACCGCGCGGCCTTAGGGTATGTTTTTGCGTCAAATCAACGCCTGCATCCGTTCTTTTTCCGGTTGCTGCGCGCCTTATGCACCTCTTTCAGGCGCGCAATCTTGTTGATGACGTTGAGGTAGGCCAGGGCCGAAGCCTCCACGATGTCCGTGGAGGAGCCGGTGCCGTGCAGTTTGTAGGTGCCGTACTCAGACACGATGTCAACCACACCGAGTGCCTCGCGGCCGCCCGTGCGGGAAGCGATGCGGTAATCCACAATTTTTGCCGACACCCCGCACGCGCGGTCGATGGCGTTGCACACCGCGTGCACGGGACCGTCGCCCGTGGCCGCCTCCTGCACTGTTTTGCCGCAGGACGACACCGTGAGCGTGGCCGTGGGGATGACCTTGGAACCGGAGGTGACGTTCAGGTATTCCAACCGGTAAGTGTCCGCACCCGTGGCGTTAGGCAGTTCAACCAGAGCCTCCAGATCGTCATCGTACACCGAACCTTTTTTGTCAGCCAGTGCCAGGAAGCGCGCGTACAGTCCTTCCAGGTCGTAGCTCCCCTCCTTGTAGCCCAGGATGGCCAAGCGGTGCTTGATGACGTGGCGGCCGCTCCGGCTGGTCAGGTTCAGCTGGTTGTCGGCCAGCCCGATGTCGCCAGGCCGCATGATTTCGTAGGTGCTCTTCTCCTTCAGCACTCCGTCCTGGTGGATACCAGAGGAGTGGGCGAAGGCGTTGCTCCCGACCACGGCCTTGTTGGGCTGCACAGGCATGTTGCACAGGCGCGAGACCAGGCGGCTCGACCGCATGATTTCCTTTGTATCAATGAGGGTGTCCAGGCCCAGCAGGTTTTTGCGGGTCTTCAGGATCATGACCACCTCTTCGAGCGAGCAGTTGCCCGCGCGTTCGCCAATGCCATTGACCGTGCATTCGACCTGGCGCGCCCCGCATTCCACCGCGGTGATGGAGTTGGCCACAGCCATGCCAAGGTCGTTGTGGCAGTGGACCGAGATGATGGCCTTGTCGATGTTGGGCACGTGGTCAAACACCGAGGAGATAATGCGCTTGAACTCCGTGGGTATGGTGTAGCCCACGGTGTCGGGCAGGTTGATGGTCTTTGCGCCCGCCTTGATGGCGGCTTCCACGATGCGGAACAGGAATTCGGGCTCCGTGCGGCCCGTGTCTTCACAGCTGAATTCCACGTCGTCGCAAAAGCGGCGCGCGTATTTGACGGCTGCCACGGCCATGGCCGCGATGGTGTCCGCGTCCTTGCGCAGCTTTTTTTCGCGGTGCACCCGGGAGGTGCCCAGGAAGGTATGGATACGCGGGCGCCTGGAGAAGCGGACCGCGTCCGCGGCGGCCTTGATGTCCTTTTCAACAGCGCGGGCCAGGCCGCAGATGATGGGGCCTTTTATTTCTTTTGCAATGGTCTTGACAGACTCAAAGTCGCCGGGCGAACTCACCGGGAAGCCGGCTTCGATGACATCGACCTTGAGCCGCGCCAGCTGGCGGGCGATTTGTATCTTTTCCGCTACCGAGAGACTCGACTGCAGGGCCTGTTCCCCGTCGCGCAGGGTGGTATCGAATATAATGACCTTATCATTTTTCATGATTCCTCCAAATATGTGATAGACTGTTTAAAGAGAGAAAAGGGAGTTTAGAATGCACTGGCAAGATGAACGGCCGACGGCGAGTACGCCGAACAGCCGGAACCTCCCGTGAAGCGGGGTGCAATGATAGATGTCATCGGGGTAACCATGAAGTAAATATAATCCAAAATCGGGATAAATGGCAATATTGAATGAAAAATACGCGATATCATCGCGCGTCCTTCGATTTCAATATAGAGCAACGGAAAGACGCGTATTAAACCTGACATTGCAACAGGAAAACGCGTTGGCAAAGTAAGGGCGCGTTTATTATACTCTTGGTAAGGGCGCTATGAAAAAACGGCTGTTTTTAATATGTATCTTTCTGGCCCTGGCGCTGACCCTCCCCCTCCTCTCCCGCCGTTCACACCGACCGGATCCGCCCCTCCCGGCCGTTACACCCGCCCCCGCAGCGGCACAGACGCTCCCGGCCACCGCGGCAATCATTGCTCCGGTACTTCATCACGCAAACGCAGCCGTCTCCCGGCCTACGCCAGAGAACACGGCAGCAACCGCCGCAAAACCGCCCGTTCAGGACAAAATACTTCAGCCCGCTATGGCCGCACGCGATCCGGATACTTTGCCCGGACTTTACGCGTCCTCAAACACAGCCGCAAAAGAGCTCCCCGATGATTTTCTGGAACAGACCGAGGCCACGCTGGCAAAGGAAGACACCACGCTCCGGAAAAACGAGGTGCTGCAGGAGAAAATCATTGACCCCGAGGAAAGAAAGGCGGTCGAGGCCTGGCAAAAACAGGAAATCAAGCGGCGCGAAGATGTCCAGGAAAAGAATTTTGCGGAATACGCCACCGCGCTCGAAAATCAGGTCGTAGGGGCCTGGAAAACGGGCAAAGTCGCCACGGTCACGTTTTTCAAAGATGGTACGGGCGAAACGCGGAGCCTCAAGGAGGAGAGCAAAGAGGAAACGCTGCTCAGCAACTTCTATTTCCGCTATACCATGAACAACAACATTCTCAAAATAATCCCCATCCTGACCGCAGGTTCCAAACGGCGCATCACCTGCCATTTCGTGGTGAAAAAGACCGGCCAGGAGCTCCTCATCGGCCCCTACCGCTACCGCGCGCAATAGCCTTTCTTTCAACGCTTTCAAGTCTGTTTTTTTAATTGTTTTTCAATTTCCGTCAATACTATATTTGGCGGTAGCCGAAAAGCTCTATGCAATGTTATCTCACCAATCACTCGCCTACCCCCCAAACCTTTGTTTATAACCATTGTTTGTTGCCTTTCAATACCCACACTAAAAAAAGGAGTCCCCGATGAAAAAAATCCTCACCCTTCTCTCCGCGCTTGCGGTCGCTGCCGCGCTCATGACCGGCTGCGCCAAG
>JAZDKP010000073.1:0-16064 GCA_043802925.1 Fibrobacterota bacterium | reverse complement strand
ACCAGCGCCTCCTTGGGAAGCCGCCAGTTGCTCCGGAATTCGATGCTGTCGGAATCGGTGACCTGGCTTGAAATGACATCAAAACAGACATCCAACCGCGCTTCGGCACCGTGGGATTTCAGGTCAACCCAGAGCGTGCAACGTGGGGTCACGGGATCATTGAGCCAACGATTGACCGTGGCAATGTTGGCGGAAGTGTAGTAGGACCATGACTGGATGGCCAGGGTCAATACCGCCAGAAAGAGAATTGTGTAGAGACGCATGCGACCTCCCTTTTTTTTAATGGTGTTGCCCTGATAACAACAACATGGATGCCAATGCGTCAGTGAATTGAAAAACAAGCGGTTATGCAGGAGGACAGCGAATCCACGCAACGGATTGCCGTGTTTTGTATCAGATTATAAGAGACAGATTCTGCGTTTTATTGCAACGGTGATGATCTCCGTTTCAATTGCATAAATAAAATCCATTAATCTATCTTTTATTTTCATTTTGAAAATATTGAATCGCGTTTAATTTTTCAGATTATGAACCCCAAAACGCTGTTTAAATACGGTTCCCTTGCCGTCCTTCTTGTCACGGGCGTGTGGCTCCTGCTGCCGCCCCGTGACGATGGGCCTCAAAGCGCCTCATCGAACGATTCCACGGGCGTAAAAAAGGCCGTGGTCCATGTCATCCGCTATTCTCCGGGCGGTTTTTACCTGCCCGACTACCGCCCGTTCGGCCTGGGTCAGCCCCTGCAGGGCGTCAAAAAGGTCATCGCGGCCTTTGAAGAGCGCTTTCCGGACACCCGCGTTGAGGTCGTCAATTCGCCCACGCTCCGTGAATACCTGGTCACGCAGCTCAGCAGCGGCCAGGCACCCGATATCATCAACGTGTACGTGGAGGATGTGTGGGTCGACGTGCAGAAGGGATGGTATGTGCCCCTCGACCCCTGGCTCGAGGCGCCCAACCCGTTTATCCGGGAGACCGGTGATTCCACGCTGCCGGGGTACCGTCAATGGTGGGACATGTTCGCCTACCAGGCCATCAGCCGCGGAAAGGCCGCGCCGGACGACGGGCTCAACTACTGCATCTCGTACGACATGATTGAAACCGGGATATTTTATAATAAAAATATTTTTAAGGAACTGGGACTCTCCGTTCCGGAGACCTGGGAAGCATTCATTGACTGCATGAAAAAGATTGAATCCAGCGGCCGAACGCCGCTGCTTATGAGCGGCTGGATCTTTTCGGACTGGTGCACGGACCTTTTCTTCAACCAGCTCTACCACAACCTGCTGCCGGGCATTGACCTCGCCAAAGACCCGGTGCGCGAACCTTACATGGACGGCTATCTGGACGGGCCTGAAATCACTTTTCTCCTGAAAAAGGGTTTTTTCTCGCGCCGGGACCCCCGGTTCGTTGAAATGTGGAAAATCATGCATGAACTGAAAAAGTATACGAACAAGGATTTACAGACCATTGATTTTATCCGTGAATTCGTGACACAGCGCGCGGCCATGCTCTGGTATATGCCCTCCTTATGCTATCGGCTTGAAGCCGACCCCCATCGGGGTTTTGAATGGGGGGTCTTTTACCTGCCTCGGTTCACAAAAAAAACCTCGGCCTACGCCTCGGAAGTACCCATGTGCGTCATCGGCGGTTCCGGCACCCAGTACAGCGTGACCAACAGCGCTGTCAATGATGTTGATCCCGCGCTTCCGATGCGCGAGCGCATCTCCAAATCCGAACGGCTCAAACGCGTCATGGCCTTTTTGCAGTTTCTTTGCGTTCCCGAACAGTACGAAAAAATTGTGAACGAATATCCTGTGGAAATATCCAACATCAAAGGCGTTAAAACATTACCGCTCCTCCAACCCTTCAGCGACATCCTGGAGCGGCCCTATACCGACACCAAATGGTCCTTTACCTTTGACCTGCGGTTCTCGGAAATTCACCTGCGCATGCTCAGTCTTTACCTGACCGACGGCATCCGCTTTGATGAATTCATGGACTGGGAAGAGAAAAGCATCAACGCGGCCTGTGCCAACCTCGAAAACCGTAAAACCACGGATCTGGCATCCATGCAAAGGGCATGGGATTCGCTGGCGCCTGTGCGCGCCTCCATGTTGGACCTTCCAACAACGCCGGAGGAAGGAAAACGGCCATGAACTACCGCGCCAAATCCACTCTTACCTGCTACGGCATCATTTTGCCGTCCCTGGTCCTCCTGCTGACGTTTGTTTATCTGCCCGTGTTCTGGGCCTTTTCAAAATCCCTGTTCGATTTTGAAGTCGGGGGGGTGTCGCGTTTTGTGGGCCTGTCCAATTATGTCGAATTTCTAACCCAGGACCCCACCTGCTATCCTTCCATGCTTAACATGCTTGCATTGACCTTCTTTGCCGTGCTCATGCGCGTGACCTTTCCACTGTTCGTGGCCAAACTCATCCATTCCCTTCCGCACGAACGCACCCGGTATCTCTACCGGGTCATTTTCCTGGTTCCCATCGTGGTCCCGGGCGTGGCCATCCAGCTCATCTGGTCGGGCATGATCTATTCCGACCCCGGCATCATCAACGAAACCCTGCGCGCACTCGGGCATGCTGAATGGGCCCGGGGCTGGCTCTCGGACCCGAAGGTCGCGCTCCTTTGCGTGGCCCTGGTCGGGTTTCCGTTTGCCGGCGGGTTTGAGGTCCTCATTTATTACGCGGGCCTGTCCGCCATTCCCGCAAGCGTCAACGAGGCAGCCTCCCTGGACGGATGCACGGGCATCGGCAAATTCTTCCGCATCGACATCCCGCTTATTTTAAGCCAGCTCAAGCTCATTCTTCTGCTCACCATCATCGGCGGTCTGCAGGGCTTTGAGAATATCTTCATCCTGACCCGCGGCGCGCCGGGGTTCAAGACCATGGTGCCCGGTCTGTGGATGTATTACAACGCGTTCAGCTTTCAACGCATGGGCTATGCCTGCGCCATCGGCGTGCTTATTTTCCTGATGATCCTCGGCCTGACGGTTATCAATATGAAATATTTTAAGTCGTCCGAGGACCTGCAGAAAAGGGGAGCCGTTTAACGTGCGGAAATTCAAGAATACCCTTCAGCTGTATATTACGCATGCGATCCTGATCGTCTTTGCTTTTCTGACCCTGGTCCCCTTTGCCTTCATGGTGAACAATGTCTTCCGGTCCAACTCGGAATTCTACCATCAGTATTTTTCATTTCCCGATGCCTTCAAAAAAGCCTCCACGGTCGCTCTGCATGCGCTGTCGGGCAATAAGGGACCCGTCGAAATCGAATCCACGGATGGGCAGATAAAGCGCGTATCCGTGAAAAAGGCAATCCGGTTCCACCTGGCGCGTGCCGCCGCGGGCCCCCAAAGCGCCTGGCTCCTCGTCCGTCCCTACATGGTCAACACCTTTATCGTGGCGCTGCTGACCGCACTGGGCGTGACGCTGCTGGGGTCGGCCACGGCCTACATCCTCTCCCGGTACAAGTTCATGGGCCATCAAACGATTTTCATGCTCATCATCAGCACCATGATGTTTCCCGGCGTATTAACCCTGGTCCCGAGCTTTCTTCTGGTCAAGGAACTGGGCCTCCTCAACACTTACTGGGCCATGATTCTTCCCTATATCGCGGGCGGACAGGTCTTTGCCATCTTTATTTTCAAGAGCTTCTTTCAGGGACTGCCCGAGGAACTGTTCGAGAGCGCGCGTATTGACGGGGCCGGGCACTTCCGCATCTATTGGAACATGGTGCTTCCGCTCTCAAAGCCTTCCATCTCCGTGGTGCTCATCATGAATCTGCTCAGCACCTGGAACAATTTCCTCTGGCCGTTCATCATCAACACCGAGGGCAAATACCACGTCATGTCCTCGGGCATTTTCGCCATGTCCAACACGGAGCAGGCCACCAACTACAGCACCATGTACGCGGCCTATGCCATCTCAAGCATTCCGCTGCTGGTGCTGTTTCTTTACGCCACCAAGCCCTTTGTCCGCGGCATCACCTCCGGGGCCTTCAAGGCGTAACAAAGCGTGACCCGCGTCCCGGACTCGGGGAACCGTTTTCCCACGCGCGATGCATATTTTTCCAAGCGCCCTTTCGTCTCTGCACATACCTGACAAAACGCATAAACTTTCACTGCAGATTCCGCTCTAAATTCTTACCGTTTTATACCGTATTCCTGAATGCCGGACACCCTTTGTCCGCTCCTTGCAACGGGGAATGAAATTTGCTCTGTTTTATCCAGGAAGGGAACCCATTAAAAGAGGGAGGGCCTCATGTCACTTATTTCCAGTCTTGGCGTGCAATGCACGTACGCGTCCGCGGATTCCGTTTCCGTGGCCGCCGCTTCAGCGGCAAAAACATCCAGGGGCTTTGCGGATTTTCTTTCGGATCTGCTTAATCCGGACACGTCCGAAACCGCGGGCACGGCAACCTCGCAGACCCACGAGGACCCGATGGCGTCGCTGGGAGCCCGGCTTGACAAACTCATTTCGTTTGCGGAAAAGATGATGGACCGCATCCTGGACCGGCTGAACCTTTCGGCACCCGAAGGGTTTGAGGTGAAGCAGACCTCGGCCTCGTCGCGGTTGGAAATCACCGGCATTTCCGCGCACAAGGACACGCTCGAAAACGCGGTGAACAACGACGGGTTTTTCTGCCAGGCCTTTGAGGCCGTGCGGATACAGTACACGGAAATGCGGAGCTTTACCGTGGGCCCCAAAACACCGGACGCCGGCTTTTCACTCGCCTATGATTCCGGTGACCTCCGCCTCAAGGCACCCGACCTTTCCGGGCTCATGGCGGACTCGCTGATGAAGGAACTGGAGAGAAAGGAAGACCGTTTAGCCTGATCCTTGCCGTGCCTTGTGCATGTGATTATTTTAATGGGGATGGCTATCCTTCGCCTCCTCCTCCTTCTGGTCCTAACCGGCGCCTATAGCGCCGGTGCGCAGACCTTCGTGAATGAGACCGAGGTGCGCGACACCAATGGTATTGTCACGGCCACGGCCAGGAATTACAGGGCCCTGGATTCGTCCGTCATTGAGGTCACGCACATTCCCACCTCCCTGTCGTACGACATCCTTGTCAACATCCCGGACAGCACCCGCGCCTTCATCAAATATGCAAGCGCCACAAAGGCCCCGGACCTCGACCGCGCCATCGCCGCGTTCGCCTGCCGAAGGCCCTGCGCCGAATTCACGATTTTCGGCATTGACGACCGCGCCGTGCGTTCGGGCGAACTGCGCGCACGGAACCTCGCCTATGTCCGCAACCTCTCCGGCATCTATATCGTCCAGGTCAAAATAAAAGAGAACTGAGGAAAAACAGCCATGGTAAAAAAACCAGATACAAACTGGGAAATCATCCACAAGGGCATGGACAGCACCGCCATCCACCTGTCGCTGCTCAACCACATGGAATATTCCCTGGCCAAAGACCAACACACAGCCAAAACCCGGGACTTCTTCACCAGCGCGGCACTCACCGCGCAGGACCGGCTCATTGAGCGCTGGATCAAGACGCAGCAGACCTATTACAACAAAGACGTGAAGAAGCTCTATTACCTTTCCATGGAATTCCTGATGGGCCGCGCGCTCGGGAACGCCCTCTACAACCTTGGCCTGTACGAGACGTGCGCCCAGATGCTCAAGAAAATGGGCTACGACATTGACGAGCTCCGCGAAGAAGAGGTGGACTCCGGCCTCGGTAACGGCGGCCTCGGCCGACTCGCGGCCTGCTATCTCGATTCCATGGCCACGCTCCAGTTGCCCGGCTTCGGCTACGGCATCCGTTACGAATACGGCCTCTTCCACCAGAAAATCGAGAACGGCTACCAGCGGGAAGAGCCGGACCAGTGGATTGGTGAAGGCAACCCCTGGGAAATCCCACGGCCCCACAGCCTGGTCCCGGTCCGCTTTTACGGCCGCGTGGAACACGGCCGCGACAAGGCGCGCTGGCTCGACGCGCAGGTCATCCTGGCCATGCCGTATGACATCTTTATTCCAGGCTTCTGCAACAACACCGTGAACGCGCTCCGGCTCTGGTCCGCACGCTCGGGCACGGAGTTCAATTTCCAACAGTTCAACCAGGGCGACTACTTCAAGGCCTACGAACCCCGCATCATCTCCGAAAGCCTGAGCAAAATCCTCTACCCGCGCGACGACCTGCGCGGCGGCAAGGAGCTCCGGCTCAAGCAGGAATACTTTTTTGTGGCCGCCTCCATTCAGGACATCCTCCGCCGCCACCATAAAAACCACAAGTTCCTCGATAACCTCGGCGACAAGGCGGCGCTCCAGCTGAACGACACCCACCCGGCCATCGCCATTCCCGAACTCATGCGCATTTTCATCGACGAGGAGGGTATGGCCTGGGAAAAGGCGTGGGACATTACAGGAAAGGTCTTCGGGTACACCAACCATACGCTCATGAGCGAAGCGCTCGAAAAATGGTCCGCGGACCTGATGGGCCACCTCCTGCCCCGCCACCTCGAACTTATTTACCAGATTAACGAACGGTTCCTCGGCGCCGTGGCGCTCCGCTTTCCCAATGACCCCGAACGGCTGCGCCGCATGTCGCTCGTGGAGGAAGGCGAAAACAAACAGATCCGCATGGCCAACCTCGCCATTGTCGGAAGCCACGCGGTCAACGGCGTGGCCGAACTCCACACCGAGCTCCTCAAAACGCGCACCTTCCGCGACTTTCAGGAGCTCTATCCCGAACGCTTCCGGAACGTGACCAACGGCATCACCCAGCGCCGCTGGCTGCTCAAATGCAACCCCGGCCTCTCCGGGCTCATCACCAAAACCATCGGTAACGAGTGGATCACGGACCTTGACGCGCTAAAAAAACTGGTTCCCTTTGCAAACGACAAAAACTTCCAGGAGACCTGGAAAAAGCAAAAGCGCGCCAACAAACTGCGGCTTGCCGCCCATATCAAGCAGGTGCAGGGACTCTCCGTGGACCCGGACAGCCTGTTCGACTGCCAGGCCAAGCGTTTCCACGAGTACAAGCGCCAGCACCTCAACATCCTGCACGTCATCAGCCTGTACAACCGCCTCAAGTCCGGGGAACTTAAGGACATGACGCCGCGCACCTTCATTTTCTCGGGTAAGGCCGCGCCCTCATACGACATGGCCAAACTCATCATCAAGCTCATCAACAACACGGCCATGACGCTGAACAACGACACGCAGACGCGCGACCTGCTCAAGGTGGTCTTTCTGCCCAATTACAGTGTCTCGCTCGCGGAAAAAATCATTCCCGCAATCGATGTGTCGGAACAAATCTCCACGGCCGGCACCGAGGCCTCGGGAACGGGCAACATGAAGTTCGCGCTCAACGGCGCGCTCACCGTGGGCACGCTCGACGGTGCCAATATTGAAATCATGGAGGAAGTCGGAGCGGACAACATCTTCATTTTCGGGCTCAAGGCCGGTGAAATCAAGGAGCTCCAGACGCGCGGGTATTCGCCCCGCGCCTATTACGACAGCCAGCCCGTGCTCCGGCAGGCCGTGGACAGCGTGGCGTCCGGCATGTTCTCCGCATCCGAAGGCGACATCTTCCGGCCGCTCACCGATTCGCTCCTCCACCACGACCCCTACCTGGTGTTCGCGGACTTTGCGTCGTACAACGATTGCCAGGCCTCGGTGGCGCAGGCTTACGGCGCGCAGACCGGCTGGTGGCGTAAATCCATCCTGAACGTGGCGAACATGGGAAAGTTCTCGTCCGACCGGGCCGTGCGCCAATACGCGGACGAAATCTGGGGAATCAAACCGGTAAAGATTAAGATATAACGGACTGCTTGACAGAAGCACACGCGCCAGACCCTTAAAAGGCAGGTCTGGCGCGTTGTGCTTTTATTACTGTGGGAGCTTACAGCAGCGGAAACCCAGGCCCCACCGCCCGTCATAGGGAGGACTGGGCGCGGTAGTCAAACAGGTCGCCATGTTGTTGCCGATCAGTACCAGGCCGGTCGTACCGGTGGCCCATTCTTCGAGGCCACCATCGAGCCCGGTGACAATCCCGTCAAGCGCTCCGCCTGACTTTGAGGCAATACAGGCGTCCTCCCATTCAGCCCTGAAGCACAGCCGTTTGCCGGCCGCGATACAATTGGACTCTGCCGTTGCAAAGCTGACATTTTCCAAGGCCGGCGGTGTACCCGGGAACTCCTTCTTGTCAATACAATAACCGCTTGTCAGCGCCATGTCGGCCGGACAGGTACCGCCGGACCCGCCGAGGAACTCCAGGACAATGGGCCGCGTGCCATCCATTTTAATGAGCCCCTGATTGGCGTCCTGCCCGACAAAATAGTACCGCTTTTGGTCAATCGGGTCCGGCAGGGTCCAGACCGTCGTGGAATCCGGGAGCTTCTGCTGGAGGATGTGCCCGGCCACGGTGTCGAGGCTGATGATGGTCGCTCCTCCGGCTATTTTAACTTGGAGGTTTGAAGCCTGGAGCGCGGCCAGAATTCCGTTTTTGGTTCCGGTATAAGGCTTATCGACACCCCCGGTGACCGTACTGACACTCTTGACGTTTGAGCTGTGCTGGCCATTGGAATTGTCAATGGCAACGACCTTGTAATAAACCGTCTGGTTGGCCGGAGGCGTGATATCCGTGTAGCTGCGAAGCGTCTTTGACACGGAGCCGGGAAGCGGGCTGCCCCAGGTTACGCCGTCTGAGCTGCTGTATACTTCGAAATACTGAATCTGGGATTCGTATACAGTCAGGAAGGTCCAGGAAAACGAAACATCCGGACTGCTGTAAACAGGCGTTGAAAGGACCGGGATAAGCGGATCTGCAACGACCGTGCTGACGCTCATGACATCCGAACTATAGCTGTTACTGGACAGGTCAACGGCAACGACCTTGTAATACACCGTCTGGTTGGCCGGGGGCGCATTGTCCGTGTAACTGCGCGCGGTCACCGCCAGACTGGCCGCATGCGGGGTGCCCCAGGCGGCCCCGTCCAGGCTGCGGTAGACTTCAAAACGCTGAATCTGCGATTCGGATGCGGCCGGGAACGTCCAGGAAAGCGCAACATTCGGGCTGGTAAAAACGGGCGTTGAAAGCGTTGGCGGGGTCAGCGAGACGCTGTCGCCGGATAGGATCGCGGTCTGCACATTAGTAAAGAACTGGGTCACGCCCGTCTCGAATTTAAGCCGATACTCATACGCTACATTACAAGAGAGCCCGGAGGCATCGGTATAGGTATTGGCGTTCCACGAGATCGTACCGATTTCAGCAAAGGTCGCGTCCGTCTTGATCTTGCGCATGACCTTGGTCGCTATGACCACCGCCATGGATCCGGTTTCCCACACAATCCATCGCAATACGACGGAGGAAGGGGGCGCCTGGACCGGGAAGCAGAGATAAGGCACGGCCGGAGTGGCGGCCGTGATGGGCACCCCAGGTTCTTCGGTAGCAGCGGCCCGGACGGTCACGTTGACATTGCCGGTCATGACCACGGCGTTCCCACTGTCAATGGCCTCGACCTTGAGATGGGCGTTTCCGGCCGGGACATCGGCGAGGGTGGCCGAATGGCCGGCATAGGGAAACTCACGGACGACTTTGTCTCCATTGTCTGGCGTCAGCGTGAGCCGCATGGTCTGGAGCGAAGCCTTGAGCGCGGGAGGGAGCGTGATGGCGGCCCCGGCCGCGTTCTTATACAGAATTTTTGGAGCAATGCTTCCGGTAACCTTATGGCCAGGCGATTGCGGAGCGTTCTGCGAGCAGCTTAAGAAAAAAGCTGTGCCGAAAATCAGCGCGCCCAGGGCGGCTGTTATTGTTTTGTGCTTCAATCCCATGTGACCCTCACTTCCCCGTCCTTCGCCGTTGTGGTCGATTCGTCCTTCTTGTTCATGATAAAATAGGCCGCACCCGCGCCGCCGGCCACCAGCACGGCGACACCGAGGATGATGACCGTCTTGGACCCGCCTTTTTTCTCCGGCTTTATTTCATCATCCTTGGGTTTTTCCGGTTCCTTGGATGGTGCCGGAGCAGCCGCGGCCGTGGAGACCGCCGGGGCCGCAGACGGTTTGGCGCCCGCAGTCCCTGCCAGTTCGTCAGCTATCTTTGGCAGGACCTGCGTCAGGAGCCCGTCAATTTCGCCTTTATAAAACTGGTTGATGGTCTTTTTGATTTCACCGGTCGAGACCTGGATGAGCCGGACATTGACAGAATAGGTGCCGCCTACTTTGCCGATGCTGCCTGTGATAATATTATCGACCCCCAGGAGTTGGCCCATTTCAACGATGCAGGCCTTGTCAGAGCACGCGCCGGAACTTTGGAAACCCTGTTCTTTGAGGATTTCGTCCATTTTGCCGCGTTCCATAAGCCGGAAAGCACGGGTATTGACCAGGTAGGTGGCAAAGGACTCGGTGAGCGTGATGGCCTCGCCTTCGGCCAGCCCGCGCCCGTCAAAGTTTGAGACCGCGACCACGAGCTCTTTTTCAGCCGGCGCTTGCCCGAAGGCGGCCGTTAGCAGTCCGAGAACTAAGATGCGTAGCAGGACTTTCATCTGTATTACCCCGTGTTTATTGTGGGTCATCGGGTAAAAAGCTTCTCTATCAATATATATTATTATGGGATTTTCTGCAATTCAAAGCCGCGCTGGAAAGTTGTGTTGGGGAATGGGGAGAGAAAAAACAGGGCCGGGCCTTTGAAACGGGGCTCACTCGTTTTCCTTCTGATGAGCGTTGTTGCCATTCACTCCGTTACCGTCCAATAAATCTTCCTCTTCGACAGGCGCGAACCAGCGCTGCGCGATGAAAGTAGGAATAATAGCGCTTGCAACCACAACCCCGACCAGTACGGAATACTGAGATTGTGTGATGAAGCCGGATTGAAGCCCGAACAAGCTTGCGATGGTGCCAAAGGTGAGGCCAGTGCTCATGAGCAGGGTTGTATACATGCTGCCCGAGGGGATGTATTTCCTGGCCAGGAAATAAACACCCACAAATTTGGCGATGATTTTTATTGCGAAAAGTAACAGGAAAAGACCGAAAGCGGAAATGATGAGGGGGAGTGATATTTTAAGCCCTCCTACAATAAAAAAGATTGGGGTAATAAAGGCATAGGCCACGGTCTTTAAACGGTTTAGCACAGCTTTTTCGGCAGTGCTCCCATGGAAATGCTTTGCCATAAAAAGCCCCAAAAGAAAAGCGGGCAGCACTGCATGTGACTTTCCAAGTTGAGCAAAGAAAATGAAGGCCAGAAGCAGCAGAAACACATATTTTATTTCCGGTTCAATAATTTTATTCTTAAGACGCGGGTTTTTAAAGATTTTCCCTGAAAAGCGCGATGCAACATAAATAATGAGAAAGGAAACGATGACGAAAACAAGCGTGTAAATGGATGCGTCGATAAAGATTATACTCATGGCAAGTGCCACGGAAATGTCTGTCACGAACGTTGCCGCCATTAGTAGTTTGCCCACTTCTGTTTTCGATAATCCAGTCTCCACCAGCACGGAATAAACGACAGCAAGGGAAGTAGTGGATAACGCGATGCCTGCGATTAGAGCGGGCCGGGGTGGCCAACCAAGCCCAAAGTGCGTGAAAACAGACACGCCAAGGAAGGGAAAAAGAAAGGAAAAGAATCCGATTAGGAAGCTTTCCTTGAATTTGCGCTTCATCAAAGCAGAATCAATCTCGGTGCCCGCAAGAAAGGTAAGGAGAATTCCACCATACCCAGCGATGAAGTTCATCCAATCTTCCGAATGAAAACCGATTTGCCCGGCCATTGCACCCACAGTAATTTCAATAATGGCAACGGACAAGCCTACGCGAAGGGAAATAAGACTGGAAAGAAAAATGAGCGAACCGGCGACAAGCGGGATAATATCCGCCTTCATAAGGATACTCCTTTTCAGAGAAAGAAGTAGGAGTCATCAGCTTTCCGCACGGTGCGGTAGCGGTTTGAGGTGGACTCCATCACCTTATAAAAGCATTTAAAATATACATAGTATCATCATTTGGGGATAAGTAATTTCGCGAAAAGAAAGTTATAAATGGCGGGACCCGGCATGCCCCAAAATCACATTACTGCTAATCCAGTACAGCCATGAGTCACATCGGTCCGTAAAATGCCGGTAAAAAAGTTTCGCGGCCCCGGAAGAATTATGTATTTTTGAAAGTCGCAACAGGCCAAAGTAGCTCAGTCGGTAGAGCAGCTCATTCGTAATGAGCAGGTCGGGGGTTACAACCGCTTGATTTACAATACGGTTGCGGTGTTCGGGATATATTGAGTGTCCGTTTTGCGACCGTTTTTATTACAAAACCAAGTTTGTTCAGAATGAAAGAACGGGGATAGTTACCGTTTTTCTTGAAGCATCCCCTCGACTTGCTGCTTTAAAAGAGGAAGATGCTTGATAAGAACGCCCCAAACGATTTCGTCGGACACGGTGTCATAGCCGTGGATGATTCGATTGCGCATATCAATGATTTTTCGGGCGTCCGAAAGCGAGAAGTCAGGGTTTGCTTGTAGAATGCGGTTTGCCGCTTCACCGATAATTTCAAGGTCTCGTTCAACGGCCCGTTTAGTTTTAACGTCTTTAGCGTAATGGGCGAATTGCTTCTGCCCTTCTTCGGTAAAATACCCCTCGATTTCCCGGATAGCGGATAAAATATCGTACAGCCCGCTTTTTATTTGTTTATCCATAGACGAGTTGTTTCGAGGCGTCAATTTCTTCCCGGAAATAGGGATTGCGGATCGCTTGTTCTTCAAGCAGGTCGATTTTATGCCGTAGCAAGTCTTGAAGGCCGAACTTTAAATCGAAATAATTATCGGCGTATTCGTTCAAATCGACATTCTTAAAGGAGACAACGAAATCGATATCGCTATCCGGGCGCAAAGCATCTTTGACGACCGAACCAAAGGCGTATAGTTTCGCCACGTTGTGCGAAATACACAGTTCGTTAATTTTCTTAAGGTCTTGGAGGATGGCGTTCATATGAAGAAAATATATTTTATTTTAGCATAAAGGACATATCGCTGTTACTTTTAGGCCGATAAGGCATTCGCAGCCACTTTAGCCTCAACCGCGCCACCGTTTCCTTCCAAAACAAGCTTCTGAAGGTCGTCGTTTTTGAACGATAGATGCTTCTGGAACATTGAAATCGTCTTGTGGCCCGATGCCTTCATAATCAAGAAATGGCCATGGCCCGCCTTGTGCCAGTTGGTAAGACATGTGGAAATATCCAACAGCGATGTTGCCATGGCCGGATAGCATCTTGGCGTAACCAACGCCAAATCGTGCTATTGCGACCCGTTATACGTTACTGTATTTATGAAACATTGTACTTAGCCCGGACACCTTTACCGGGCGATTCGAACCAGCGCCCCGTAAAATGCCGGTAAAAAAGTTTCGCGGCCCCGGAAGAATTATGTATTTTTGAAAGTCGCAACAGGCCAAAGTAGCTCAGTCGGTAGAGCAGCTCATTCGTAATTCTTGAAACTGCTTTGCACCTGTCTTACCGAGGCACTTAATAAAGTTCTTTGAGTTGAAATTTTGTTTCTTGCAAAATCCGTTTTTGTGGCTATCTCACTGTTGCCATAAAAATATATTTTATAAGGTCTTAGAAGATGCCAAAGTAGCTCAGTTGGTAGAGCAGCTCATTCGTAATGAGCAGGTCACCGGTTCAAATCCGGTCTTTGGCTTTTTTATTTTGTCAATTTTAAATTTTAGCAGCTATTTGCAACTATTTCCCACTGTTTCCAACTCGTGTTGTCCTGAAGATTGTCCCGTACCCGATTCCTGGAAGCAGTTTCCTTGTGTGGGCAGAGAATATTCCTGCTTGAACAAGCCAGAGACATCAACAATTTCTTGTATTCCAATGGTTCTATATCGGTGAAACATTGAATTTGTTTTCAATCCGCCTATTCGCATAATTACTTCTTGCCGAACCCCTAACCGTGACATTTGAGACACGGCACAATGTCTTAGGTCATGGAAATGCAGCCAATCTAATCCGGCAAGCCTCTTCGCCCTGTTAAAGGCCTTCTTGAAATCCCCAAGCCCCAAATAACGCCAACCTGTTTCTGACGACTTTTTCCGGTAGAAAACATATTCCGACTCAATGGGAACATTTTTGAAATACTCCCGCATATTATCAGGAATGCACATAATCCGCCCATGACCGTTTTTAGTGGTGTTATCATCTAGATATATAATGCCATGCTCCGTATCAACATGACTTCGTTTTAACGAGGTCAGTTCACTTCTTCTTGAAGGAACCTGATACGCAAAAAGAACCGCAGGTTTTATATGTTCCGATGAGCAGGCATGCAGCCGTTCAAACTCTGAAGGATTTAATATACGATCACGGGTATTGTTTACCTGTGGTACCGTCATCCTCCGTAAATAATTTTCACAAAGCTTTCCCTTGAGGAAGGCAAAATTGAAAGCCGATTTTGGTAAACTTATGAACCGCGCCCTTGAAGCAGCAGAATAATCTTCTTTTCTTACTGATGGCAGTGCCAATAATTGCTTTTCAAGAAGTTCAGCTGAAATATCCTTGACAAGCAGATGGCCGAATTCCTTGATGAGCCTGTTGACGACAGATTCATAAGTCCCGTAAGATTTTTTCTTTGAGAGTTTTTCATCAACATAATATGAAAGTACATCGCCAAAGGTCTGAAGGTTTCCAATGAAACCGTCTCTTTCCCGTAACGCCTCTTTAAGTAATTCCCAATAAGCCCGTTCAGCGTCAAGCCGTGTGCCATAAACGATTCTTTTACGCTGTATGCCTTGAAGGGCTACCCGAACAAGCCATTTGCCGGGTTTCAATTTCTGAATCTTCATGAATCTGAAGTTTTGTTTTTAAAATAACACTGTATCCTTGACTGATGATATCTGGCTGTGAAAAGCAGGTTCTCTTGAAACAGTTGCCTGCATCTCTCCGGCAAAAAGCGAACTTGCCGTCCAACCTTCCGGTATGCCTCAGAATTAATTAGACCAGCAGATATTTGATGGTAAACCGCGTATCGACTCAGTTTGAGCCATCTGCCAAAATCATCAATATCCCAAAGAGGTTCTAATTGAAGGTCCACACAAGAATAAAACTTCAGTGCGTGCCATATATTCCATTGATATTATATGAGATATGACATTTCTGCCATTGCCAAGAAAAAAAATATACAATACATGAGCAGCTATAAGCATTCCGCTTAACTCTTTAATTTAATGGAGGGCTCATGTTAAACTCAAAAATCTCAAAGCAATGGTTATCTGATAGGCTAACAGAAAACCACATTCTACGATTTTTAGCCAATCCAGATTTTAAGCGTCAGAATGCTATTCAACGGATTGCCTATATAATAATTGTAAAGTGTACCCAAGGGTTCTTCGGAGAAACGGACCTTCTGTACTGCGAATTAGCAGAGGTCCGGACATTCTGTAAAAAGCTGAACTTTCCATTTGATAAAATCATCGAGGCCCTAATCAGCTTAATCCCAACCTTCGAGCTTTGCCAGCGTAAAGATGATACAACGATCAAATTCTGGGGAGTCACTTTGCCTGTTGTGCCTTTTGATGCTCTTTACATTTTGGTCTTTTCTGAAGAATGGTACAACTACCTTAGAGAGTGTTTCGACAAAAATGGCGAATTTGCAATAAAAAAAGAAATGTCAGATTTCAAAAACAGACCAATTGAGTGCATTGATGTTTTTATCGATAAAAAACAGCGAAGCAAAGTTTGTTCTGAGTACCTTCTAGACCATACTGATGAATATTTCGATGAAATTGAGGTTGCACTAAAGGGCAAGAGGTGCGATGGAAAGCTTGAAATGATGGGTGGAATGGACGATGAAGAAAAACATGAAATTATTAAATCATGCGTTACTTCAATTTTCTTCGACGAAACGGCTTTTTCAGAATTCGTATTGAAAAACATGCCGAAGGAAGCTGTGGGTCCTGCAATTTACAGGGAAATCTTTTTCAGGAAAAACACTTTCGATAATGTGCGGAAACTGTATAAAAAACAAACGCACCCACAGGACGTGCTTTTCGGGAAGGATATAAAGGGATGTAAGGATCGAAAAGATCGACATCAAAAAGGGTTTTTGGAACGTCTGCT
>JAZDKP010000072.1:0-11651 GCA_043802925.1 Fibrobacterota bacterium | reverse complement strand
TAGTCGGCCAGGTATTGTTTGAAATCGTTATAGCCAAATATGGAAACCATAAAACCCCTTTCCTTACCCTAGAAATATATAAATTGACAAAGAAAAGCAATAGAAAATTGCAATTAACGTGTACATTTCGGACACAATAATCCAACGGAAACCCAGCGGACGTGAGGGTGGAGGAGTCGGATTCTTTTGGTTAGTTCCGGGCTGCCGGGAATGCGGACTTTCGAAAGGTGTTTTGGATGGCTTTTTCGAGGTCCGCGCAGAAGTAAGGCTTTTGAAGGATTTCGACGTCCCGGAGTGCCTTGATGCGCCGGACTTTTTCGGCGTTTGAATAACCCGTGGCCATGATGATGCGAACATGGGGGTCGATACGGTAAAGGGACTCGAGCATCTGCTGTCCGTCCATCACCGGCATTTCGATGTCTGAGAGCAGGAACGCGATACGGTCCTTGTTTCTTTCGTAAAGCTCAAGCCCTTCCTTCCCGTTTTCCGCTTCCAGGCAGCGGTATCCAAGCTCCATGAGGTACTCACGGCTCAATTCGCGCACCGTGGGGTCGTCTTCAACCACCAACGCCAGCGGCCTTTCGATGGAAGGGGTGAACTCGTTCCGGATAAGGTTGTCCATACCGAGCAGTTCAAAGACCTCGCAGATTTTCCGGTTTACATTAAAAAAGAAGAAGCAGCCCTGGCTCCCGTTTATTTCCTTGAAGAGTTCCGAGAGAAAACCGGTGAAGCTTCCGGAAACTTCACTCACTCCGGCAAAATCCACGGCTATGTTCCGGTTGCCTTCGCGGAAACTGGCGCGGATAGCATCCGCAACTTTCTGGCATTCGGAAATGGAGACAATGGGGCCTGCAAAGGCAAGAACGGTGTATTTTGCACAGTTATTCATGTTTTACGCGATTTCTAATAAAAAATTGTATATATAAAAGGCAAAGTCAATAAAATATTGAGATTAAATCGATTAATTGATAAAAACAGGAAAAAACCCGGCGGGCTGGATTTTTTTCCATGCCCGCCCAAGCGCCCTTTTTTCCCGTATCCAAGCCGTATGTTTTTATATTTCGCTGTCTTCGTAACCGCTGAAAGGCAGCCATAAACTTTTTTCAGTGGCAATGACCGTGTTGTAGGTATGCAGCATTCCATAGTTGGAACAGGTGACTGAATACCAGTCGATATTCCGGTTGTGCGCCAGTTCCTCCTTGATTTCGTCGACCATGACCACGCTGGTTTTTTTCTCCGAGTGGATTTTTTCAATGATATAGTTCTGGTCGTCCTCGGTCAAGAACGCATAGACCGGGGTAATGGCGTGACGGTCAACGATATCAATCAAGTCCTCAAGGTAAATGTCCGTGGCGGATTCGGTCTCAATCGTCACGGTTGAGAGTTGGCCGAAAAGCCCTTTCGGTTTATCCTCCATCGATACCGGATACGTGGTGATTGCCGGAATCTGGGTCTTGAAAAAGACTTTCGGTTTATTGTCCAAAGACGGAACTTTTACGGAAAAGGTGCAGAGGTACCGGACCAGGCATTTTTCCTTGGAGATGGGGGTTGTTTTTTCCACGAACTGCGGGAATTGGAAGTTGACCCTGACCACCGAGGCGTTCAAGGCGTTCATGTAGTCAAGGATATTCTTCCGTAGGGATTTTGCGCCGATCGTTTCCCTGTGCCGGTGAAGAATCTGAATGAATTTGTCGATCCATCGGGCCTCGAATTCCTTCATAATGCGCGCCTGAATCGAAATGGTGGCGATGGTCGCCTGTCCTTCCGCATGGGTTTTAGAAAAAACATTAATGGGAAACGGAAGATTTTCCATACCCACATCGACGAGGAACCTCTTTTCGTCTTTCATTGTCAACCTCCCTGATTTAAGAATGTGTTAACGTGTTCCCGCATTATTGTCCAGTCATGGCAACGGAGGCAAAATATCTTTACCGCGGAACCCGCGCCGGTCATGTCTTGGGAAGGAATGGCGCCATTCCGTGCCGGTTGATATTTCACATGCATAAAATTAAAGTCCCCTATAATTTCACCTATAAAGCCGGATGTTTCGCCGGGGAATTCGGTGAGAAAAGCGAAGGCCTCTATGCCGCCCAGGGTGGCGATGAATGCCCCGGCATACCGGACAATATGGTATCGGAGGAGCCTGCGGACCCCCAAAAAACGGCCGTCCGCGCCGTCCTTGATGATATCCATCATGGCGCATTTTTTTCCGAGTAATCCCCGGTAGCCGCTGTCACGCGTCAACATCGTATTGATTTCCCTCAATGACATGCCCAGGGATTGGAGCTGAAACAGTATGGTGGGGTCCAGGTCGCCGCAGCGTGTAAGGGAAGGGATTCCCTCAACCGGAGTAAAGCCGATTGTTGTTTCGACCGGTTTGCCGTCCTTGATCGCCGCGATATTCGGCTGACTCCCCAGGTCAATACTGATCAGTCTTTTCTCTTTTTGGGGAAGCTGCATTCGAACCTGATTCCAGGCCCATTCATGGAACAAACCAAAGCCCCCGAACCGGCGCATGCCTTTTTTACCGAGCCCCAAGGGAAGCGCATAAACACGGGCGGATTCCGGTAAACGGTTAAAGAAGGCGGTATCGCTGAGGAGAACATGGTTGATGTTGGCCAGACGGGACCGCAGATAAGAGGCGGATCGGTAGAGGATCTGGTTTGATTCGGGAAACAATGTCACGGCCTTCCCAATCCGTCCAAGGGCTTTTGCCGTTAACCGGGACGCGGGTTCTTGTATTTCATCACCCCCGTGGTAAAGCCGGTACGCGATGGTTGTCAAGGGTCTGATTTTGGCGATATCGTTGGTGATTTTATCCTGCCAGTCGTCTTTAAAGGCGCATTTATTTTCGACAAAATTCCCGTTTTCCGCATGACACCAGCGGAGATAAGGGGGCGCCGGCTTAATCAGCAGCATTGTCCGTCTCCTTCATCAACCGGATCCCGTCCCAGCATATGACACGTTCTTCTTCGGTGGGCATGGACAGGATCGTCACTTTCGAGTCCGGGGAACTGATGACGGAAATGTTCTCCCCGGTTGCTTGACGATTCCGGTCCGGATCAAGGCGGATGCCGCACCAATCCATGTCCTGACAGGCTTTTTCCCGGACCCTCACGTTGTGGAGTCCGATATCGTCGGTAAAAAGCAATGCATCGGCGCCGCCCAGCAGTGCAACGTAGCTGCCGATATATTTTCTCAACCGGTGGACGTACATGTTAAAGGCGATTTCGGCTTGTTTTTCCCTGGCGGGAATACGCTTGATGATGTCCCGTATGTCGCTGGAAAAACCTGAAAGACCGAGCAGTCCGCTTTTTGTATTGAGCAGGTTTGTAATCTCGTCGGATCGCAGGCCGAACGCGATCATCATATATATCGTCAGCATGGGGTCGATATCGCCGGTCCGGGTGCTCATGACCAGGCCCGGCAGTCCCGTATACCCCATCGAAGTGTCAATGGATTTTCCCCGGTCAACGGCGGCAACGCTGGAACCCCCGGTGCCGAGATGGCAGGCGACAATTTTAAGTTCGGAGGCCGGTCTTTTCAGATACTGGCCCGCCTGATTTACGACAAAGTTATAAGACAAACCGTGAAAGCCATATTTCCGAAAGCCATATTTCTTAATGATCCACCGGGGCAAGGCATAGGTATGGGCATATTCGGGAAGGGTGGAATGGTAGGCGTTGTCCGAAGTGACATACTGGAGAATGTCGGGATAACTCTTTACACACCGGGCAATAACGGCCAGCATTGCGGGGTGATGGATTGGGAAAAGCGGAACAAGGGTCTTGAGTGTGGCGATAAGTTTATCGTTGATGAACGCGGTTGTAAAGTGGCCCGCGCTGAGGGTCCATCGGTGGCCGATATAATCAATCTTGATGTTCAGGTCTTCTATTTGTTTCAAGACCCGCCATGCGGCTTTACCATGGTTGGGCAGGGGGGCCTCCACCTTTTCCGTCTTGCCGGAGAATTTATATTCGATGAACGACGGCTCGCTACCTTTGACTCCCACCCGATGCGCTTTACCAATGAAGATTTCCTCGATATCATTTTCAGCTTTGACTTTAAAAATTTTGAAGGTCAGGGACGAACTGCCGCAGTTAAAGGTCAAAATATTGCGGGGCCATTGAGTCAGCACGGGTTGATTCCTTCTATATTATGGAATCAAGCAATTGTGATGCCGTTGTTATAACTAAAGACAAAGAACCAGCAGGCCTGCCATCCGATCGCTATGCAGGATAGAGAGATGTGACGGCGGAGGGGGCGCATCCCGCCACGGGTGCGACGTAGTCATCCGTGCGCACTTTTAAGCGCGTCATTGCTGTTTATGAGAATGTTTTAACGAAAATCAGCGACCATGGACGGCGCGGACAAAGAGGGGGAGAAGGGCGGCGTCTTTTTCCAGGATGTTGCCGGTGACAATGATGTCCGCACCGGCCTTTACTTTTTGCGCCGCAATCTCCGGAGTGCGGATACCGCCGCCCACAATGAGCGGGATGGAGATACCGGACCTGACAACGCGTATCATTTCTTCGGGCACGGTCAAATTGGCGCCGCTGCCCGCTTCGAGGTAAACGCAGTCCATGCCAAAGTATTGCGCTGCGAGCGCATGGTGCATGGCGCTTTCATTGTCGTTTCGCGGCAGGGGTTTTGTCTGGCTGATGCGCTCGACGGCCGTGGGCGCGTCCGATTCCACGAGCAGGTAACCCATGGCAATCGTCTCGAGTTCGTGCCGCCAGATGGCCGGGACGCCGCGCAGCTGCTCCTCGATGAGGAAGCGGGGGTTGCGGCCCGACAGAAGCGACATGAAAAGCACAGCGTCAAAGTAGGGGACAATCTGTTCCGCGCTGCCCGGAAAAAGAATGACCGGGATCGTGGCACGGGCCTTGATGTTCTGGACCACGTTCGAAAAACGTTCATGGCTGCCCGTGCTTCCACCCACAAATAGGGCGTCCACCCCGGCATCGCTGCAGTTTGCCGCATAATCCGCGCCGGTCGAAGCATCCAGCTTGTCCGGATCCAGAAGCACGACGTACTTGGCGCCCTTTTCAAATCCGGTCAGCAAATTCTGTTTTACATTCATTTGAATGCACCCGCGGCCAGGGTTTCCGCGCGGTCAAAGACGCTCCGGAGGAGGGCCGCATCCTTGGCCCCGCCCTGCGCAAAATTGGGCCTGCCGCCTCCTTTGCCGCCCGCGGCCTCGGCCAGGATTTTCAGGATCTTTCCGGCGTTGAGCCCGTTCTTTACCAGGTCCGCGGACAGGGCCACCATGATGGAATTGCCATCCGTGCCTTCGCTGAACAGGACTGCGACGCCGGCACCGAGCTTCACGGCCAGCGCCTCGGCCTTGGCCTGAAGCGCGGTGCGGTCCGAGCCTTTGAGGTATTCCTTTATGAAAGGATGGCCGTCGAGCAAGGCCGCGTTTTTTACCAGTTCGTCAATGTTGGACAACGCGGCCTTCTGCTTTTCCGAGGCCAGGTCCTTTTCCAGTCCACGGACTTTTAAAAAGAGCGCGGCCACCTGTTCGGGCACTCTTTCGAACGGCGACTTGAAGGTCTGCGAAAGGCCGCGCGCGGCCCGCGCCTGCACCCGGAAGAGTTCGCCAAAGCAACGGCCTGTGACCGCCTCCACGCGCCGGATTCCTGCGGACACGCTGGTTTCCATGAGAATATGGATGTAGCCGATTTCTCCTGTGCATGCGGCATGTGTTCCGCCGCAGAGTTCGATGCTTTCGTTCCCGATGTTCACCACGCGCACGCGGTCGCCGTACTTTTCACCGAAAAGCGCGATGGCGCCTGTTTTTTCCGCCTCTTTAATGCCGGTCTCCGTTGTCACGACTGGATGGTTGGCAAGTACGACTTCATTGCACAACCGTTCCACGGCCTCAAGCTCATCGTCCTTAAGGGCCGCGAAGTGGGTGAAGTCAAAACGGAAGCGATCCGGCCCGTTGCTGGAGCCGGACTGTTTGGCATGGTCGCCCAAGACCTTTCGGAGCGCGTACTGCATGATGTGCGTGGCCGTGTGGTTGCGCCGGGTGGCGGTGCGGCGGTCCGCGTCCACGCGGGCCACGGTTTTGACCGCGTTCGAGAGGTCCACGTCGTCCGCGCAGGCGCCCACATGCACGATATCCGCGCCCTCTTTCCGCGTCTCCACGATTTCGATGGTTGCGAGATCCTCGAATTCAAAGATGCCCGTATCGCCGGCCTGGCCTCCCGATTCCGCGTAAAACGGGGTCTGGTCCGTGACGAAGTCGTAGCCTTTGTCCGTCTTCCGGACCTTACGCAGCGCGACCTCGCGATCCAGCGCGTCGTAGCCGGTGAAGAGGGAGGAGGGGCCGTTTGAGACCTCGACCCAGCCCACGGAAGCGCCGGCCATGGCCTTGAACCTGGCCCCTGCGCGCGCGCGTTCCTTTTGCGCCTGCATTTCCGCGGTAAAGCCTGCTTCGTCAATAGTCAGGCCGTTCTCCTGGGCCAGCTGGTTGGTAAGGTCGGCAGGGAAACCGTAGGTGTCGTACAGTTTGAAGACGCCCTTCCCGTTGATTTTTGTATTACCCGCCTTGCGGGTTGCCTCTGCCAGTTCCGAAAAGAGCGAAAGCCCTTTGTCGAGCGTCTTTTCAAATGATTTTTCTTCGGTCTCGATGATGCGGCGGACAAAGGCCTCGCGTTCCGCGAGTTCCGGGTAGGCGCTGCCGAGGATGAACACCACTTCGGGCACGACCTCATTTAAGAAGGGGCCCTTAAAGCCCAGCTTTTTGCCGTAGCGGTAGGCGCGGCGGAGGAGGCGGCGCATCACGTAGCCACGGCCCTCGTTGCTGGGCAGCACGCCGTCGGTGATGGCCACGGTGAGCGCGCGCAGGTGGTCCGCAATGACGCGGAAGGGGGTGCCTTCGTGGCTGTGGCTGTATTTTTTCCCGGACATCTTTTCCAGGCGCGCGATGATGGGATAAAAGGCGTCGGTGTCGTAGTTGGAGGGCTTGTTCTGCAGTACGGCCACGATGCGTTCAAAGCCCATGCCGGTGTCAATGTTTTTGGCCGGCAGTTCGCTGATGGTTCCGTCCTTGGCGCGGTTGTTTTGCATGAACACGAGGTTCCACAGTTCCACAAACCGGCCGCAGCCGGATACGTTGACCCCGCAGGTGTGGCCCGTCTTTTTTTCGTTCACGCAGTGGCCTTCGCCGCGGTCAATATGGATTTCGGAGCAGGAACCGCACGGCCCGGTGTCGCCCATTTCCCAGAAGTTCTCCTCAAAGCGCATCAGGCGGTCGGCCTTCACGTCCGTCAGTTCCATCCAGGCCTTTGCGGCCTCTTCGTCCTGTGTATGCACGGTGACGAAGAGTTTGTCTTTGGGAAGCTTCCAGACTTTGGTGAGGAGTTCCCAGGCCCAGGCAATGGCTTCCTTTTTATAATAGTCGCCAAAGGACCAATTGCCGAGCATTTCAAAGAAGGTGTGGTGGTGGTGGTCGCGTCCTACCTCCTCAAGGTCGTTGTGCTTGCCCGAGACGCGCATGCACTTTTGCGAATTGGCCGCGCGCTTGAGGTTCTGTTCGTTGCTTACGCCGAGGAAGATGTTCTTGAACTGGTTCATCCCCGCGTTGGTGAAGAGGAGGGAGGGGTCGTCCTTGGGGAAAATGGGGGCGCTCTTGACGAACGTGTGTCCGCGTTCCGTGAAGAAACGGATGAAGGTCTCGCGTATTTAGTTTGATTTCATGGGGGTAAAATATCTAATTCCTCGCAGGGGATACAATTGTTATAGGGATTGGCAGATTTGGTTCAAATAATCTATTTTGAAGTCAAATGCCGAAACTTTGGGAATATAATGGGTATAAATTCTTCTTTTTTTCGAATGAAGGAACGCCCCGGGAACCGCGTCATGTGCATGTCCGGAAAGGGGTGCAAGTTGCTAAGTTTTGGCTTGATTCGACTGTATCTGTCGCATCTTCCTTCGGAATGTCTGCCCGTGAATTGAATATGCTGGAGAAACTGGTTGAAGAAAAAAACGATTATTTCCGGAGGAAATGGGATGAGTACTTTTACGCTTGAAGCTACGGCAAAGAAAATCTGGTTTGACGAGGATAATCTCTGGCTGTCTCTGACGGACGGAAGAATACTTGCCGTGCCGCTCAGCTATTTCCCCCGGTTGCTTAATGCGAACCAGGCTCAAAGGGAAAAGTTTGAATTAAGCGGCGGTGGTACGGGCGTTCACTGGGACGAACTGGACGAAGACATCAGTGTTGCAGGGTTGCTACTTGGGCAAGGGGATATGACCGCGTTACGGAAAGCGGTTTGACGGATCTTCCAAGCGTATGTCCAAAGGTAATCTTTGATTTCATACGGTTATTTGTCCGCAATGAGAACACGAAAGATTTTGGTAAGCTTGAGCAGTTTCAAGATGGAATACACCTTTTTATTGGAAACGATGACCTGAAACTGACATTTTCCATTCTCGCATTTCTTGTATAATTTCACAAGTAACGCGACTTCAAAGGAATAAATCTTATCAAGGGAGGTCATGTCAAACACAACGGTGCTTTTGTCGCTCTCGGCAATCTGCTTCACATACCGATCATAAAGGGTGTCAATGGAAGCGTTTTCCTTCCTTAAATCGGAGCAATCCACAACCAGGGCCTTGGCGGAATCCATTGTTTCGTTTTCCATGCAGCGGCCTTTCCACGCTATCCGAAAGAATAATTATGGGAATAGAAATTGCGGAGATGTTTTGCCAATTCTTCTTCACCGATAATCCCGGCCTCCACAAAGAACCGGCCAATCTTTGCACAATAAGACGACTGTTTGCCGAGCAGGACAAAAACCTGATAGGGCGTGAGCTTTTCAAGGCGCGTGGCGGTTTCACCCAACAATTCACTGGGGCGCACGGATTTCAGGATGCCCAGGAGGTCCATACCGGAAAGGAACCCCCATTCCGTGGCAAGCCGGCCGAAAACCGGCCGCCGCTTCCTTTGCCACAACAGGGATTGCATGTATTCTTGCCAGGAAATTTTACCATGGTAATACAGGTACTGGCCAAAGCGGAATCTTTTTTTTGGTATCGGCCCCTGGTAGAAAAAATCCCATTTGCCCGCAGGCTTTTCATTGTCAACGCAGGGGGAGGCGGGCCTGCCGGCGCCTGGGTCGTCCAGCAAAGCCGCTGTCTTTTTTTCATTGCTGATAAAAAGAAGCAGCGTTTCGTAGGCTTCTTTTATCCGGATGAATTTATCGGATAATATTTCCGCGCTGAATCCACTGGTCAGGGCTTTATCGGGATGGTTATCTTTGATTTTTTCACGAAAGGCTTTTTTCAAGCCTTCAGGCCGTATGTGTCGAATAAATTCTTTTGAAATAGCCACATCTTTTGGGAAAACCAACTCACAGCACTCAAATAGTTGACTAATCTCTTGAATATTAACCATGTTACCAAAGTGTTCTTATATTATGCATGAGGTAACCCTTCTATCATAATATAATATTTTGTTTACTGGTTCTGGCGAGAAGAATCGGGTTGGGAATCGATGCTTATTTCCAGAAGGAAAACCTCCTCTTCCTCGCTATCGGGTGTTATGGAGCCGCAAGAGAATGGAAAAACCATAATCTCCTTTTCCGCTTTGAAAGGAAATGTCTCTATCTTCAAGTCAACACAGCTGGGAATACCCAGTTTCACCAGGCTATTCACACTATCGATTTTACTGAAGACACTGCCGCAGATCATGTTGGCCATTTCTTTGACCGTGTCCTTCACCTGTTCTTCCAGGAGAGCGTCCGGCTCCACCCCCAATAGCCCCAGGGTCGCGGCTTCGGCCAACCGGCGTGAACAGTTTACGATGATCCGGCCGTTAAACTCACCCTGGAAAGCAATGCCGCCAACCAGTTCCTTTTCAAGCACAAAATCCCTGGCCGTATAGGGTTCTTTCTGCCACGCTTCCAGAAACATCATTTTTTCGAGCACTTCCCCGCAGGCTTCGGATACGATTTGCGAAAGTTTATCAGTTTCCATGGGTCACTGCCTTGCCAAGGACTTCCAAGGCCTCTTCGGGGCCGAACGGCTTCTTCAGGTAGCCGTTAATGCCAATCTTTGCCGCTTCCAAGACCTTCTGCCGGCTGCCTTCGGTTGTAATAATGACAATTTTTACGGTATTATACTTTTTTTCCTGGCGAATCCGCCGGATCATCTCCAAGCCATCCATTTTCGGCATATTAATGTCCGTCAGGATGACGTCCAATTTATTTTCCGCAAGCAAGCGCAATCCTTCCTCGCCATCGCATGCCTCCACAATCGTGTCGATTTCAAGGCCCGTGAGACCCAGCGTCTTCCTGACAAAGGCACGGATAATGACAGAATCATCCACAATCATGAATGCGAATCCCATAGGCCGCGCTCCCTTCACAAATGCTCATGTTTTCAGCAGTTCATCCGCATGCCGGAGTTCTTCGAGCAAGGTCACGAATAACCGTTGTACGTCCGCCTCTGTCAGTTGAAACATATTGAACACTTCGGCCTGCGACTCGTAGGAAAGCCCCCCCAACCCCAAACCAATGCCAAGCATCAGGCAAAGCAGATCGCTGAGCGATACATGATACGCCAGCTTTTTTGCGTTGACCGCCCGTTCCGGTTCATGGTGATAGCGGACCGCGCTTATGATTTCCAGGGGAAAATTCCATTTTTCCAGGAGCCGGGCGCCGATTTCGCTGTGGCTGATCCCTAAAACATCCATTTCCGCACGCGTAAAGGTGACATGCTCCTTATCCAGGGCCGTCTGGATTTCCCCCCGCTTTTTGGTGATAAAGGCGTCCAGGATGACCTTGCCCACATCATGAAGCATGCAGGTGGTAAAAAGCAGCTCGCGCTGTTGAAAGCCGGTCCGATCCGCCAACCGCTGGGACATCAAAGCGCAAGCGATGGAATGACGCCAGAGCTCCCCTTGCCTTAGGTCGTAACCTTCGCCTGCGCCGCTGAAGTAGCCGCTGCAACTCTTGGCCAGCACAATGTTGATAAGGGTATTGTTTCCCAATCGTATCAGGGCCTCGTCGATGCTGGAAACCCGCTGCTGGGTCCGATTGTAATGGGCGGAATTGGCCAGCTTCAAGACTTGAAATGTCAATTTCTCGTCCAACCGCACCACGCTGACGATATCGCGGATGTTGGCGGAGGGGTTGCGCAAGAGGGCCAGGATTTTCATGACCACGGAAGGCATGGGCGGGATGTTATTAATCTTGTCCAACACTTCCGTGAGGATTTCATTGTTCATAACGGTATTTCCCTGCTATCACCGGCATGTTTGACAAGGACCTCCGCCGTTGCCAGGTTCAGGACCATGTTCCGGCTGATGCTGCCCCCCACGTCCTCACCCTTGAGGAGCAAATTATAACGCCACAACACCTTCTTGAGCGCAAGGTAATTTTTTTTCCCGATATTGAAGGTCTCATTCGGATCCATAATATTGGAACCGCCGGCCGCTTTCACCACCAATCGCCGGATGTCGCACCCGGCTTGTTTGAGCGTGTCTAACATGACGCGAATCCCGGAATCCGCGAACATGAATGGGTTTTCACGCGCTTTATTTTCGTCAAGATGGGAATCCGGCAGCATGTAATGGAGCAGACCGCCGAACCCTGCGACAGGGTCAAAAGCGGCGACGCCGATGCAGGAACCCAGGGCAT
>JAZDKP010000071.1:0-9899 GCA_043802925.1 Fibrobacterota bacterium | reverse complement strand
CCGCCACATCAAGGGCGAGGGCATCCTCGACGACAGCGGCCGCGGCCTTTTCATGTCACGCATCTTCGCGGACCGGCTCATCATCAACATCGACCCCGGAAAAAAGACCGAGATGATTGTGCTCAACTACCGGTCTTCCATCTACCAGGGCTTCAAACCCCTCTATATCAACGAACTGTGACCCTTCCCCCTTCCCACATCGTTCCCATCGAACACGCGGCCGATTTCTTTTTAGGCCATCCCGTCCTCTGCGCCATTCTCTTTCTCTTTGCGATCCTGCTGGTCTTCCACTGGATGCGCCGGCTCCTGGCCATGGCCGTGACCGTGGCCGTCATCGGCATGGCAATCATCGTGGGCTGGAAACTGATGCGGAAAGAAGGCGTTAAGCCGCCTACGGTGCTGGAGGAAATCCGGCAGAAAATGGTTCCGGACAGCATGCGGGCCACGCCGCAGAAGGGGAAATAACGCGGGGAATGCGTTGACCCGCGTCTTTTTATGACAAAACACCTTGACCGGCTGGGTCCGTCCGCCCAGATACTTCTCTCCTTCCTTCTTGTCATTCTTGCGGGCGGCGTTCTTCTGCGCCTCCCTTTTTCCTGCGCCGCAGGACACGCGGTCTCCTGGATTGACGCCTTCTTTCTTTCTACGTCCGCGGTCTGCGTGACCGGCCTTGCCAGCGTGGATATCGGCACCACGCTTTCTCTCCCCGGCCAATGGATCCTGCTCGCGCTCATCCAGGTCGGCGGCGTGGGCCTCATGGTCCTCTCCTCCTTCATCTTTATCCTCTTCCACCAGCAGGTGTCGCTGAAGCAGCGGCACATCATCCAGGGCACCTACACGAGCGCCAACGCCATCACCATTCGCGCGCTCTTGCGAATCGTCATTTTCTACATGGTTGTCATTGAGGGCGCCGGCATACTCTGCCTGTTCCCCGTCTTCCTTCATGATTTCCCCTTCCCGCGCGCGGCCTGGCTTTCCCTGTTTCATTCCGTTTCCGCATTCTGCAACGCGGGCTTTTCACCCCTGCCGCAGAACCTGCTACCCTACCGGTACCATGTCTGGCTCAACCTGGTCATCATGGGTCTCATCATCGTTGGCGGCATAGGATTTTCCGTGCTCTGGGAGGCCCTCCAGGCCTGGAAGCAGCGCCAACAACGCTTCCGTTTCAGCCTCAACGCAAAAATCGTGCTCGTGACCACGTTCGCGCTCATCCTCGGCGGCGCGCTCGCGCTTTGGCTCCTCGAATGGCGCAATCCCACGCTCGAGGACGGCACCCGCCTCCAGCGCCTGCTCCCGGCCTTCTTTCAGTCCGTCACCGCGCGCACGGCCGGGTTCAACACCGTGGACATGGCCTCGCTCCGGGACGATTCCATTGTGGTTCTCCTGTTCCTCATGTTCGTGGGCGCCTCGCCGGGCTCCTGCGGGGGCGGTATCAAGACCACCACCTTCGCGATCCTCTGCCTCACCTTCTGGAACCGCATGCGGGGAATCCAGCGGACGCGCGTGGCGGGCCGCGTACTGCCCGACGAGCAGGTCGTGCGCGCCACGGTCATCTTCATGTTTTCCGTGGCCCTTCTTTTCGTTTTCTCAGGGCTGCTGGTGTTCTTTAACACCTCCCTCTGTGTCTCGGGGCGCGGCCACTGGCTCGACGCCCTGTTCGAGAGCACCTCGGCCATTTCCACAGTGGGACTTTCGCTTGGCATCACGCCCTACCTGAACAGCGTCTGCAAATTCCTGATTATCCTGCTCATGTATTTCGGACGGGTGGGACTGCTCACCCTCGTGTATCAGATGATGTCCAAAGACCGCAGGGAACCGTTCGAGTATGCCGAAGAGGGGATTATGGTCGGCTGAACCTCCCCTTCGGCGGCCGGGAGGTTTTATGTTAAAGGAGGATTTATGAAACGCTTTGCCGTAATCGGCCTTTCAACCTTTGGCCGTGAACTCGCCATTAACCTTTACAAGATGGGCGACGAGGTGCTGGCCGTGGACCGCAGCAAGGAAAAGATACAGGACATCAGCGGACGCGTCAGCTCCGCGGTGGTGGCGGACATCAAGAGCAAGGAGGTGTTGGCCCGGCTCGAGCTGCAACAGATGGACGGGGTCATGGTGTGCACGGGCATGCAAACCACCACGAGCATCCTCATCACCCTGCTGCTCAAGGAACTCGGCTGCAAAAACATCATGGTCAAGGCCGTGGACGACGACCACAGCCGCATCCTGGCCCGGGTGGGCGCCGACAGCGTGGTCATCCCGGAGATTGACATGGCGGTCAAGGTCGCGCAGACCCTCCATTCCCCCAACTTCCTCGAATATATCAAACTTTCCTCGGACTTCAACATCGTCGAGACCGCCCCGCCGTATGACTTTATCGGAAAAACCATCGCCGGACTCGACCTTAGGAAAAAGTACAACATCCACGTCATCGGAATCCGCGACGTCATCACCGAGGGCATCGTCATTGCGCCGGCCGCGGACTACACCATCAAGGACAGCGACGTGCTCATCGTCATCGGGCACGAGAATGATCTGAAGAAGCTGCACCTGGACCAATAGACCTACCCTGCGGTCACGCGGTTGCGGCCGTCCTGCTTGCTTTGGTACATGAGTGCGTCCGCGCGGCGGATGATGGTGTCCGCGGTGTCATCGTCCTGCGCCAGCGTGGCGCCGGACGAAATCGTGACGTGGAGCGATGTTCCCTGCGTCAGCTGGAGCGTGGACTGCTGCACAAGCAGCCGCAGCTTTTCCGCCACCCCCGCAAGCTGTTGCGCGTTTACATTGATGACGATGGCCACAAATTCCTCGCCCCCCCACCGGGCCAGAATATCAAACGGGCGGACACTCTTCGACAACGTCCGGCTGATCATACGGAGCACACGATCGCCGATGTCGTGGCCCCACATGTCATTGATGTCCTTGAAATGGTCGATGTCCAGGAAGAGGATGCCGAACGCGGCGCCGTAACGGCGCTTTTCCTCAAACCGGAACGAGAGGTCTTTTTCAAAATACCGGCGGTTGCCCAATTCCGTGAGCGGGTCGAGCAGGGCCAGGCGACGCATTTCTTCAAGCTGCTTTTCATAATCAAAACGGACGGAAATGGGACTTAAGACCTCGAGCACCCCTTCGACCGGAGCGTCCGGCGAGGGACGGTAGGGAATGGCGCGCCAGGCGACCGGGACCCGGTGCCCCTCGCGGTGCAGCAGGTAAGTTTCCTTTTCGACGCGAATCCCTTCGGTAAAGGCCTTTTCAATCTGGCAGGCCCCCTTACAGGCCGATGGATAACCCTTATCGTCCTCGGTCAGGAAGGTGCAATTGAGAAAACAGGAAGCGCCGAGCGTCTCGGTCCGAGCAAAACCGGTCAGCTTTTCAGCGCCCAAGTTCCAGTAGCGGATGACACGCTCCTTGTCAATAAAGAGCACCGCTTCATCCAGCGAATCAAGGAGCGTCTCGTAAAAGGCAGGTTCGAACATGATGGCTTTCTTTTTTAGTTCTCGCGGAGGATGTTTTCGTCGTAGGCCTGTTCCAGGCTCTTTTTGTGCGACAACTCATCCGCGGCCAGACCCTGAAAGAGGGACTTGACAGCTGGCTCAACACTGAGGCTGGCGAGGTCCGTGTACATTTTGTTGGCGCTGGCCTCGCATTGGATGGCAAAAAGGATGACATCCTGCACACCCGACTTTTCGGTAAGCGGTTTTGCCACCGTGTATTCTGCAATCATGAGATCCGGCGCCGTGTCGCCCAAAAGGGCGTGTTTTTTGACGGCCCTGAAATTCGCAAGCTTTTTAGCATGTCCCTCTTCCATGGCCGCCATTTCGTTCAGCAGGGTTCGCGCCCCCTTGTCCTGCACTTTGGCCCCGAGGCGAAGGTACAGGGCTCGGGCGTTTTCCTCCTCCTGGATGGCGAAATCGATGAGTTTGCTCAGGTCGTGCATGGATTGTCCTTTCGTTATTTCCATTCGTAGCCCGCCTCCGTAATCGCGGCCTTCACTTTTTCAACATCCGCAGGCGCATCAATATTAAATTCAATTTTCTTGCCATTCAAATCAACGATTATATCGCGCGTACCCGGGACCGAAGCCACGGCCTTTTTGACATTGGCCGAGCAATGGGCGCAGGTCATGCCTTCGACATTCAGAACGGTCTTTCCCACAACATCCTCCTTCTTTCTGAACCGGTCAAGGACCTTCGCCTTGAAATAATAGATGAACAGCAGGAGCGTCAAGGTGACGGATCCCGCGGCCCGGAGCCACGCGGGCAGCATCTCCCCGTGATGGCGGTGCAGCATTTCCTGCAACCCCCAGTGCGCCACGGTCCGGTCGAGCAGAAAACCGAGGAGCAGGCTCACCAGCGCGATGCCGGCCAGGTAAAGGCCCGCTGTCTTTTTTCCGAGCGTCCGGGCCACGGTTGCGATAGTGACTGCGTTGGTGGCCGGCCCGGTAAGAAGAAAGACCAGGCCCGCGCCCGGGGACATGCCCTTCATAATCAAGGAAGCCGCAATGGGCGTGGACGCGGAGGCGCATACATACATAGGAATGCCGATTGCCATCATGACGAGCATGGACAGGAACGGGCTGTCAAGATAACGCTCGAATATCCAGGGGGGAACCAGGACCGCAATCAGCCCTGCGACAAGGATGCCGACCACCAGTGAATTGGCAATGGGCCCGAGGATGTTGAACGCCACCTGCGCGGGCAGGTTCCGGAGGCGCATGCGCAAAGTCTCGGGGTCGTTTGAAGCGGCCGCATGCGCCGGAACAGAGGCATCCTCTTTATCCAGCACGTTTACAAACAGCCCCACCACAAGCGAAGTGATGAATGCCGCGGCGATACGGAACAAGGCAAAGACCCAGCCAAGGAGCGAATAGGTGATGAGAAAACTGTCCGCGCCAATCTGCGGCGTGGAAATGAGAAACGCAATGGTCGCCCCCTTGGAGGCGCCGCTCTTACGCAGGGAGGCCGCGACCGGAATGACGCCGCACGAACAGAGCGGCAGGGGCACGCCGATGAACGTGGCCTTGAACACAGAACCCAGGGTGCCCCGGCCGAGATGGCGCCGGATGAGGCTTTCGGGGAATACCACGTACAGGAAACCGGCCACGGCCAGACCGAAAAGCAGGTAAATGGCAATCTCGTTATAAAACGAGGCCATTTCGCGTGCGATGGAAATAAGGAAGGCCATGGGAGTAAAAATACAAAAACTCAGGGGTGGGGGGGGCACGGGCCTGAGGCGGTGGGCATCACGAAGGGCAAGGAGAACGGGAACACCAAGACCGCGCGGAACGACTACGTTTCAGCGCTGGCCTGGCAGATGAAACTGGATATGGAAAAGAAGGGGAAGTGAGGGATCCGCAAACCAAGCACGGCGATTCGGAGTATCACGCCCCCCCCTGTTAGGATTGTGCAACAAGTGAAACCGCAGAATTTCTTGTGACCGAGGAATCGACCTGGCCCGTTTCCATTGTTTTCAGGGTGATATCAATTTCGGCGAGGGCTTTATTCAGCTTTTCCTCTTCGAGTCTGACCATTTCCTGAAAGTCAGGCAGCAGCATAAAGCACCCTGCCCCGCGGAATATTGAAACGTACAAAACCGGTCATTTTATCGCCCGGAACGGCATCAACGGAATCGAGCCCTTCGAGTATCTCTCCGATGTCCTGGTACGGATTGCCGACCACCCTCAAAGTAAAATCCGCTACGAATGATAGATGGGGTCAGCGAACGGATACCCTGAGACGGCTAGAGAAAAGCCATTTGCGTTGATTTTAAACGAGTTACAAGCCAAGGATACGGACATAACAGGACTTAAGCGGACATAACTATGCGTTCCTTTGCGATACCTTTTGCATTCGGCGCTTACGCGAGGACGGGGTTGGAGCGGATATAATTTTCACCCCTTTCCGGGCTTTTTGACGCTTCATGATATCCAGATAAATCTTATGCAAATCAAAACCGAATTTAGCAGCATAAGCTTCACGTTCTTTCCGTACCTCTTCGACAATTTCATCTTTATACATTCAGACCTCCCCATAATTCTTCCGGCGTACAAATGATCGGAAGCCGGTATCCCGCTTTATCCGCTTCGAGCGCAAGATAGGAACGTATGACGGCATTGGCTATGTGCGTACAATTCCATGTCAACAGGTAATCAATTTCATGGATGGTTGCGGTTGCGATATGGAAGGCATCGACCGCGCCCTTAACCGGAACATGCCCATTCTTCAGGAAACCAAGCGCCAAGGCTTCTATTTCAGGAGAGCCACCTAAAACTGGAATCCCTCTTAAAACCTCCATTCGTTTCCGGGAGGCCTCGGCATCGCCTGCGCTGGCTTCGCGAACCACGAATTCTGAAACAAAAACATTGAAGTTATGCTTTTGCTGATCCCACCATAACCGCGTCAACTGCTGGTGTCCTGCAACAACCAAATCACCGCTGATTCGGGAGGTCAGATAACTGACAACGCTTGTTTCCAGATATACCGACTGTTTCATTCTTCACAAAATATACATTTTTTATTGACTACGATGTTCTCGTGCGGATTGCCGACCACCCCCAAAGCTTTCCGATAGCGCAATGGGAAATACATAGGGTTTTTAGAGCTCTCTTGAGGCTCCCTATGTAAAAATCAAAACTGGGGAGCACTGAGAACGGGGGTGGGTTTCCTTTTTTTCCATTTGACGGCCGGTGACACCGGTTATTAATTTACCCTCATTATGGAAATAACATTTGTCGACCAGCCCTTCAACGACGCCCAATATGTTGAAGGAATGAACGCCATTGGGAAAATCGGCTACAAACGCGTGGAAGTCAAGGACCGCCGTTTTGCAACCTACGGCGCGGACAATGTCGGGAAAACGCTGAAAGAGGCGGGCCTCGGTATCATCCAAATCAACACCTATTTTGACGTGGTGCATGGGCCTGAGGCAGTGGAAAAGAGCCTTGGGCTGAACAAAGAGATGATCGCACTCGCCGTGCGGTTTAATGTGCCGTTTATCCGAGTCTTCACCGGCCCCCTGGGTGAACCCGGAATCGGCACGGACAAAGCCACACCGCAAATCTGGAAAGAGGCCACGGACGGGCTCCGGCAAATCTGCAAAGAAGGCGCAAAGCACAAAATAGCCTATGCGGTTGAAACGCACCACGGCACCCTGGCCGAAACCACGCCGTCCATCTTAAAACTGATTGAATTAATCAACTGCCCTAACTTCCATGTGAACCTCCAGATTCCGCTCAAGGGCAAAGAGGACGTCTACGAAACCACCCGCCTGTTGGCCCCCTATGTGCGCCATACGCATCTGAATAACATGGATGCAACAGGCCACAACACCTACCTCTCCGAAGGGGTGTACGACATCCGCAAGGAAATCGAAATCCTCCGCAAGGCCGGGTTCGACGGCGCGCTTTCCGTGGAGCACGCCTACCACCATCAACCGGTCGTTGATGTTGCAAAACGGGAATTCGAGTTCTTAAGCAAAATCGTGAAAGACCTGGGGTGAATCTGATGGGGCAGGCGTGAACAAAAAAGCGTCCTGCCCCGCTCTTCTTAAGCCCGGCTTTTTCGGCCCTCTCCTTTTTTCCGTTTTCATCCTCTTTTCCTCCTCCCTGCATGCCGGTAAAACAAACAGCGCGCGGGTCACGGCGTTGTACAAGGAAATGATCGCGTTCAAGGGCCAGCCGGAATTCCACAAGAACGGCTTTGACACCTGCTGCGTCTATTATCAGTGGATTAAAAAAGCGAGGTCGCTCCGCGTCGATCACACGCTCACTTTCCATGAAAGCTTTGCCACCGCGTCGGTGATTGCACTGGCCAAGGAATACGTCATCACCAAGGGCAAGGAGAACGGGAACACCAAGACCGCTCGGAACGACTACGTTTCAGCGCTGGCCTGGCAGATGAAACTGGATATGGAGAAGAAGGGGAAGTGAGGGATCAGATTTTGATGGTTTTCAACTGTTCTTTCAACTTAGGAATTTCGTTCTGGACTATCTGCCATAATATGGCAGCATCAACGCCAAAGTATTCATGAATAATTCTGTTCCTGAGCGCAGCGATTTGACGCCATGCAATCTCCGGATTGGCCTCTATTGAGTTTTCAGGAAACAATCGAGCCGCTTCACCCAATATTTCAAAATTTCGAACAACCGCATCAAAAGTCTTTTTGTCCTTACGGAAGCCTTCGATTGAGAGCCCGGCTGTGTAAGACAGGATACTTTCTGCGGCTTCCATCATATCGACAGAGAGCAGCGAAGCACTGCGCTTAGACATAAACCAATTCCGATTCGATTGCTTTCAGATAGGCGGGTTTGACCCCCCCTTTGGACACTAGGTCGACCTTCTCTCCGAGTTTATCTTCGAGCTCAAATGCGAGATCGACAAATTCCAACCCTATGGGCCCGTTGAATTCCACTAAAATATCGACGTCACTTTGAGGGGTCTGTTCGCCACGGCTATAGGAACCGAAAACCGCCATACGGGCGACTTTATAGCGTTGGGCCAAATAGACCTTCTGAGAAGTCAGTATTTGACGGATTTCTGTCAGTGCTTTCATAAATGAAAGATAGATTTTATGCTAAAAAAACAGCAAGGGCGCGTCATTTTCATCTCACCACCACAAACTTCGCAAACCGCTTCTGCCCGCTGCTCTTGACTCCAAGGCAATAGACGCCTGCGGGCAGGTTGACGGCGGCAACATGCGCTTCTCCCGCTGACGCGGATACGGTGCCGGTGTAACACCTTTTACCGGCGATGTTGTAGATGGAAACCGTTGCGCTGGAGGAACGCAACGACTGGGGCACGGTTATGCGCAGGGCGTTAGAGGTTAGATAGTGTGCGGACAGGGTAGGGTGTTGATAGTTTCGGGATGGGGCCTTCTCAATGGCTATGTCTACTGCCGGAGAGGTGAGGATGGTGCCGTATTCCCCCACAGCCACAAACTGGTCATTCGCATAAGTGACTGCGGAAAGAACTTGCGGTGACGCGAAACTCTGGCCTGTCCAGATTATACCATCTACCGAGACCAAAAACCCATTCGTACTCACTGCAACATATTGGTTGTTACCATAAGTGACAGATAAGAGAGCAATCGTTGTCCCGGAACTCTGACTTGTCCATGCGACTCCATCTGTAGAGGTAAGTATAGTGCCTCTCGTGCCAATTACCACATATTGGTAATTATCATAAGTAATAGAATAAAGTCCTGTCGTAACACCCGAACTCCGACTTGTCCAGTTTATGCCATCCGATGATGCAAGAATTGTGCCTTCACCACCCACAACGACATATTGACTATTACCATAAGCAACTCCACTAAGATAGTGCGTTGTTCCAGAACTTCGACTTATCCAAGTTATTCCATCTCCAGAGGTGAGAATGATTCCACTAGCGGCCACTGCCACATATTGGCCATTGCCATAGATAATGGATGTAAGAGTGTATGTTGACCCAGAAGACCGACTTGTCCAATTAATACCATCTGTTGAGGTAAAAACTGTACCCCCAATGCCCACGGCTACATATAAACCATTACCATAGATAACAGACAAGAGACCTGCCGTTGCCCCAGAGATCTGTCTTGTCCAGAATATACCATCGGCAGAGGTAAGAATTGTACCATCACTGCCCACGGCCAAATATTGACTATTGCCAAAGGCGATTGAATAAAGACTGGAACCTATCCCAGAGCGTCGGCTTATCCATGACATACCATCTGCAGAGGTAATAATTTCGCCATAATAACCCACCGTTACAAATTGGCCATTACAATAAGGTGTTGCGCCAAAATAAACATGCCATATTAATCATGAATAAGTTATTTTATTGGCATGGTGATGGATACAAAGCTGGAAAGTGTTATAGTTGAAAAATATGTTTCAATTTCAGGTGAGTTCAATGAGCGAGGCCGTC
>JAZDKP010000070.1:0-6503 GCA_043802925.1 Fibrobacterota bacterium | reverse complement strand
CGTCCTCCGCAAAGAGGGTGCGGGGGGACTTGGCGATATACTCGCCGAACCAGGAGTTACCGTACTTGTTCCAGTACCAGCCGGAGCTGACACTGGGTCCGCCGATGGGCTTGTTGGTTCCCTGCGAGCGGTCCCCGTCGGCGATGGGGGTAAAATCGCCCGTGAGATCCGCCACCTTGCGGGTGAAGGGGCCGTCGATGGCCACATCGTTGCTTTGCGTGCTGCGCTGCGCCGAAAAGCCGTACGAAACCATTTTGTCGGTGGAAACGAAGACGATGTAGTTGCCCGAGACCTTGAACTTGAAGTCGATGCGGGAGACTCCCGAAATGCCGCCAAACTTACGCTGGGCCACGAGCGCGGTGTTGAAGACCACGATAAGCGGGCGGTTGCCCGAAACCTCAACCTGCATGCTGGAGGGCGCGAGCTGATAGTTGTCCTTGGGCATGAAAGCCGCGCCTTCGCCGTCGGTGAGAAGGTCCTGGCCGTTCATGGTCATGGTGATGTTCTGGACCTTGCAACCGGGATCTGTATCGATATTGGGGGTGAGGTCGTAAAACTCGAAGTGGATTTCGTCTGGCACATACCCTTCGGGCACATCGCCGGAAAAGATTTTTTCGCCCTTTTTGATGTCGCTCCGATGGTGGTTGAGGTAGGAAACACCCACGTCGGCCACGTTGGCAATGTTGGTTTTACCGTGAAAGCCCCAGAGGATGTCGTAATCACCATAGATGGATTTGGTGGAGTAGTCGTCCCAGTAATCGTAGTTGAGTATCCAGCCGTTTTTGCGCTGCGTGAAGTCGCCCACGTCGCCGGCCCAGTTCTGTATGATGTAATCCTCGTCCGGGAGAAGCTCGCCCGCGCGCACGCCCTGCCAGTTACGTTTGTCGTTTTGGTCGTAGGCCACGTACGAGCGGCCGGAAACGTCGTTCTGGGACATGATGAAGGGGCGGGTACGCGAGAGCATGGTGGTGAACTTGAGGGTGGGGGTCCAGATGTCCCAGCGCACACCCTGGAAGTTGAGCTTGTTCATGGTGAGCGGGGTGAAACGCGTGTTGATTTGCGAACCGATGAGGAAAACGGACTTCATTTCGCCCAGGCCGTCCTGCGCCATGATGAGGTTGTTGAAGTTTTCGGACACAAGCGAGGTCTGGAACATGTTACTGTAGGCGTTGACCGTGGTGTCGCTGACTGCGGCGCCGGTCTTGGGATCGCGGAACTGGATATTGCCGTCTGAATCAAAAAAACGGTTGCGTTCGGTCTGCAGGCCATAAATAAGATAGCCATTGACAACGTGCTTTCCGAAATCGTCGTAATAGGGGATCTTCTGCTGTTCGATTTCCTTTTTGGAATATCCCGACAGGCCGAAATTGTTGTAGTAATCCCCTTCTTCCTGCAGCGACTCCTGCAACGACTCCTGGGCGGAAAGCCCAAGGGCCAGCAAGAAAACAAACAGGAGCGTTTGACGGGCGTACGCAAAGACTTTATCCATCCTACCTCCGAAGCTTGCGGATATCATGAATTCTTTATTGATAATCCCCGTTTAGCGATTAATTTGACTCGATTTATGACACTTGGAATTTTTTAAGATAAGTTAACAGAAAAGCCTGAGTCAATAATAAATAGAAACAGGCGTTACGGGTTCTTTTCGCGTTTCCGGATTCGAAAATTCATGGTGAAGGACTTACTTTCCGCAAGCGCGAAACTTTCCGCCTTTTTCAGGCCGTCGAACCGGCCAAGCCAGACCGCATAGAGCGTGCCCGCCGGACGTTTGAGCTCCACAATTTCGACCTCGGACCAACGAACCTTAAGACGTTCCAAAAGCTTTTCAGCATTACTCCGGTCCTTGAACGCGCCCATCTGCAGAGTGAACGTCTCCCGCTCCTCTCCGCCGGAGGCGGATTCAACAACTTTGGCCGCCGGAGGCGCAGCCTGAGTAACTGGGGCCGGATGCTGCGGTTCGAACCGGGCCGGGGGCTCGGGAAGCACGGGAAGCGGGGCCGGGCCTTCGTTCTTAAGCTCAAGCGCTTCGAGAGACAAAGGGAATTCAGAAAGCAGCTTCTGGGCGGTCTCACCCGCGACCCGGACATCGGACAGGGCGCGGGCGTTCTGGTATTGGAGGTAATACAGCGTGCTCCGGAGCGCGGGGTCTTTGACTGCAAGCGCAGCAGCAAGATACTGGTTGGACTTGTCGTACTCTCCGCGGCGGGCGAAGAGTACCGCCAGCCCGGCACGGGAACGGATAAAGGCAGCGGGAAGCTCCTCCCCGGTTTCAAGAAAGGCCTTTTCCGCGCTTCCGGCCCGGTTGAGCGACAGATAGCTCTGCCCCAGCCAGACCCGCGCCTCGCTTTTGCCGCGGGAGGAGGGATAGTCGTTGAGGAGCTGGTTGAACATGACGGCCGCGTTGTCGTACCGGCCCCGGGAATAATGGTATTGCCCGAGACGGAGCAGGGCCTCTTCGGCAAAAACGTCGCGCAGCGCACTGTCCGAAACGAAAGCGGAGAGTTTCTGGAAGGAACGCGCCCCGTCCTTTTCCAACCGCGCCTGGTAAAAGAGAGCCTCGCGGTCGCGTTTGTTTTTTATGAGCTTCTTTTCGAAGAACAGCCGGGCACTGTCGAGTTGCCCCTCCCGGAAGAGCCGCACCCCGTCGGACACGGAAGGCGCAGCCAGCACGGGAAGCATGGCCAGCAAAAGGACGAGGGCGGATGCGCGTGCCATAAAGGAATGTCAGATGTCGTAGGGGTTCCAGGCGCCGCACGAGAGACAACGCCAGTGGGCCGTCTCGGTGCGCGTCCGGCAGAACCGGCAGTGAAAGCGCTTTTTGGCCGGATACATTTTCAGCATGCCCCGGACCGCGTCTTTCAGTTCCCAGGAACCCTGTTCGTTTTCGAGCAGCTGGCGGAGCAGTTCGGAATAGGCCTCGCGGGAGCCGGGATTTATTTCGAGGGTCTTTTTGCAGACCTCCATGGCTTCGTGCCGATCGCCGCGCCGGAAAAGGTAACTCGACAGCGCCAGCAGGGCATCGAGGTTTTCCGGCTCGCGTTCGACCAGCTCGCGATAGATGCGGCCCACCTCGCCGTAATCGCCGGTTTCGTAATAATAGCGTTCGATTTTTTCAAAGATAAGGTAGGCCTTGGAGGGCAGGGCGTCAAAAAGCTTGGACCAGAACTCGAGCGCGTCTTCCACGCGGTTTTCAGCGAAGTAAGTATCGGCGATGAGGATGTAGGCCCAGGGCTGGCGGGAGTCCTTTTTCAGCGCCTCCTTGAAGCGGAGGCGCGCGGCATGGCCGTCGGCCGCCATGAGCGTTTTCCCGAACTCGAGATAGTACAGCGACTGCATGCGCGTGTCGTCCGCCCCTTTTTCACGGTCAACGTCGAGCTTGAGGTCAATGGCTTTTTCCCACGCTTCGGTGGCCTCGTAGATTTTGAGCAACTCCTCCCGGAGCCGGACGCTTTTCACGCTCTTCATGACTTCGAGGCAGAGCGCCTCGGCCTTCTGGTATTTTTTCATGAGCAGGTAGTCGCGAATGAGCGCCTGCTTGACTTTGTTCTTGAATTCAACCGGGAGGGTGGGCCGGATGAGCAGCTCCTGGTGGACGCGCTCCGCGCGCTCGACCTTGCCCGCATCGCGCAGGATGTTGCCCGCATGGAAGAAGGCCTCGACGATTTCGGAATCGGTGCGCGCGGACTGGGCGAGACAGGCGAAGGCTTCTTCGCGGCTCCCCTCGAGGAGCAGGTTGAGGCCCTTGATGTAGAGGTCGGTGGCGGTGGGGTCCTTTTTGAACAACGGCATGGGGTCAGGCTCCGGTAAAGGGCGGTTGGACAGACGCGGACGCGCTCTCCTTTTTCATAAGGACGGTCTTGTCGGCGTCCTCCATGGAGAGCGACTCGTTGCGGTAGTCGTTCAGCTCCTCCTTGAGGTTTTTGATGACCTTGTCTTTGGCCGACAGTTCGGAACGCATTTTAAAGAAATTGAAGATGGAGATGACAAACCAGGTGAGGAAACCCGAAACAAAGGCGAAGAACATGGCCATGAGGGGCGAAATTTCGCCGGTTTCGGCGAAGATGAAATCAATGTTGACGGGCGTGAGCCCCATGTTCTTGCTGATGAACACACTGATGAAAATGATAATCACAACGATAAAAAACCAGCGCACCATCCACATGGGTTGCCTCCTATTTCAGGGTCTCGCCTAAGAGCGCCCATCCCGATGACCCGGTGATTTTCACGGTCAGCGTTTTCCCGATGAGGGACGGGCCTCCCCGTAATATAACATTTTTATGCGTCCGTGTACGAGCGGTGAGCGCGGCCGCGTCCCGTGGGCTTATTCCCTCCACCCGCACCTCCAGAGTCCGTCCGATGCACGCCCTGTTTTTTTCTTTCGTGATGCCCATCTGGAGCGCGATGACCTCATTGACACGACGCACCTTTTCCCCGCGCGTCAGCGTCTCCGCGAACGCGGCGGCCGCGGTCCCTTTCCGCGGGGAATAGAGGAACATAAAGGCCGCGTCAAAGCGGACCTCTTGCAGGAGCGACAGGGTCCGCGCGTGGTCCTCCTCCGTTTCGCCCGGAAAGCCGCAGAGCACGTCCGTGGAGAGCGCGATGTCCGGCACCCGTTCGCGCAGCCGTTCCACGAGACCGAGATAACGTTCCCGCGTATAGCCCCGGTTCATGGCCGCGAGGACCCTGTCCGAGCCGGACTGCACGGGAAGATGGAGGGACTCGCAGAGGGAGGGAAGCGTTCCGAAACAGCGGAGGAGCTCCTCCGAAAGGTCCTTGGGATGCGAGGTCATGAACCGCAGCCGCGCGAGGCCCGGGACCGCGTCCACGCGGCGGAGCAGCCCGGCAAAGTCAAGGTCCTTGTCCCGGTAGGAATTGACGTTTTGACCCAGGAGGGTCATCTCCGGAAAACCTTCGGCAACCGCGGATTCGACCGCGCGCATGACCGCTTCCGCAGGCCGGCTCTTTTCACGCCCGCGCACGTAGGGTACGACGCAATAGGCGCAGTAGTTGTCGCACCCGCGCATGACCGGGACCCAGGCATTGCCCCCCTTTTTCCGTACCGGGGGGAAGCCGTCGTAAAAGTCGCGCTCCTCCCCGCCGGCCGCGATGGTGCCGCTTTTCATTTCAATGATTTCCGCGAGAAAACGGTAATGGTCGGGCCCCACCACGTAATCCACGGGTAGCTTTTTGAGGAGTCCTTCCCGTTCATGCTCAGCCAGGCAGCCCGCGATTGCGATTTTGACGCCCTTTTCTTTTCGCAGGGACTTGAAGCGGCTGATTTGCGCCTTGACGCGGGTGACCGCGCTCTCGCGCACCGCGCAGGTGTTGACAACAATGAGGTCCGCGGATTCGGGCATGTCAGCAGGTTCGAGGCCCGCGGATATAAGGATGCCGGCCATGGTCTCGCTGTCGGACAGGTTCATCTGACAGCCGTAGGTTTCGATATAGAAGGACTTCATGGCAACATGAGTAAAACGACGGGGAAACGGAGAACGGAACGCGGACGGCTTGTCAGGGCCAACAACGCGTCAGGGCGCCCGGCGGACAACGCGGAAACCCGTGCCGGGGTCGCTGACCGAGGGATTGAGGGAGGTGCGGTTCCCGTTTTCAAGATGGCCGAGCGGTGCGTCACCCAAGCTACCCGATGTGCAGTCACCGCCCTTGCGAACCCGGGTGATGCCGGTGTTTACGCGATCATTGACGCGATACCTACGGTCCGCCTCGACATAGCCATCCCAGCACCATTCCGAGGCGTTACCGGTCATGTCGCGAAGCCGGTAGGGATTGGACGGGAAGGAACCCGGTGTCTTGAAGGCATAGTACTGATAGGTACCGAGGAAACGGCGGAGCGTGGTCAGCGTGTCCGCGGCAACAAAAATGTTGTCGGTTTTGTCGAGTTTGTTGATGGTGGCCGTGGCGTAGTAGTGGTTGGCGTCCGCGCTTGGAATCGTGTCGCGGAAAACCGTGTTGTTTAGGCTGTCTATTTTACGTGCCCGCCAGACGGTCCCGGAAAAGGAACCTTCCAACCATTCGTTGTACAGCGTATCGAAGGTGGTGTCCGCCCCGTTCACAGAATCGCGGTTGTAATAGACCACAAAATCGCGTTTGACAATTGGATACAGCGTGTCACACATATCAAGAACGAGCGGGACACGGCTCACGGTGTCGCAGTTGGCCACCTCCACGATTGTGTCGAGGTTGAGGGTGTCGCGCATCACAATATTGAAGGTGTCCAGCGTCACCGAAACGTCGATTTTTTTAAGGATGGAATAGGTGTATTTCCAGTCACTGGAACGGCGGTAATAGGATGAGTCGCGTCCGTCAACCAAATATCCGGAATAAAAAGCCGGCGTGTTCTGCGTCCGCAGCGTATCGGGTGACAGGAAGGAAAACTCAACTTCGTTTTGGCGCAGGAACCAGAACGCACTTTCCGATTGTTGCCGCACGCTGAACCGGACGGATGCGGAGTCAACCCTGTAGGCGTAGCTGGCGAGACTGGTGTC
>JAZDKP010000069.1:0-5060 GCA_043802925.1 Fibrobacterota bacterium | reverse complement strand
CCGGTTATTTCCCCCATATAGGTTGTTTCAGAACCGCATTCTATTGCAATCCGCCGGGGCGCAACGAGTCGTTTGCCCGGGCATTGAAACAACCTTAAGCCTTGAGGATGCTCTCGAAAAACTTTGAGAAGGCGCTTGAATCCCGCCGCGCGCGGGAACCGGATTGACAGGAGGGCATGATTCCCCTAAGGTCTTGGCAGGCGCCCTGTCCTTCAGGCGCGCCGCGCGAAAAAGCCCTTGCTCCGCAGAGGGGGCTTTGTCCGGACCGGCCTTGCGGCCTGTCGGGGGACGTTCTTTCGCAATAGGTTCTGTCTGAAAACAGGGAAGTAGAATCGGCATTTGTGGCGGTCGGGAATGAAGCGTTACACGCGACAGGCAGGGACGCCTGTCCTGCTCGATGCTTGGCTCTTTTTAAGACATAATTTGGGGATGAAAGCGCCCGAATCGCCCGGGCGCGGGGCTTTGGAAGCTGCAGCAAAACCGACGCAGGTTTTTGCTTTGGCGCGTCGGGGCGCATTTTCTGACCGGTTTTGAAACGGCCCTTGAACGAGAAAGCCGGGAGAGCCCGCCATGAAGTTTGTCCGCAGCCGACCGCGTCGCGCCATGGGCCTCAACCTTACGTCCTTGATCGACGTCCTCTTTATCCTTCTCATCTTCGTCCTCGTGGCGGCCCGGTTCGAGGAGGTGGGCGCGATCGCCGTGGACCTCCCGCGGGGCTTAAGCCGCGAGCTTCCCGAGTCCCAGACCCTCACCCTCACCCTCACCGTGGAGGGGAAGTGTTTCCTCGGGGAGGAGGAGGTTCCCTTCGAGCGGCTGGGCGAGCGCCTCGGCGCGGAGATGTCCAAGGCGCGGGAGACCGTGCTCGTGGTCGCCGCCGACCGCCGGGTCTCCTGGGAGCGCGTCTCCGGCGCCATCGACGCAGCCAAGGCCGCGGGCCTCCGCCGCATCGCCTTCCGCATCAAGCAGTGAAGGAAGGAAACATTCGGATAAAAAAGGGGTTTGTTATGGCAAAGAAAAAGAAGCAGAAACGTTTCGCCCAGAAGACTATCGCGTTGGTCTATGATTTCGATGGTACGCTCACTCCTCAGCCAATGCAGGACTGCACACTTCTAAAAGTTCTCAACATATCACCCGAGGCTTTCTGGAAGGAAGTAAGAAAAGAAAATAAAAAAACCAACGGTGATGAAATACTGACCTATCTGCGGTTGCTAATCAAAAAAGCCAATAGCGCCGAAGTTCCCTTGAAGCCGACAGATTTAAAGCGCTTGGGCGGAAGCATTAAATATTTTCCGGGCGTCGAGACTTGGTTCAGGCGCATTAACAGTTATGTAAAAAAAGTCTCACGCGGCAAAGTAAAGGTAAAACACTATATCATTTCGGCAGGCATGAAGGAGATTCTAAACGGCATTCGTATACGGAAATGGTTCGAACGCATTTACGGTTGCGAGTATTTTTTCGATCAAGATGAGCGACCTACTTTCCCTAAGGTTGTTATCAATGCCACCAACAAAACACAATATTTATTTCGAATTAACAAAGGACGCGAGGAGTTGGACGAAAGCATCAACGAGTATATGCCCGAAGAAGAGCGCCCCATACCTTTTTATAACATTGTTTATATCGGTGACGGCATGACCGACGTTCCTTGCATGACCGTAACCAAGAAGAGCGGTGGACATGCTGTCGCAGTCCACAGGAAAGGGGGCCACAAAGCTTTTAATGTTTGTAAAGAATTATTGAAAGCGGAACGCATCGATTACTTTGCTCCAGCAGACTATGGCGCGGGAAAGATACTTGAAAAACGCGTCAGACTTTTACTCGACCTTAAGGTTGCACGCATTAACCACAAGCAAGAGACTTTCCGCTGTCGAAGGGAAGCGAGTCGATGATATTGAATTGTGAGGAATAAAAATACGAACAGGGTAAATGGCGCCACACTCCCGTGGCTTCATGTTTATAAAAGACCTGCACATCACCCTTGCCCCGCATCCCTGGCGGCGAGGGAGAAGCCCTTGTCGGATTCGAGCGCGGAGACCGCTGTCACGGGATTGAGGAACTGCGCGAAGGCGCCCTGGCCCAAGAGATAATCGCACGCGGCCTCGGCCGTGGAGGCGGTAAAGGCGTCCCGGTTTTCCGGCCGCACGGTATTCCGCTCGTAGGTCGCGAGATAAAAACACTCGCCCCTGTCGAGCTTCATCTCCCGCACTTCCAGGCCGTCCTTGCGCACGATCGCCAAGAACCCGGACGCAGCGCCGCGCTCCGCCACGGCCGCGATGCGTGGCGTATCGAGCGAGTCGTGCTCGTAGTCCATGGCCAGGAGCGTCAGAGCCAGGGCGTCGCGGACGGGGAGGCCCAGGGCGATCTTCTCGGCGATGGGGTCGGTGTGCGAGCCGTTCGTGAGCACGGCCGCCTCGCCCGCGATGCGGCAGCAGTTGTACGCGATGTAGGGGTTCTTGAGGACGTCCGCCTCGAATCCCTCCCTGGGAACGATGGAGACCCCGCGCTCGGTCACGACCGCGCGGCGGTTCGGGAAACTCCGCGAGGAGACCCGGTACAGGGCCGCGCATTGACCGGCCGCGTTCCGCCCCACGGCCACGATCCGCCCGAGATACAGGTCGCTCATGCGTGTTCCTCCTGAAAAGCTGTTTCAAAATCCGCCCCCAAAAGCCTCGCAGAGGCCAGGGGCGGCCATTCCACAGGTTTTGCAATGGCCCCTAAAAAGTGCGGGAGAGGCAAATCCTTCGCGCGGATAAACCCTTCCCGAAAAGCGTCCGCGCCCGCGTTGCGGCAACAGCCCGGTTGAGCCTCTTCACATCGTCCGCTCGAGGCTCATGTACTCTTATTGCAGCAATCCAAGTAAACGAAATCCGGCGCACCCTGTCAAGCGCAACTCCTCTCTCCAGAATCTGGCCGGACATATGACCGGAGAAAAAGCAGCGCCCTTGCGTGCCGTACGGGAAACCTATTTGCACCAACCACGCAGCCGAAAAATTAGTATGGCGTCCCCGGATTTCCCCCGGATTTCCCCCGGGAGTGTCGGAACTGCGGTCGGCGGGCGATCGCCTACGAGTTGACACAACCTTGATCCGCTGCTACACGGCCAAGTCGTTGTCCTGTTTCTCGTCGTGGGTGTTGGGTGCGCCGAACAACGCCATGCCGAACGTGAGCGGTCCCAACCGGCCGCAGAACATAAGCAGGATGATGATGACCCTGCCGACATTGCTGAGCGTCGCCGTGATGCCCATGCTCAAGCCCACGGTCCCGAGCGCGGAAGCGGCCTCGAAGAAGTTCTGGTCGAACGGTGACTTCTCCGTCATCTCCAGCAGGTACGTTCCGGCGATGAGCGCGAAGAGATAGAATCCCACGCTGCCGACGGCGGTCCAGACTCGCTCCACGGGAATCGGCCGGTTCCAGAAACGCACCTCCTGTTCCCCGCGAATGGCGCTGCGCATGACGCCCAGGAAGGCGGAGAAGGTTGTGCATTTCAGTCCGCCGCCGGTGCCGGACGGCGAAGACCCGATGACCATGAGGATGATAAGGAGTAGAACCGACGCCTTGGAAAGTCCGCCGATCCCCACGGTGTTGAAGCCCACCGTGGTCATCGCGGTCATGGCCTGAAAGAACGACCCCAGGAGGCGCTCGTCCAGGGACTTCGACGGGAGGGACGGTTCTCCGAGAAACAACAGGAGCGTCCCCGCGCAACTCATCCAGAATGTCGTCCACAGGATGATCTTGCTGGTGAGCGTGATTGCCTTCACTCGGCCCGTGACCATGTTCCAGAAATCGACGCACACGATGAACCCAATGGCCCCGAGGTAACTGAGCGCCGCAACGACGACGTTGAGCCAAAAGTTTCCGGCGAACCCCTCGAAGCTGTTGTTGTAGATGCTGAATCCGGCGGTGCAGAAAGCCGACACGCTGTGGAAGACGGCGCTCCAGACCGCGTCCGGTCGACCCGCGGCCCGGAACACGAGGAACAGGACGACCGCGCCAACGGTCTCGATGAGTAAAGTAAAGGCGATCACGCCCTTGATGAAGTGACGGAGGTCGAAGGAATCGGGAAGGCTGAATACGGTCTTGCCGATTTCGGTTCGTGCGCGGGAGAGTTCTTGTTTCCCGGACAAAATGACGAACGAGCCGAAGGTCATGTAGCCGATGCCGCCAATCTGGATCAGCAGGAGCACGACGATCTGGCCGAAGAGCGTGTAGCTGTCGGCGACGCTTATGGTCGTGAGCCCGGTCGTGGATACCGCCGAGGTCGCTATGAACAGATGGTCTATCGCTCCCGCGCCCCGGCCTTGATGGGAAAAAGACAGGCAAAGGAGCAACCAGCCGACCAGAATGTAGGACGCATAGCCAAGCAGGACGAGCTTGGCCGGGTGCATCCTGCGCAGAAAGCACCTGAACCCAACGACAACCCTCCAAAGTTCCTTCCGCACGGTTCTCTCCCTTTGGCAGGTTCACTCGGGATGCAAGCGGACCTTGCCGCCGAACGCGCATGGCACTCGGAAACAAGGGGATCACCGCCACGATGGGCGCGGCGACCGCTGCGGCTGGATTGTCAGAGTGTGTTGCCCTGCTTACGTTAAACCGAGGGCGAGAACGTTTGTTGGTCGCCCCGAAATCGCCTACGAGGTTAGCTGACGGGCTGGGACTTTCAGGTGTCCCTCCTGCGTCTATGGCAGGATGCGCCCCAACATCTCTTGGGTCCCCCGTTCCGCCTCGAAACACGGGGCGGACTTAGCGGAACTAATTATCGTTACAGCAGGTCCCGTGTCAAGGGATTTGTCCAAAGGAGGCGAGACAACCCCCGGATTGCTCGTGCGCAGACATCAAGTCATATCTTACACGCAGTCAGTCGACAAAATGGGTTCCTTAAGTTCTGCCGGCGTAACAATCCCGCCTTCCCAATGACGCGCGGGTTGACAAGCGCTGGCGCCCAGCGTGAAACGCCGCCGGAAAAGGAAGGGGTTGCGTCCCTAGCCAAGGCGCGCTTAAAAAGCGCCCACCCCCGGCGTCGGCCGCGCGAAAAGGTGGTTCGTCCGATAATGTCAAAAAGC
>JAZDKP010000068.1:0-8495 GCA_043802925.1 Fibrobacterota bacterium | reverse complement strand
GGTCATGGGCCCCACGCCGCCCGGCACGGGCGTGATGTAGGAAGCCTTTTTCTCGCACGATTCGTAGTCGCAATCACCCACCAGTCGGTGGCCCGACTTTTTGGTCTTGTCTTCGACGCGGTTGGTGCCCACATCCACGATCACCACGCCCTCCTTGACCATGTCGCCCGTAATATATCGGGCGCGGCCGGCCGCGGCAATAATAATGTCAGCCTGGCGGGTGTGATAGGCCACGTCCCGGGTGCCGGTATGCACGACGGTAACCGTGGCATTGCCCCCTTCAACCTTCTGCATGAGCAGGTTGGCAACAGGCTTGCCCACGATGTTGGAGCGGCCCACGACCACGGCGTGTTTGCCCTTGGTCTCTATTTTATACCGCTTGAGAAGCTCGATGCAGCCCGCGGGCGTGCAGGGCAGCAGATAGCCGTCGCCGGTGACCAGCCGGCCCACGTTGATGGCGTTGAAACAGTCCACATCCTTGGCCGGGGCAATGCGGTTGAAGACCACGGTCTCGTCCTTGACGTTTGGAATTGGGTGCTGAACCAGGATACCGTCGATGGCGTCATCGGCATTGAGCTGGTCGATCACGCGCAAAAGCTCGGCCTCGGGGGTGTCTTTGGGCAGCTTGATTGTCCGCGAGACCATGCCAAGCTCTTCGCAGGCCTTGCCCTTCATGCTGACGTAAACCTCGGACGCGGGATCCTGTCCCACCAGCACGACCGACAGACCGGGCGTGTGCCCCTTTGCCTTGAGACGGGCGATACGGGCCTTGAATTCCTCACGCATGTCGTGCGCCACTTTCTTTCCATCAATGACCTGTGCCATGGCTGATTGACTCCTTTTTCCTATTAATCGTCAGTGGGCGGTTTGCCGCGGGTGTCACAATTGCGCTGGATGCGCGCGATGCGCAGGGCCTGACCCGTGGCGTCGTCGACCTCCACGAGGCAGCCGTTGAACATGAGGTCCTCCTCCGCGGGCTCAAAACGGGCGGGCACCTCGTAAAGAAACTTGCGCAGCACCGCCTCCTTTTTCATGCCAATGACCGAGGCGCGGGACCCGGTCATGCCAAGGTCCGTAAGATAGGCGGTGCCGCCGGGCAGCACGCGTTCATCCGCGGTCTGGACATGGGTGTGCGTGCCCATGAATGCGGAAAGGCGGCCGTCGAAGTACCAGGCCGCCGCTATCTTTTCGGACGTGGCCTCGGCATGGAAATCAACGACCACGATGTCGGTCTGGCTTTTAAGGCGGTTGATTTCGGCAAGCCCTGCGCGGAAAGGGCACTCGATGGGGTACATGAAGGTGCGACCCTGAAGATTGATAACACCGAGGGTGCGGCCGTCAGCAAGGGTGAACACGCAGGAGCCCTTGCCCGGGTTTCCGGGCGGATAATTGAGCGGCCGAAGCAGGCAGGGCTCGGTGCCAAGACATTCGACCCCGTCCTTGTTGTCCCAGATATGGTTGCCGCTAGTGATGACGTCCACGCCGAATTTTCGGAGCTTGCCCACAAGGTTTTTGGTGATACCGCGGCCACCCGCGAGGTTTTCGCCATTGGCCACGCACACGTCGACCGAAAACTCCTTGCGGAGCCCGGGGAGCAGTTCCGACAGGACCCGCTTGCCCCCGTTCCCAAAGATATCGGCCACAAAAAGGACATTCATGGTTTACTTCGCGTAATCCACGATTCGTTTTTCGCGGATGACCGTGACCTTGATTTGGCCGGGATAGTCCATTTCCGCCTCGACCTTTTTCGCCACCTGCGAGGCCATTTCCTCGGCCTCGGCGTCGTTCATGGCCTCGGGGTTGACCATCACGCGGATTTCGCGGCCCGCCTGCAGGGCGTAGGCCGTCTCGACGCCGCGGAAGGATTCCGCGATTTTCTCGAGCTGTTCGAGGCGCTTGACATAGGTGGTGAAGGTCTCCATGCGCGCGCCGGGCCGCGTGGCGGAAATGGCGTCCGCGGCCTGGATGAGGATGGGGTAGATGGAAATGGGCTCCACATCCTCGTGGTGGCCCGCGATGGCGTTGCAGATGATCTCGTTTTCGCCGTGTTTTTTAGCCACCTCGGCGCCGAGTTGCGCATGCGTCCCCTCGCACTCACGGTCGATGGCCTTGCCGATGTCGTGGAGGATGCCCGCGCGGAGCGCCAACCGCGAATCGAGGCCGAGTTCGGAGGCCATGTGCGAGGCGAGCACCGCGACCTCTTTGCTGTGTTTGAGCACATTCTGGCCGTAGCTGGTGCGGTAATTGAGGCGTCCGATGTACTCGACGAGTTGGGCGTGGATACCGGGCAGGTCGTACTCGAGGACCACCTGTTCCCCCATCTCCTTGATTTTCTTTTCGATTTCCTTGGCGGTCTTTTGGACAATCTCCTCGATGCGCGTGGGATGGATGCGGCCGTCCGCGATGAGTTTTTCCATGGACAGGCGCGCGATTTCACGCTTGACCGGGTCGTATCCGGAGAGGATGATGTTCTCGGGCGTGTCGTCCACAATGACGTCAATGCCCGTGGCCTCCTCAAAGGCGCGGATATTGCGCCCTTCGCGGCCGATGATGCGGCCTTTGATTTCCTCGTTGGGGAGCGTGAGGGTGGAGACCGTGGACTCGACCGTATGCTCGGCCGCGCAGCGCTGGATGGCAATCGTGATGATGCGGCGCGCCTCGTCGTCGGCTTTTTCGCGGGCCTCGTCCTTAATCTGCTTGATGAGCTGGGCGGCCTCGTGCCGCACTTCGTTCTCGAGGTTTTTCCGGAGCAGTTCCTTGGCCTGGGCCTGGGACATGCCCGCGAGGTTCTCGAGCTTGAGGTTCTGCTCCTGGATGATACGGGTGAGATCGAGGTCCTTGGTCCGGAGCGACTTTTCCTTGGAACTGAGCAAGCCCTCCTTGCCCTGAATCTCAAGTTCCTTTTCTTGGATAATGTTGGCTTTTTTATTCATCACGACTTCGCGCTCGCGAAGCTTGGCGTCGCGCTTGTCGGCTTCGGACTGGCGCACGCGGAGCTGGTTTTCAAACCCCGCCTTTTCCTTGAACCATTCTTCCTTGGCGCGGAGCATGGACTGCTTTTTCTCGAGCTCAGCCTCCTTTTTGGCCTTGTCGACGATGAGTTCGGCGGTCGTGCTGGCGCCCTTGATGCGGCTGCTGTGGACAAGCTTCCAGACAAGGAACTGGATGCCCGCCCCGGTGAGGAATGCGATTATCACATACAAAACGGTGAAATCCATGGGATTCTCCTTCTCAATCTATCGTGGGTTGGCCAAATCGTTCACTATCAATAAAAAAAGGGCCCCGAATCTCGCGTTTCAAAATTTTTGAACTCTCCATTACTGGAAAGGGTGGTGTTGCTTCTTCTGGTTCTTAACTCTTGCCCGGTGAGGGGCAAGCCTGTATTCCGCAGAGGAAAGACAACGCCTGGCGATACGTTTGAAGATCAAAAATTTTTGCGCACGAGCCGGGAACCCCGAATTTTTTTTTCAGGTTCCAAAAGTCATCCGTCAATGACGGTCTCTATTTTTCTGGATAACTCCTTTGCTTTAAACGTGTATTGATCCAACTTATCGGAAGCTTCGAACAATTCTTTCCGTGCCTCGAACAGCTCCCCGGTGATGTTCACGGCCGCCAGAATGGCGAGCCGGTAACGCTCCTTGGAGGTGGCGGCAGTGCCAATCTCCGTGATTTTGGAGTTTACATATTCGGATATCCGGGAGATGGTGTCGCTGGACGCTTCACCCTTGATGGTGTATTCATCACCGGCAATCAAGACTCGAACACGGTTCAGTTTGTCTTCCATAGGGTTACATCAATTCAAAATTTAAAGCACGCGGCCCTGAAAATTCCTTTCGTTGTTTATAACTGCTTACTATATAAGCTAATATATAATTTTTATATAACATTGTCCAATTTTTTGATGACCGCGGTGATCCGCTCGGAACAAACGGCAAGCCGCGCCTCGTAATTCGAAGCCACGGAACCCCGTTCCTGCTCCAGGGTCTTGACCTGGTTTTCGAGGAAGGCAATCTTCTGGTTTCCGGCCTCCTCCTTGGCGTCGCGGGCCTCGATTTCGGAGCGGAGGCGGGAAATTTCTTCAATGGCTTTTTCGATTCTTTCGTTGAGTGCGTTAAAAGCGTCTTCCACTGTGTACTCCTTTTTTTTATTAACGTAGCTCGGCCTTGTATTTACTTTTAAGGCGTCCGAGGACCCGGGTCATGACCCCGTCCACCTCGGCATCGGTAAGGGTCCCATCGTTTTTACGCATCCGGATGGCAAAGGCCGCGGAACGGCGGCCAGCCCCCAGCTCCGGGTTCTTGAAGACATCGAATATAGCCACACTTTCGATGAGCGGGCTTTCGCGCCGGATGCTCTCCATCATTTCGTCCGCGCTGATGGCATCGTCCGTGACCACGGCAATGTCACGATCGGACGGAGGGAACTTGGAAAGGGGCCGGTACCGAACCACGCCGCGCCGCGCTTCGAAAAGGGGCGCGAGTTCCATTTCAACATACCAGACCCCGCCTTTAATGTCGTAAGCCTTGAGCAGACGGCTGCCCAAGGACAGGATACGGGCAAAGGCCTTGCCCTGGAGCTCAATGGAAACACCAGGGCAACCGTAAAATTCAGTGGCCGGAAAACGGACCGGCCGGCCCGTGAGCTTATGGATGAAAGCCTCGGCCAGCCCGCGAAGCGCATACATGTCCCAGTCTTCAGTCTTTCCGTCCCAGCGGCAAGGGGATTGACGGCCGGTAAACACGGCCGCGACTCTCTCCGTTTCCTCGGGCTGCACATCCGCGCCCCTGCTATTGAAGACACGGCCGATTTCGAAGAGCGCGAGGTCGTCGCTGTTGCGGTTTTTATTGTGTTTGACCGTCTGAAGCATGCTGGGCAGAAGCGAGGTGCGGAGCGCTGACATCTCGGGGTTGAGCGGATTTAACAGCATGGGCGGGGTTTTTCCGTCTTGCAGACGAACCAGTTCCTCGGGGTGTACAAGCGTATTGGTGATCGCTTCGGAGAGGCCGAAACCGGCCAGAGCAAGGCGGACCTCGGAACGGAAGTCGTCGAGTGCGTGGGTCCTGGGCGTGAGGCTGACCCGGCCGTGCGTGCTGTCCGCGATTTTATCGTATCCGATGAGCCGGGCCGCTTCTTCGATGCAGTCCGCTTCGCGGGTGACATCGGGCCTCCAGGTGGGTACGGTCACGCTGAAGGTGTCACCCTCCCCGCAAACGAGTCCGATGGACGAGAGCGCCCGCTTGATTTGAGCCGCGGAAAAGGCGCTGCCCAGCACGCGGTTAACGCGTTGGGTGCGGACAGTGAGTGTAAGCGGCTTAATTTGACCCGGGTTGACGTCGACCCGCCCCCGGGCGACCGTGCCATTGGCAAACTGCGTCAAAAGCTCGCACGCGCGGTCAATGGCGGTCGCAAGGATACCAGGGTCCGCCCCGCGTTCAAAGCGATAGGAGGCCTCGGTGGACATGCCGTGACGCCGCGCGCTTTTACGGATGGAAACCGGGTCAAAATAGGCGGCCTCAAGCAGGACCTCGGTGGTGCTGTCCGAAACTTCGGAGAAGGCGCCGCCCATGACCCCGGCCAAAGCCACCGGCTTTTCTGCGTCGCAGATGAGCAGGTCTTCGATCGAAAGCGTGCGCTCGTTTCCATCGAGTGTGGGCATGGCCTCGCCCTGCATTGCCCTTCGAACAATTATTTTTCCGCCAGCCACTTTCGCATAATCAAAAGCATGAAGCGGGTGGCCGTATTCCATTAATACATAGTTAGTTATGTCGACAATATTATTGATTGAACGAACCCCGACAGCTGCAAGCCGTTTGACCATCCAGTCGGGTGATGGGCCGACCTTTAGACCGGAAATATACCGCGCCATATATCGTGGGCAACCTGTTCTGTCCACGATTTCGACATTAATCTTGGCGTCCACACTCAATACGCCTTCGGTAACCTTGACTGCGGGCACTGAAAGCAACAGCTCAAGCTTGGCTGCAAGTTCGCGTGCAAGGCCTATAATTGAAAGACAGTCCGGCCGGTTGGGAAGCACCGCGACCTCAAAGACCGGGTCGCAGTCAAAATGCGCGGCGGAAAAAATTTCGCCCGGAGTGAGCCCCTCACGGAGTTCAAGGATACCCCCGGAAGCCTCGGCCAACCCGAGTTCCTTTTCAGAACAAATCATACCCTGCGACAACTCTCCCCTTATTTTGGACTCCTTGATGGCAAAACCGTCCGGCAGGGTATGCCCGGCCCGTATAAGAACTACATTGAGCCCGGCGCGGACATTGGCCGCTCCGCAGACGATATCAAGAACCTGCCCGTTGCCAACGTCGACCTTGTTCAGCGAAAGCTTGTCGGCATTCGGATGACGCCGGTTTTCGAGTACGCGGCCAACCACAATGCCGGGCCGGGGTGAGTAACCGCCCTCAATGCCGTCGACCTCAAGACCGAGAAAGGTGAAAGTTTCGGCAAGCTGTTCGGGCAAAAGCGGGGTGTTGACGAATTCCTTGAGCCAAAGATAGGGAGCTTTCATGGTCGCATTTCCGTCTAAAACTGTTCCAGCAGCCGGGCATCGTTTTCGAACAGAAGCCGTATATCGTCGATGCCGTATTTGAGCAGGGCGATTCGTTCCACCCCCATGCCAAAGGCAAAGCCGGTGTATTTTTCCGGGTCAATGTTCACCGGCCCGAACACATTGGGGTCGACCATGCCGCACCCCATAATCTCGAGCCATCCCGTGCGCTTGCAGATGGGACACCCTTTGGCGCCGCAAAGGAAGCACTGGATGTCAACTTCGGCCGAAGGCTCGGTGAACGGGAAAAAGCTGGGACGGAATTTGGACTTGACCCCGGACCCGAAGTAGGCCTTGACGAAAGAGGCGATGGTCCCTTTAAGGTCCGCGAACGTAACCCCCTCGTCCACGTAAAGACCCTCAACCTGGTGAAAAAGGCAGTAGCTGCGCGCGCTGATTTCCTCGTTGCGGAAAACGCGGCCAGGCGAGATGATGCGGATGGGCGGCTTTTCCTTTTCCATGATGCGCACCTGGACCGGCGAGGTTTGCGTGCGGAGGAGGATGCTGGGCGCCAGATAGAAGGTGTCCTGCATGTCGCGCGCCGGATGGTGGGCGGGCGTATTGAGCGCCTCGAAATTGTAATAATCGGTTTCAACCTCCGGCCCTTCGGCCACGGAAAACCCCATGCGTCCGAACAGGGCCTTGATTTCCGCCATCACCAACGTGATGGGGTGCAGGTGGCCTGTGCGCGGACGAAAACCCGGAAGCGCGGGGTCAAAGGCAACCGGTCCGGCCGCGGCCTCGAGCGCAAGGAGGCGGGCGTCGAGCGCCTGCGACAACTCCTCCTTAACGGCATTCGCCCGGCCGCCGATGGCCCGTTTTTCATCGATGGAAAGACCGGCCACGCCCTTGAGCACATCAGCAATGGCGCTTTTTTTGCCCAGGTACTGCGACTTGAGCTGAAAAAGTGAAGGAATATCGCGCACACCCGCAATTTCTCGGAGCGCGGTGTCACGGATATTTTCCAGTCCGGTCTCTTTTTTTTCACTCATAATAAAAAAGGCCAGTCATCGAACAAGGGCTGCGCCTTAATCCGACACCGGCCGTGTCTGTGGAGGATTTTTACGTCTTATAAAGTCAGCAATGCTCTTTAGCGAGCGCTGCAAGCTGCCCAAACGCCTTGGCATCGTTGACAGCCATATCCGCCAGCACTTTACGGTCAAGGTCGACTCCGGCTTTTTTAAGGCCGCTGATAAATCGACCGTACGTGAGTCCTACCAACCGGGCCGCTGCATTTATGCGCACGATCCAGAGCTCCCTGAATTCGCGCTTTTTGACACGGCGGTCACGGTAGGCATAGCGCAGGGCGCGTTCAACCGCCTCCTTGGCCATGACAAAGGTGACGCTGCGGTTGCCACGGTAGCCCTTGGCCTTTTTAATCATGGATTTGCGACGGGCGCGGGATGCAACGCTTTTTTTAACTCGGGGCATGGTATGATCTCCTGATTACAGACCCAGTAAACGCTTGATTTTTTCCTTGTCACACTTGGCCACAAGCGCGCTTTTGCGCAAACCGCGCTTGCGCTTTTGAGACTTACTGGTCAGAATGTGCCGCTTGTAGGCATGGCCGCGTTTGATTTTGCCACTCGCAGTGCGTTTGAACCGCTTGGCCGCGCTCCGGTTTGTCTTCATTTTGGGCATGATCGGACTCCTGATGTTATCGGACAGTCACGAAATATAAATAAATAACAGAGGCCCACGCAAAGTCAAATTCGCTAAAATAAGCAGGGTCAGGAATTTCCGGCCGGAACCGTGTCGTCGGCTGGCGCGGCCTTTTCCGCCTCTTTCTCGTCCGGGGCTTTGCCCTCCGATTCGCGCTGCCGCTGCAGACGATCCTTCTCCTCTTTCTTTTTCTTGACCACATTGCGCTTGGCGATGAAGGTGGAAAACATGTTGCGGCCTTCGAGCTGGGTGCGGACCTCACAATCGGCAATGT
>JAZDKP010000067.1:0-7868 GCA_043802925.1 Fibrobacterota bacterium | reverse complement strand
GGGTATCGAAAGGCAAAGAGGCTTTCTCTGTCATTCCCGCGAAAGCGGGAATCCACCACCTGATGATGGATTCCGGGTCAAGCCCGGAATGACAAACAAGCCGTAGCAAGCTACGGGGAATTGAACCCATTGTGATTAAACCGGGAAGAGAACCATGAAAACCATTCTATCATTTCTTGTTCTCACGACCGTTGCGTTTACCCAGAACCCCTTTCAGGAAGAAGAGCTCAACGTCCGTCCTGCGGACAAGCAGGGCACCCATTTCCAGTTTTACGGGGGGCTGTCCATCCTCACGGACACCGGAACCGATTCGTTGCCTGTTTTTCTAAACGGCCAGAAAATCGGCGTGACCCCGTTTCGTGCGACCCGGTTGCCGGTCGGGCAGTACACCGTCAGCTTCCTCTCAAACAGCCTGCGCGACAGCCTCGCCTCCGGCCAAATCCGCTCCCTGGCGCAGCTACCCATGGAGGTCCAGGCCATCTTCCGGGGCCAAATCGTCACCGACGAAATCGTCTGCGGCACGCTGTCCGAATTTTCGACCCAGAGCGTGGTCATCCAGCAGGAAGACAATAGCGAGGTCATCTTTTCCGTGGAGGACATCCGCCAGAGCCTGTCCACCTCTAAAAAGTCCTTTTATGCCAAGGTGGGGCTGGTGACGGGTCTCATTGTCACCATGGGGCTCGTCATTATTCTCAGTGTCAACTAATTCCGGGAGTCTTGCCTCATGAAGCCGAACCACAGGGAAGGCCTTTCGACCCGGGCCGTTCACGCGGGCGAAATCCGTTACAACGAATATGGCTCCATCACCACGCCCATTGTCCAGTCCTCGACCTTCATTTTCAAGAACACGCGTGAAATCCGCGACCTCGCCCGCGGTGCCAAGGGCCGCTTCGAGTACGGCCGCTATGGCCATCCCACCCAGCTTGCGGCCGAAGGCAAGCTCGCGGCCATCGAGCAGGCCGGAGACGCGGTCCTCTTCTCCTCGGGCATGAGCGCCCTCACCACCACGCTCTTCGCGCTGCTCAACGCCGGGGACCACATCATCGTCACGGACGACGCCTACAAGCGCACCCTGGATTTCTGCCTGGCCTGCCTTCAAAAATTCGATATTGACTGCACCGTGGTCCGCATGGGCGACTACACGGCCCTCCGCCGTGCGGTCCGCAAAAACACGCGTATTTTCCTCTCCGAATCGCCGACCAATCCCTACCTCAATATCATGGACCTCGAGCGTCTCATGGCCCTTTTTCGCGGCACGGGCATCCGGGTCATTTCCGACAGCACGTTTGCCACGCCTTACAACCAGCGGCCGCTCGAATACGGCGTGGATCTTGTGGTGCACAGCGCCACCAAATACCTCGGCGGCCACAACGACCTTCTTGCCGGCGTGGTCCTGGGTAAAAAAGAGCTGGTGTCCCGCATCCGCGATTACCTCAAAATCACGGGCGGAGTCATTGACCCCCATTCCTCGTACCTGCTTATCCGCGGGCTCAAGACGTTCGAACTGCGGATGGAGCGGCACAATGCCAACGGCCAGGCCGTGGCCGAGTTCCTCGAATCCCATCCCCGAATCCAACGCGTCTACTACCCGGGCCTCCCGAGCCACCCGCATTACGAGGTGGCACAGCGCCAGATGCGCGGTTTCGGCGGGGTCGTTTCCTTCGAAATGAAAAACGACGTCAAGGCTGTGCATCGTTTCCTATCGGCCCTGCGCGTCATCAATATCGGCCCGAGCCTGGGCGGCGTGGAGTCGCTCATCACGCACCCGGCTTCCATCAGCTACTACAACTGCACACGGGCCGAACGTCTAAGGCTCGGTATCAAGGACGGACTGGTGCGCCTGGCCGTGGGCATCGAAAACGCCGGGGACATCATTTCCGACCTCGGCCGCGCCCTTAAAAAAGCGGACTGATATGGCGCTGGGTTACCATCATCTTTTCGGTCCCGTGCCTTCCCGGCGCCTGGGGTGCTCCCTCGGCGTGGATCTCGTTCCCTACAAGGTCTGCTCTTTCGACTGCGTTTACTGCGAATGCGGCAAAACCACCGAGCGGACCACCGAGCGGAGCGAATACGTTCCTGTCTACCGCGTCATCGAGGAACTCAAGGATTTTCTCAAGGCCCCGCCTTGCGACATCGACTACATCACCTTTTCAGGATCCGGTGAGCCCACGCTGAACAAGGGCATCGGCGGCGTCATCGAGTTCCTCAAGCAGAACTATCCGGAATACAAGGTCGCGCTGCTCACCAACAGCAGTCTCTTCATGCACCCGGAAATGCGGAATGAGGTCCTCCGGTGCGACCTCGTGGTGCCCTCGCTCGATGCCGTCTCATCCAAAGTCTTTCAGCAGGTCAACCGGCCCGCCCCGGGCATCAAGCCGCGCGATCTGGTGAACGCGCTCTGTGATTTCCGCGATGAGTTCGACGGTTGCATGTGGCTCGAAATTTTCATTGTCCCCGGAGTCAACGACACTCCGCAGGAACTGGACCTGCTCTCCAAGGCCGCGGAGCGCATCGCCCCGGACAAAATACAGCTGAACTTCCTTGACCGGCCCGGCACCGAACCCTGGGTGCGAAAACCCACCCCGGAAGAAACGACGCGCATCCTCGGTTTCTTCAAACGGCTCTCTGTGGAGATCATTGCTCCGACCCCGGTGAAAAAAGGGAACCGGGCCGAGTTGGACGAGGTGAACGAACGCCTGCTGGCGCTGATCCGCCGACGCCCCTGCACCGCGGCCGACCTGGTCACGGCCCTGGGCCGGACCGAAAAGGCAATCAATCAACGCCTCGATGCGTTGATTGAATCGGGACAGGCGGAGTTCGTGACAGAGGAGCGGGGAGTCTTCTTCAGGGCGCGCTGACTTCAACGTTATCTGTCAATACGTTCCATATTCAACAGCCGTGCGGTAAAGGGCGATGATGTTCGCCACTGGCGTGTCGGGTTGGATATAGGTGTGCGCCGGGCCAATGATGAAGCCGCCGCCCGGGGCCATGATGTCGAGGGTGCGTTTGACCTCGTCCACCACCTCCTGCACGCTTCCCTTTGGAAGCAAGTGGTGGGTATCGATGCTCCCATAAAAAGTGATGTCCTTGCCGAAGTCCTTTTTCAGGCCTTTCAACTCCATGCCCCTGGCCGTGGTCTGCACGGGCTCGAGGATGTCGACCCCGGCTTCAATGAGGTCGGGAATATAGGGGCGCACGGACCCACAGACATGGAGCATGAACTTGAGCCCGCGGGCGTGGACTTTATTCGCCATGCGTTCGAGGTAGGGCTTGACCCATTCGCGCCACGTGGCGGGCGAAAAAAGCGGGCCATTGGAGGAACAGAAATCATCAGCGATATAATAAACGTCGGGCAGGGGACGGGCGTTCGTGAGCAGGTTATCGATGGCGTTTTGAATGTACGCTTCGGTGCGGTCCATGAGCCGTTTGGCAAGGTCGGGCTCCATGGCCATATCCATAAGGTAGGCTTCCATGCCGCGCAGGTTGGTGCAGTTGAAGTAGGGACCATGTGTGATATGGGCGATGTAGGCGCGTTCGCCCATCTCTTTCATTTTTGCGCCGTAATGATTGAAGTTTATCTGCGCGGGGTCGGGCCAGTCAAATTTGTCGATGGCGGAGGCGGTAAGCGGGCCGGTGAGCGGGGGGGCGCAGATATCACCGTACGAACCGTACGCGGTCTTGACCTCCCGGATGTGGTAGCCCCACTGGCTCAGCGATTCCGTGGGGGATATCCGTCGCGCGCGAGGGTCCGTGACCTTGGGGTCGAGCATCCATTCGTCAATTTCGAGCGCCTGATAGCACTCTTCCTGGGTTCGGACGCCGAGAGCGGCCGAAAGTTTGGGCCAGACTTCCTTTTCCGCGTCCATGCAGAGCGGGATTCGGTCCGGTTCACGATGGCTGACTGCGGAGAGAAAGCGTTCCCTGTGTGTCATGACGGCGTCTCCTTCTTATGTTGTGATATCGCGGGCCAGGGTCTCCCAGGTGAAGCGGGATTCCGCATAGGCCCGGCAGCGGCGGGACCATTCGGCCCGGGGAATGCCAAGCCGGAAAAAGTTGTGCATTGTGGCATACAGTGATTCCGGACCCGTGGACGCGCAGAGCAGCCGCGGATCGAGGGCGTGCAGGATTTCGGGTATTGCGCCCGCGGGTGTGCCGATGGCGGGCGTACCACAGGCGAGCGCTTCGGTGATGACAAGGCCGAACCCCTCGCGTTGGGAATTGGGCAGCACGAAAAGATCGCAGGCGCGGTAATAGTCCGGAAGCCGGGCGTCGTCCACAAACCCGAGAAAACGCACGGCGCCAGCGAGGTCGGACGCGTCCGCGCGGGCGCGGAGTTCGGGCTCAAGCGGGCCCGCTCCGGCGATGAGGAGCAGGAGGGAAGGGTCTTCCGCGCGGAACCGGGCCACGGCCCCGAGAAGGTCCTCCACGCCCATATCGGGGAGGAGATTGCGCACGGTAAACAGGATGCGCCGATCCGCGGGCAGGCCGAGTGCGGCCCGGGAATCTTCACCCTCGCAGGCCGGACGGAAGCGTGTAAGGTTGACGCCGATGCCGGATACGATCACCCGCTGGTCCCGCACGCGGAACTCACGGCGCAGCTGCTCCTCGGAAAAACGGCTGAGCGTCACGATTTTTTCCGCCCGGCGTATCAAGGTACGCTCCATGCTCCGGCGCAGCTGATCGTGGAGAAAACCCGGCAGCGAAAGGGCCTCATGCGCCTGGCGGCCCAGAAAGTATTCCAGCCGCCAGGGGGAATAGAAAAAGTAGGTGACCGGTACTTTGCGGCGGGCAATGAAGGGGAGAAGACCGGCCCCGGAAAGAGGCTGATGCACGTGCACCGCGTCCGGGGGCGACATCGGAAAGGCGGCCCGGGTGGCAAGCTCCACCGCGTTCCGCACGGAACGGATGAGACGGAACGGGGTGGTGGCGTCGGCCGTATAGCGGTAGACGGTCATGCCGTCGCGCGCCTCAAATTCGGGGTGTGCCGGGTTCCAGCGCCGGGTGATGATGGTGACCGCGTGGCCCTTCCGCGCGAGGAGCGAGGAAAGCTCCGCGGCCACGCGGCCGCTGCCGCCCATGATGTCGGGATAGAAATGGTCGGTGGCTACGAGCAGGTTCATTATGAAATAAATATACCAAAAGGTTGAAGGCCGGTGCAAAAAAAAGTATATTCGTCAATAAAACCATGCTTAAAACACGCGAATTTCCAACCTGCATCATCATTGACCTTCCCGAGCGTATTATCAAAGGCCCGGATGGCGCCCGTGTCCGGCAGGAACTCGAGGCCTTCGGGGACAAGGGGAAAAACCTGGGGATCAACCTCTCCCGCACCGACTACATCGACAGCAGCCTTGTCACGGTTATCCTCAACCTCGACCGGCGTATCAAACAAGCAGGAAAAACGCTTTACATCATCCACCCCTCCGAGGCCATTCTCGAGATTCTGAACATCACCAGTATCGCCCGTATCATCCCCGTGCTCGACTCTGAAGAATGCCTGGTGAACGGCCATGATTAAGGTCATGCTCATCATCCGGAACAAGCGCGAGTTGGACGTTTTGTCGATCGCTTTCCAGCAAAAATCCATCAAGGTCATTCCGTCCGAGCCCAACTATGCCAATTATGTCAAATGCCTCCAGTATAATCCAGACCTGCTCCTGCTCGAAATGCCCACCCCTTATAACGAGCAAATTTACTTTACGCGTCTACTTAAAAAGAACAAACGCACAAGCCGGATGCCGGTGGTCTCGTACGGTAACTACACCGAGCCCGGCGTTATCAAAACTTTCTTTATCAACGGCGTCACCAAGTACTACCAGCGCCCCCTCCGGTTCGGTGAAATGATGACCGACATGAACGTCCTGCTCAAGAACAAGGGCATCCAAATCGCCGGCGAACCCGTGGCCGCGGATCAGAAAAAGCGTGACGAGGAATTCGCGGTGCTCCTGAACAAGGAGAAAATGGGCTCCGAAAAACTCGACATCATGGTGCGCTACATCGGCAAACTCCTGGCCTTTCCCTTCACCATCACCCGTATCCTTAAAATCGCCGATGACATCAAGAGCGGCGCACCGGAACTGGCCCGTGTCATCAAGACCGACTCCGCCATGACCACCACCATCCTCAAGGTCGCCAACTCCGTCCTCTTCGCCAGCCGCGACCGTAAAATCAGCGACATCCGTGAAGCCGTGGTCCGCATCGGTTTCCGCGAAACCAAAAACATCGCGCTGTCCATGATGGTCATGAAAATCATGGACAGCAAGGAAAAGACGGCGGGGTACAACCGTGTTGATTTCTGGTATCATTCGCTGGCCGTGGCCGTGCTGTCCGAAAAGTTCGCCCGTCATGCGGGCATGACCAACACCGAAGAGGCCTTTGTGGCCGGCCTGCTCCACGACTTCGGCATTCTTCTGCTCGATGAGTTTTTCCCGGAGATTTTCGAAAAACTGATGGACGAGACCACCAAGAATGCCGGCAATTTCGTCAAGGTCTCCAAGGAGTTGCTGGGAATCACGCACAACGATCTGGTGAGCCGCCTGTTCGAGACCTGGAACATCCCGCGCCATATCACGCAATCCATCATCAACCACCACGACTTCAAATACTTCAAGGACGAGGCCGATGCCGAGCTCACCAAGCTCACCTGGATCGTAGGCATCGCCGAGTCCGTGGCCAAGACCATTCTGGTGGGCAAGGAGTGCGACCAGACCGTTCAGTCCATCCCCAACAGCGTGTTCTCCAGCCTCCGTTTTCCCACCGGCATCCGCGCGCAGTTCTTCGACGAAATCTACAGCGGTATCAACATGTACAGCCGGTTCCTCAACCTCGAACAGCGCACCTTCCCCGAAGAAAAGCCCCTGGCGCCCGATCAGCCCGGCATCAAATTGCTCGTTCTCTACACCGCTTCTGCGCTGTTTGAGCCGCACCTCAACTACCTTGCTTCCGCCGGCTATACGATCGCGACCGTTGCCACGCCCGACGAATTGAAGACCGTCAAGGAAATCCCCGACCACATCCTCCTAAATACGGAGGATGGCAAAGGCCCCGAAGAACTCACGCCTGTTTTCGCAATCCTCAACGAGGTCCCGGCCCTCAAGGGAAAACCGGTACTGGTTTTCACCGATGATTCCGAAAAGTGGAACCCCCTCATCGCGAGCGATTCCCTGCGGAAACTGTTCAAGGAAGGCGACCTCCGGCTTATCGACATCGCGCTCGAATCCGCAAACCACCCTGCAGTCAAGTAATTATCATCTACAATAATGAATGTTTTGAATACAGTCAGAATAAATCTATATTCAAATATAATATTGATATGATATTGTGTTTTTATCCGTAGTAAAAACGTGACTACCATACATATTGCCATCCATATCTCCACGCTCAGCCGGCTGCTCATCTATGCGCTTTTCTTTTCCGTGGCCCTCCCCGAAACCCGGCGCCAGTGGAGCAACCGGCCTTCCCTTGGTTTCACGCTCTCGGCCTACGGCCTGTTGGCCGTGGGCGAACTCGCCTTTCTCGCCTTCGGGCTGGCCGACCTCGTCGATGCCACCGGATATCCGGTGCGCAATTTCTTCGAAATCGGCGCGGTCCTGTTGGCCGCCTTTGCCTGTAATTTCGAAACGCTCCGGCCAAACCGCAAATACCTCCGCCTTTCGGCCATTCACAACGGCATCGCACTTGTTGTCCCGATCCTCGTTTACCTCATCTTTCCGCATAAAATCGGCGTATTCACCGTTTATGGCCTCGAGATCATCTATTTCGCCCGTTATCTCATTACGGCCACGGAAAAAACCGCCCAGGGCTTCAAACGCCTTGAAGTGGCGGCCGCGGCCCTGGCATTCCTGCTTTTCTTTCTCGATATCTTTACC
>JAZDKP010000066.1:0-11925 GCA_043802925.1 Fibrobacterota bacterium | reverse complement strand
AAATATCGCCCGCCGGGCCAACCGGGAAGACGACTGCAAGGGGCGGTTCTGGGAAGGGCGGTTTAAATGCCAGGTCATTCTCGACGAGTCCGCGCTCCTGACCTGCATGACCTATGTGGATCTCAACCCTATCCGGGCCGGTATGGCGACCACCCCGGAAACGAGCCCACACACCAGCGCTTTCCTACGCATCCAGGCGCGGCAACTAGGTGAAAAGACGGTGAACTTGGCGCCGCGGCCGAGCGTTGACCAGTGGCTTTGCCCCCTGACGGGGGAAAATGACGGTCCCCGCCCAGGGCCGCTTGACCTGACCCTGGACCAATATCTCGAAATTCTTGACTGGACCGGCCGTCAATTGAGGGCGGCAAACAAAAGAAGCATTCCGGCCGACTTGGAACCGATCCTCGAGCGGCTCCGGGTCGATTCCGGCCGGTGGATCGACACGGTGCAAGGCTTTGGGCGGGATTTTTACCGGGCGGCGGGCCGGGAGGAGCATATGCGCGAGACGGCCGGAGACTTGGGCCGACGCTGGCTGCGAGGCCTGAACGCCGGACGCCGGGCCTTTTCCTGACCGGGAAAGAACGGTCGTTAAGCTCTCGAAATACTGTTCGCCGGGTTTTCAGGAGATGACGGCCCCTGTCACCCGCGGCGGTGGAAGCCGGGGCGGCGGCCCATATTATGGATCAAAGTCGGCCCGCGATCCGGAACAGCCTGTAAATTCAGGTTGCTGAACTACGAGCCAACGATCTTCCAGGTGTATTAACCAGCCGTCGCTTCAATCGTCGCTACTCGAACAGGTAAACCAACTTCCTCCAATTGCCTTATTACCGCGGAGTATTGCTCTTATCGCCTTGAAAAACCGAGAAACACTCAAGCGCATTTATTTAATATGGATGTCCTGTGAAATCCTGCTCCATTGTAGTATTTAATACTACAAAACTAAGGCCAAAAAAAGAGACAAACAGGCTAATCCCCATTTCATGGCGCAGGCCCACTGAACCGGACGAACTTGACAAAAGCGACTGCTTGTGATGAGCATATTTTGTCGGGATGAACATGAGTGGGCTCTGCCAGAGGGCAACTAGCCGAGGAAAACTTGGCGGAGTTCATTGAGCACATGGTAGTGCGTATCGGTCACGGCTTTCACACCCCGATCGAAATTACATCGGACGATGGACCCGGAACTCTGGTGTCAGGGGCAGAACCCCGGGATGTCTTTGTGTGGCAGCACTTCCAGAGAATCGGCGCTCGGGAATGGCCCAAATCACCCTGAACCAGTAAAAACTCATCGAAAAGGGATCAAAAGGCATATGAAAAAAATCGCATTGTTCTTTGTGGCCTTGCTTATCACTCTAACTATTTGCATCTCCGGTGCAACGGCTCGAAACATACAGCCGTCGGGTAAAGCAATCGGGGTGGACGCGCAAGGCCATGCCATCCACCAAGTCTGTACGAACGGAGTAAAAATAGGCTACAAATTGATTGGCTCGGGCGAACCGCTCATAATGATCATGGGGTTAGGCGGGACGATGGATAATTGGCCTCGGGAGGTTATAGAAACCTTATCCAAGACATATCAACTGATCCTCCTAGACAATCGGGGCATGGGGCATTCCACTGCCAACGACGTGACATTCAACTACAAATTGTTTGCGGATGATGTTATTGGCCTTCTTGACGCCCTTGAAATAACAAAGACCAATGTCCTTGGGTTTTCGATGGGGAGCACGATTACCCAGGAATTATTGCTGGAATATCCGCAGAGATTCAATAAAGCGATAATCTACGCGACTTCCACGGATGGAAGCAATGTGTCCAAAGTCTTTAAAGGAGACAATGTATCCAAGGCCCTTAAAGGCGCCACGCCCAGTAACCCGACCATTCAGCGACAACTTGAAGCCACGACTCATTGGAAGACTCCCCTGGGCAAACTGCCTTTGATCCACAATCAGGTTATGCTCATGGTTGGAACTTCAGATACGGTCGTGGGAGTTGAAAGCTCCAAGACGATCGCGGCTGCCATCCCCGGGGCTTGGCTGGTTCAATTCAAAAATGCGACGCACCACTTGGTATTTGAAGCGCCAGCCGAATTCGCCAAGATCGTTTTGGCATTTCTGGAGATAAATGAGATGGTCGAAGTGAAATAATCGGCATCATCCCCTGTGTTTCTGCCAAGGGTTTCTGTTGGAATAAAACTCAAATGCACCGGACCTATTGGATCTATCAGTGCATAGAAAGGGACACATTCTTCTTGGACGAAAAATCGATAAACCCTCAAATGGCCAAGCTTGTACGCGGCGTTTCCCTTGCGCTCGCCAATGCGCAAGCTTTGTTCCGTGAAGGCCAGGCTCTGTACGCCTGCAACGCGTTTGCACGCGCTTTGTTCCTACATCAGATATCCCTCGAAGAATGTGCCAAGGTCGAAATGCTTGGTTGCTTTGCTATTATGCATCTCATGGGAGTGCCCATAGAACTGGGCAATAAGAGATATTATTTCACAAACCACAAAACTAAAAACTATACGAATGCATACATGCTTCCGTTTAATGACGCAGAGCTCAAGGCACTCGATAAAGCCGATTGGCGTTCCTCTCTTGATATTTTCAAAGAGCGACAAGCCAGCTTCCATAAAGAGTCGAACGACCGTAAGAACGCGGCATTGTATGTCGACTATGTCGATGATGATGTGTTTGTTACTCCAGACGACCGAATTACACTGGAAATGGTTCGCGAGATTGCAGATCGCAACCACAGATTCATTGAGTTGATGCGCCCTAAGGCCGAGCTGCTTAGTGGTTGGGCGGCAAAGGGCTTTGACCAAGTCAGCAAAACACTACAAATGTTTCGGTCGCGGATGGAGGAGCTGCGAGAGAAGCTTCCCAATGAACCACAAAAGGTGCTTGATATAGTGCTGGAAGAGATGGTGAAGGCAGCGAAAAGAGCTTAATATGAAGCCGAAATTTAAAACGACATCCATTACTCAATTGACATAGTAATACTACTCCGATAGTTTGTTCTAAAAATAAAAATTCAAGGTGTACCATGACCACTGCCAGAAGCGAGATCGTGACCGAGGGGGCTATTGGGATTTACCACTGCGTTTCCCGCTGCGTTCACCGGGCCTTTCTTTGCGGAAACGACCCGTATACCGGAAAGTACTTTGAACACCGGAAGACTTGGGTCCAGGCCCGCCTGGAACTCCTGGCCCGGACCTTCGCCCTGGAAATCTGCGCCTTTACGGTCATGGAGAATCACGTCCATGTGGTTTTGCGCACCAGGCCGGACTTGGCCGGGAATTGGTCCGACGAGGAAACGGCCGCGCGTTGGCTCATGGTCTTTCCCAAAAGAAAGACGCCCGATGGCCGGCCGGCAGAACCTTCACCTGGCGAGATCAAAAGCCTGGCGGACCAGATCGAGGTTATCCGGGGCCGGTTGTCGAGCCTAAGCTGGTTCATGCGCAGCCTTACTGAAAATATCGCCCGCCGGGCCAACCGGGAAGACAACTGCAAGGGGCGGTTCTGGGAAGGGCGGTTTAAATGCCAGGTCATTCTCGACGAGTCCGCGTTCCTGACCTGCCTGACCTACGTTGATCTTAACCTGGTGCGGGCCGGCGCGGCCGTCAGCCCGGAAACGAGCCCGTACACCAGCGCCTTCCTCCGCATCCAGGCCCGCCAAGCCCGGGCCAGAATGGCGATGACGGAACCGGCTGAAATAGAATGCATTTCGTCAAAAGAACCGGGAGGTTTGGAAAACGAAATTTATTGGTCCGGGGCCGACTAGTGGCTCTGCCCCTTCGACAATATTCCGGAAGAGCCACGGTCTGGTTTGCTGGACATGACCCTTGACCGGTATTTGGAAATCCTGGACTGGACCGGCCGTCAATTCAGAGAGGGCGGAAAAAAGACCCTCCCCGAGGATTTGGCCCCTATCCTCGAGAGACTGCGGATTGATTCCGGCCGGTGGCTGGAAACAACATCGTCTTTCGGTCGTTCCTTTTTCCTGGCCGCGGGGCGCGAGGACCTGATGCAGAAAACGGCTTCCACCTTGGGTCGGCGCTGGTTGAGGGGGCTCAACGCCGGCCGAAGGGCCTATTCCTGACCGGGAAAGAACGGTCGTTAAGCGCTTAAAATACCGTTCGCCGGGTTTTCAGGAGATGAGGCCCCTGTCATCCACAGCCGGAAAGCCGGGGTCGGCGGCCCATATTATGGAGGAACGTCGGCCTGAAGGGCCGGCCGCGGCCCGCGATCCGGAACAGCCTGGAAATTCATGTTGTTGAAATACAAGCCAACGATCTTTCAGGTGTATTAACCAGCCTTCGCTTCAATCATTGCTACTCGAACAGGTAAATCAACTTCCTCCAATTGCCTTGTTACCGCGGAGTATTGCTCTTATCGCCTTGAAAAACCGAGAAACGCTCAAGCGCATTTTTTTAATATGGATGTCCTATTGAATCGTGATGACCAGAGCTCTTTTGCTTGGTGGACGGCGTCTTTAGGGAGTGGGCTTGTCCGCCTCGGGCGTATTCAAATCCGCCAGAGGCGGACAAATCCCATCGCCGGCTCCAAGATTTTCAAGTGTTTCTGGCTCTCGCCCCTAAGACTCTTTTTCGTTTACCTCCGCAAACCTGGGTAAATCCGGCCAGTTTTGCTATTGTAAAAAGGCTTTTTGCAGCCGCCCTTTTCAGGATGCTTGCCTGTATATCCTGGTTCTAGGGCTTCCGGTTGATCGCGCTGTCACAATAACTGAATCTTTATGAGGAATACACTTTGGACTGAATCTTCGATGCTTCCTTCTCCAGTTGGGTCACCTGATTCTTGAGTATTTTCATTTGCGCTTCCTTTGAGGGATCATTCGCAGCCGCCTGCGCTGCCTCATCCAGTTTCGCCTGTTTCGATTTAACCTCGCTTTTTTTCTTATGCAGCTCTTTCTTGAGGTCGTCAACGGTCACGTCGCCAGCGGCATTTATATCGCCCGAACCACTGTCGGATTCGGCGTCACTCGCGGGCGAGTCATTGCCGGAGGCGTCCGCCCGCGATGCTGTGGATTTCCGTCGCCCTTCCTCGGAAATTTCAACGGTATCCCCCTGCGCCGAGGCATTCGCGCCTGTTGGTTCCGCCTTTACCTCTTGTTCCGTGCGCTGATTTTTCTGCATTTCCTCGATATCCGTTCTTTGCGCGCCTACTGTTTCAATGTTCATAACAACTCCTTTCGTTGTATGTTTTCACTATGTCGATCCAACTGTGCGCTTCCGGACCATCTCTCGCCAATCATCGTGCCGGCCGGTAAACAGCGCATTGATCTTCCCGCGTAATTCCCACTCTTTTTTCAAAATGGCATATACAAATGTATTCTCATATTTCGGCGTACCATCAGGATTTTTTGTAAAAGATATAAACTCGATAAAGTGGGCCTCCCTGCACATGTCGAGACGTTCGCAGAGCTTCCGCGAGCGGAAATTATCCTCTTCCACATAGCTATAAATTCGTCTTGCATCCCTGCTTGTAAAAAGGAAACTGACGAACGCCCTTGCCGCTTCACTAGCATATCCTTTTCCTCCGTACTGCTCGTTGAAGTTCCATCCGACATTATAGGTATCCGGTTCTTCCTTATCGGCAAACAAATTCCCGATAATGGCATCTTCTTCCTTCAGGCAAACGGCGTATTGCAATCCATCTTTACTTCTGCGCTCAACATCGGCAGCGGCCTCTTTCAACGTGCCGAGCCGCTCTTCAATGAAGCAATTCGCACGAGGATGAGAAAGGTACGCAAGCAGTCCTTCAGCGTCTTTGGCTTCAAAGTTTCGTATAAGAAGTCTTTCCGTTTCGATCCTTGTCTCCATGTATATCCTCCCCTCGGTAATCACCTTTCCCAAATCCACGGTATGCCTTTATGCAGCGGGGACCGTCGGCGAGGCCAGGGCATTTTCATGAGTCTTTTTTCGTCCAAAAATTCGCGTCACCACAACGAAAAACAACGGTGTATAGTAAACGCCGAGTCCCGTTGCCGTAATCATGCCCGCCATTACCGCCGTACCGAGAGCGTTTTGCGCGCCGGAACCGGCGCCGCTGCTGACGGCCAAAGGCGCAACGCCGAGAATGAAGCACAGCGAGGTCATGAGTACGGGCCGCAGGCGGAGCCGCGAGGCTTCAACAGTGGCCGTGAGCAGGTCTTTTCCCCCATGATGCAAGGCTCTTGCGAACTCCACGATCAGGATGGAGTTCTTGGCGGACAGACCTATGATGGTGAGCAGGGCTATCTGAAAGAATATATCGTTGTTCATGCCGCGCAGATACACACCGCCCAGCGCTCCGATTACGCCGGTGGGAACCGCCATGAGCACCGCCAGCGGAATCGTCCAGCTTTCGTACAACGCCGCAAGGCTGAGAAAGACGACGATGATGGAAATGGCGTACAGTAGCGGAGCCTGATTGGAGGCCAAGCGTTGCTGGTATGAAAGGCCCGTCCAGGCATAGTCAAAGCCGGACGGCAGTTTGGCCGCGCTTTCTTCCATTTCCGCCATCGCCTGCCCGGAGCTTTTCCCGTGGGCCGCGGCCCCTTCGATTTTCACGGACGGAATTCCCTGGTAGCGCGTCAGGCTGGGAGAGGAAAGAGTGGACTTCACACCGAGAAAGCTGGTCAACGGCGTCATTTCTCCCTTGGCGTTGCGCAGATAAAAACGGTTGAAGTCGTCCACGCCGGTTCGAAACGACGGTTCAGCCTGGAAATACACCTTTTTCGTTCTGCCCCGGTCCGAAAAGTCGTTGATATATTCACCCGCCCAGTATGCGCTGATTGCGTTGTTGATGTCGCCCCTGGTAAGGCCGTATGCGCCCGCCTTGCCATTGTCGATTTTGAGGTCGTACTGCTCAGCGTCGTCCATTCCGCCATAACGGGCATAGGAGACGGATGGCTGTTTCGCGGCGTGTTCCAACAGGGCATCCTTGGCCTTGAGCAGGGCCGCATGGCCGCTCCCGCCGCGATCCATCAACTCCATTTCAAAGCCCGGGGATGTGCCGAGTTCCATGGCCGCCGGAGGCGTCATAACAACGATTTCAGCGCCATGGATGGACGAGAAGTGGGTGGAAGCTCGTTCCATAACGTCAAAAGCGCTTTGCCCCCGACCCCGCTCACTCCAATCCTTCAGCAAGGGAAGCACCATGGCCGAATTCTGGCCGGAACCGCTGAATCCCCAGCCGATGACCGCCATGACGCTTTGGATGGAATCTTTTTCCTCGGTACGAAAGTAGGCGTCGATCTCTTTGACTATTTTTTCAGTGCGCTCCAGTGAAGCGCCGGGCGGGAGCTGTACATCGACGTACAAGGTTCCCTGGTCTTCGTCGGGTAAAAATGAATACGGCAGGCGCATGAACAGCACCGCGCACACCGCGACCGCCGCCACGAATGCGGCGCCCCAAGCTTTGGGCCGTTTCACCATGCCTCCCACCCGGAGGGCGTACCGTCCGGTGAGCGTGTCGAACCACCGGTTGAACCTGCCGAACAAACCTGTTTCCGCTCCGTGCGTCTTTGCGGTCAGAATGGTGGCGCACAGGGCCGGGGTAAACACAATGGCGACAACAACGGAAAGCACCATTGATGCAACGATGGTAATGGAAAACTGCCTGAAAATAGCGCCGGTTGAGCCGGGCATGAAGGCCATGGGTATGAACACGGCGGAAATAACCACGGCAACGCCGACAAGCGCCCCGGTTATCTGGCGCATGGATTTGAGCGCGGCCTCCCTGGCGGAGAGCTTTTCATCGCGCATCAGGCGCTCCACGTTTTCCACCACGACAATGGCATCATCGACCAACAGGCCGATAGCCAGAACCATCCCGAACATGGTCAGCGTATTGATGGAAAAACCGGCTGCCGCGAGCGCCGCGAACACGCCAAGCAGAACGACCGGAACGGCGATGGCCGGAACAAGCGTGGCGCGGAAGCTTTGCAGGAACAAGAACATCACCGCCACGACAAGGGCAATGGCCTCAAAAAGAGTACGTACCACCGATTGTATGGATTTTTCCACAATGGGAGCCTGATCGTCGGCATAAGCGAACGTGAGCCCCGGCGGCAAGAAAGCGGAAAGGGCTTTCAACTCGGCTTTGATGGCCTTGGTGGTTTCGAGGACGTTGGCCCCGGAGGAAAGTTTGAACGCCAGGCCTGTTCCCGCGTGGCCGTTAAAAAACGTGCCCCCGGTGGAGATTTCCTCATTCAGCTCGATGCGGGCAACGTCCTTGAGCAGCAGAACGGAACCGTTCTCTTCCACGCGCAGAAGTATTTGCTCAAACTCTTCCACTGTCTCCAGGCTGGATGAGGCATTGATGGCGATGCTTATTTCCTGGCCGGGCGGGGCGGGCGCCTCGCCCACCTGCCCGCCCGCGACCTGTGCGTTTTGTTCGCGGACAGCGTTCAGAACATCCTGAGGGTTCAGCCCGTATTGCCGCATTTTATCAGGATCGCACCAGATACGCATGGCATTCTGAAAACCATACGCCGTCACGGAACCCACCCCCTGAATCCGGCTCAGGGGGTCGACCAGGGAACTCGCCACGTAGTCGCTGATGTCGCCGGCCCGCATGGAGTCATGAGCGTCATAAAAAGCAACGGTCATGAAGGAATTTTCAACGGCCTTGAAGGCCTGAACTCCTTGCCGTTGCGCCGCGTCAGGCAGCAGGGACATGGCTTGCTGCAACTTGTTCTGCACCTGAACCTGAGCGGTGTCTATATCCGTTCCCGCCGCGAAGGTGAGTACAATTTCCGAACCGCCGGAAGTACTGCTGGTGGACTGCATGTGCAGCAGATTGTCCAGTCCCTTGAGTTGTTGTTCGATAACCTGTGTTACGCTCCGGTCAACGATGTACGCGGACGCGCCGGGATACTGCGCGGAAATAGATATTTGCGGCATGGCTATGTCAGGATAATGGGCCACCGGAAGCCTGCCCAGGACAAGCGCCCCGGCCAGCATGATGACGATGGCGATAACCCAGGCGAAAATCGGACGGTTGATGAAGAACGCAGCCATGAGTTACCGCGCCTTCTTTTCAGATGCCATGGCGACGGCGCCGGCGGGAGCGTTCCGCACGGGAACGCCTTTCACGAGATCGCCGGGAGCGGCCTTCTGAAGTCCCTCCACGATCAGGATATCACCGCTATTCAGGCCGGAGCCGACAATCCAGCGGTTGCCGAACGCGCGTTCAAGCCGCACATCGCGGCGCTCAACCCGGAATAGCCCGTCTCCGGTATCATCATTGCGTAAAAGATAGACATAGTGCCCGCCGGTGTTGTTCGCAAGCGCGACGCCTTGCGGAATCAGCACGGCGTTGCCCACCGCGCCCTCTTCGATGATTGCCTTTACATACATTCCCGGCAAAAGCAGCCCGTCCGGATTGTTGAACAAGGCCCGCAACATGAGGCTTCCCGTGCTTTGCCCGACGGATAGTTCCGAAAACAGCAGATCACCCTGTATCCATTCCGGTTCTCCATCCGTCTGCATCCGTGTGAGCGCCGTGTACGGAGAGCCGTCTTCAAGGGTGAGGCGAACCTTGGCGGCGCTGCCGTTGGGAGACATCCGACCCTGGGCCATGGCGCGGCGCAAGCGGATGGCGTCCGTGCTGGACTGCGTAATATCCACATACACACGATCCGTCTGCTGGATGACGGCGAGAGCGGAAGGCTGGTTGGCCGTGACAAGAGCGCCGACAGTCACGAACGAGGCCCCGATGCGTCCCGCCACCGACGCTTTGATTTTCGTGTAGGCAAGGTTGATGGCGGCGGTTTCCAATTCGGCTTCAGCCCTGGCGACACGGGCGCGGGCTTGACCGTGTTGGGAAATGGTGTTGTCCAGTTCCTGGCGGCTTACGGCATGTTGGGTGATCAAAAGCCGCTGCCGTTTTTCCAGCAGGGCGATAGCCGCCACATTGGCTTGCGCCTCCGCCAGGGATGCCCTGGCCGTGGCGTGCGCCGCCTTGTGAACGGCAGGATCGATACAGTACAAAACCCGCCCTTTTTCCACATCCGCGCCTTCCTCAAAAAGGCGCTCAATGATGATGCCATCCACCTGGGGCCTGACTTCCGCCGTTACAAGCGCGGAAACCCGCCCCGGCAATGTGCTGGTAAGGGTGAGTCTTTCTTCGCCGACCACCGAGTACAGCACCTCGGCAGGGGCGGCCTTGGGCTGTTCCGATGCATCGCAGCCCGACGCAAGCATAATACAACAAAGCGGTATGAGCGCCCGCCATCCTTTTCTCTTCCCGATACTCAAAAACATTTCAGACACCTTTGTTTTATCCGGCGCAAGCAAATACCGGCTTGCCGCTTTCTTCATTATCTGATAGACTAAGGTATACAGTAACTTTAGAGTCAACAAAAAAATAAATATGAAAAAACACCTACTTGCAACCGGAGAATTCGCCAAGCTGTGCAGAACGCAAAAGGGTACACTGCTGTTTTACGACAAGGAAGGGCTGCTGAAACCGAAGCACGTTTCCGAAAACGGCTATCGGCGCTACGAGATAGAACAGTATTTTGAATTCGACCTGCTCTCGATGCTTAAGGAAGTCGGCAGTTCACTGAAGGAAATCAAAACGCATTTACGCCATATGGACGGCGAGGGCTTCTTGTCCTTCCTTGAGGAGAAGCAGGTTGCCGCCAAGAGGGAACTTAACAGGCTGAAACAGCGGACGCTTATGCTCGGGGACATGGCCGAGTGTCTGCGCGAGGCCTTGAGTTTCGACTATGACGTATTGATCGTGGAACAGCAGGAAGAAGAACGTCTGGAGGTGACGCCCACCGGCGCAACCCCGTCTGAATCACGGTGGGAACTTGTCCAGCGTTTTGCCGAGTACAACGATGCCTTTGAAAAGCAGGAGCAAAAGCCGCGTTCTCCGTTCGGCTTTATTCTCGGCCTGGATGACGTGGGCCGGGGCGACCACCTTGAGCGCTATTCCTTCCACCGGGCGAGGCGCACAACGCCGCGTTCCCGGCTTCACGTCAAACCTGAAGGAAAGTGCGCCATCCTGGCCCATAAAGGAACGGATGAAACGCACCGGCAGGCCCTTGCCGGGATGCTGGAACAAATCGATTCCGCCGGTATGACCATAAAGAGCGATATCTATGCTTACGACATGATGAGCTATATCATTCAGGAAGCCGGGGACTGCTACGCGTTGAAGTATTGTGTCGTGGTGGAATAGCGCGTGTGGACTGGTCTCGAATCGATTTTCGATTTTAACTATTTTAAAGGACATCCATTCTTCAATTGACATAGTAATGCTATTCCGATAGTTTGTTCTAAAAATAAAAATTCAAGGTGTACCATGACCACTGCCAGAAGCGAGATCGTGACCGAGGGGGCTATTGGGATTTACCACTGTGTTTCCCGCTGCGTTCGCCGGGCCTTTCTTTGCGGAAACGATCGGTATACCGGAAAGTCCTTCGAACATCGGAAGGCCTGGGTCCAGGCCCGCCTGGAACTTCTGCCCAAGACCCTCGCCCTGGAAATATGCGCCTTTGTAATCCATTTTCCAAAGGACATCCACTTTTTATATTGACATTTCCCGCCTAGTATGAGAATATCCTTGGTACTAAATGAAAAGCCATGCCGGGGAGGGTTCCCATGACTATCGCCAGAAGCGAGATCGTGACCGACGGGGTGGAGGGGATTTTCCATTGCGTATCCCGCTGCGTTCGGCGGGCCTTTCTGTGCGGGAATGATCCTTACACGGGTCGTTCCTTCGAACATCGAAAAGAGTGGGTCCAGGCGCGCTTGGAATTGTTGGCCAACTCGTTCGCCCTGGAAATATTCGCCTTCGCGGTCATGTCCAACCATCTGCACGTGGTTTTGCGGACCCGTCCCGATTGGGCGGAAAGTTGGTCGGAGGAAGAAACCGCCCGGCGGTGGCTGCTGGTTTTTCCAAAAAGAAGGAC
>JAZDKP010000065.1:0-2229 GCA_043802925.1 Fibrobacterota bacterium | reverse complement strand
GCCGTTAAGCAGAATGCCGGGTTGCAGTTGGCGCGCCATGGCGTTCAGTTTTTCGGCCTGCCAGCCCTGGCCGTCGAAAGGCCACCAGCCGTCATACCAGAGCACATCAATTTTACCATAATTGGACAGGATTTCCCGGATCTGGCCATGGACAAAGTCAATAAATTTCCGATGACATTCCCCGGGATGTTCAAGCGCGTCAACGGCATTGGGCGAGTGAACCCAGTCGTTCAAGGTATGATACAGCGCGATGCGCAAACCGTGTTTCCGGCAGGCTTCAACAAATTCACGAACCAGGTCCCGGCCACAGCGCGTCCTGGTTGAAGTGAAATCAGTTAACCTGGAATCATAAAGACAGAAACCATCATGGTGCTTGCAGGTTATGGCGGCATAGCGCATGCCCCAGTCGTTTTTGGCGCGGCACAGCAACTTGTCAAAATCCATTTTTTCGGCCGTGAATGAATTCGCAAGCTTTTTATATTCGTCAATGGGTATATGTTCCCGGTTAAGAACCCACTCGCCTCTTTCCAACAGGGCATAGAGTCCGTACTGGATGTTCAGTCCGTATCTTGCTTCCTTAAACCAACGTGTATCCGGCGCCATTTTCCCCCTTTTTTTTCCTTTCATTTATTTGAGCGTGAAATCCTTGCTCGCGCTTTTGGTCACACCCGCCATAAATTCAGATAAAGTCATCCATGATCTCTATCCCCGCCAGGCCGGTGATTTTATATCTCCATTTATAAGCGGCCGGCGACAGTTTCGCGAGAACGTGATAGTCGGTCAACCGATCCAGCAGGTCGCGCGCGCGTTCGTCAGACAGCGCCAACCCCCGGCTGACATCTTCCAGCCGAAAGGTTTTCTCGCCGCTGAAGCGGTTTATCAGTTCGCCGGCCTCCGGGAGTTCCTGCAAAATCCCGGGGGAAACGAAAAGTTTTTCCGAGGCTACGTACAGAGGATAACTGTTGGCTTTGCCTTTCTCGGCCGTCACAAAATAGGCATGGTAGGAACAACTCTCCGCCGGCGCCAATTTCTCTTTTTCCGAAGGAGTAAAGAAAGCGGCGACTTTATATCCCTGGTGGATGTTGATCTCCTTATCCATGTTTTCATACAGTTCGGCCATATCCAGGCGCGCCTTGCCGGTTTTGTCCGTTTTCCGGAAAACCTCTATTGGTTCCGGAGGCGGCAGGGTATTGTTCTCGTATGAATCGGGGAAGCGCACCTGTACCCGAAACTTAATCTCCCGGCCAGCCAGTCCCTCGTCGCCGGCCCGGAGATGGGCCGTGTAGGTGTTTACATATTTAGCGCCCTGGGGATTGAGATCCCGGCTGAGGTCAAGCGAGGTGGCTGAGGGCAGACCGAAAGCATCAAGCCGGAATACGTGCTGACCCACAAACTGGTGGCGCTCGCCGAAGACGCAATCGCCATGCATGTGCCATGCGCAAAGGAATCGTCCATCCTCCAATTCAATTATCCTCGGCTGGTACTCACAGCGCGGCAGGCCGGCGATCGCATGCCAGGTGGCTCCATCGTCGTTTGAGCAGGCATAGGTCACACAGCTCGGCCCGCCGTTTTGCCGCCGGGCCCCCACGAGCAACCCCGACTTGGTCACGCACATGGTCTCCGGCACAATCCACCACCTGGTCTCCGGCACAATCCCGCTGTCAATCCTGTACACAGGCCCGGGCACAAACCCAGTTTTTTTCCGATGGATATACTGGCGCACGTTTTGCCCGCCCTGCACATTTGAATTCGTTATCAGGAGGTCTCCGGATGGCATTGCAACCATTTCCGGCTCCGAGCACAATACGCCCGGCAAAATACTTATCGGCCCATCCCAGGTGCTCCCGCCATCCGAGGAGGTCCAAAGACCACAGCAAAGCTCCTGAATCACGTTCGGCCGCTCGTTATGCCGCTGGTCCCGCACGCCATTGGGACCGAAGGAGGATGCGTAAGGACAGAGCAATGCCACCGTTCCTTCCCGCAAAGAGATCATACGATACGGATACCCGAAGTAATCCTCGTCCAGGAGGACCGCCAGAGTTTTCCAGGTGTTCCCTCCGTCGCACGACCGGCGGATGCACGTCGCCGGCTCAACCCCGGGAGCGAAGGATATGTAGTTGTTGTTGATCGCCCAGAGTATTGATCCGTCCGGCAGGGATGTGAAAGCAAACGCATTCATCAGCCCGCCCGAGTCGGACCGGCCGGTCTCGGTCCAGGTCTTGCCCTCAT
>JAZDKP010000064.1:0-26353 GCA_043802925.1 Fibrobacterota bacterium | reverse complement strand
GTCAGTTTTTCAGGCTTCAGTATTTTATCAGCATATCCGCTCCGTTCGCACCATTCTGAAACCGGAGTCGTGAAGATCCGTAGGCCCTTTGCGTCAACGCGGTCAGGCCGCGTGACCACCACCGTGACACGGATGCACGGGTCCGCGCAGAGCGCCGCCAAATGGGTAACGCTATAGGGATAGCTCCCAAAAAAAGCGACCCGAACCGGAACGTTTTCAGAAATCTTGTTTTTTGACAAACGAACCGTCCTCGAGAACCGTGTGCTTTTCCAAAGTCAGCTTTTCTTGGGATTCGGAAAGCCAGTAATACGACATGTGTACTTTATCAAGAGAGAGTCCCTCCTTTTGCAGCGTATTCTCCCATATTTCGACGTCCTTGCGCATTTTGAAGACCTGGATCACATTCTCCTTCCAGGCCCGGGCCGTGGCGCGTGCATTCTTGTTTTGCGCGATAATCTCCGCCATGGTGAAATCCTTGAGCGACTCCGCGAGTTCGCCCCGCAGGTAGCGCTTAAAGCCGGCGCGGAGCGTGTCCGCGGCCGTGAAGATGAGGTCGGTCTTTGCACCCGAAGGGCCGGGCACGGCCGCGCGTGAAACCATGCAGAGCCCGCCCATGGACTGCGACTTGAGGCTGAAGTTCCAATTACAGGTACCGCAGTGGTGGTTGCGCTTTTTAAGGTCCGCCCAGTTGCCCTGCACGATATCACGGCGGAAAGCGCGGTATCTGGCGTTGTTCCAGGCCTGCGTCACGGACTCCTTCCGCAAGTCGCCGAGGATTCCCTTTTCGAGCGGGTCGCCCACACAATAACCGACCTGTCCGTCCCAGAGAATGGCCATCATGGCCCAGGGCCAGATGCAGCGCGGGGTAGTGCTGGTAGGAGATGTTATTGAACACCTGCATGTCGTATTCCTTGACGAACCCCTGGAAGTTGAAGGGGAAATGAACGCCGATGTTGAACGCCGGGAATCGTTTGGAAAGGAAACGGAATATTTCTTCGTTGGACAGGTGGTGGATGTGCTGGTTCCGGACCACGTCAAAGTAGACCTTGATTTTACGGCGCGAGCGGACGTACTGGTCGTGAAAGACATGGATGTTCTTCATGACCGTTTTAAAGTCGTCGCGGCCGTGCGCTTTTGCGAACGATGCGCGGTCAAAGCCGAACACGGAGAGGGAAAAGAAATCGAGATTCTCGAGCACGGCGCTGCCGATTCGTTTGTCGAGCACCGAAGCGTTGGTGTGCAGGGCGAGTTCGTAGTCGGGCCGTGTGCGGCGGAGAAGCTGCATCATGTCCGTGATACGGGGGTGCAACAGCGACTCCCCGGTCTTCTGGAGATAGAGGCGCCGGCCGCCCGGGGGCAGCTCCGAGACGATTTTCTTAAAAAGGGGCCAGGGCATGTAGCCCCGCTCCGGGCTCCCGTCCTTTTTGTGGCCGCGCCGCATGTTGTCGTACCCGCAGGTGACGCAACGGTGGTTGCAGACATTGGTCGGGCAGAGATAAACGGCCTGTGCAAACTCCTCGCACCGTTCGAGCCCCTGGCTCCAGGCATAGAGCGCGCTCTTTTTTGAGAGGGACTCGAGCCTGCCGAGGTCGTTCAAGGGTTCCGTTGCCGTGCGGGGCGGCACACGCTTCTGGCTCATGGGTTTCCTTTCTCCAGTTGATCAAACGGGATGGTGAAAAAATAGGGGTACCGTTCCAGAAGCGCGGCCTTTCCCATGGCCCGGACTTCGACCGCGGGCCGGCCGAGCGTGACATGGTAGGTATAGTTGAAGTCGCGCGCGCCCCAGCGCTGCTTGAACCGGTAAAGCGATTCCTGGTTTTTCCAGGTGCCGCCGAAGTTGTAATATCGGTAACCGTCGCGCACGGCCTGCTTCATGGATTCAAAAATAAGCATACTCATGGGCTGAAGGGAACGGGCTTCGCCGTCGCTGGCCGGGGTGAAATATTCGACGGTCCGGTTGAACCGGAACAGCAGGAGCGCGGCGAGGATGCGTCCCTGGTGCCGGGCAATGTACAGCGGCATTTCGGAAGGGGAAAAGAGTTGGCGCACGGCCCTGAAAAACTCCGGGGTCTTGGGTTTGCCGCCGATACTTTCCATGCCCGCGACATGCAGGCGGACGAGGGCGTCAAAGGCCTCGGGCGTGTTCTCCACGCCGCAGGTGACGCCTTCCTTATACGGCTTGCGCAGCGCGTTCCGCGTTTTTACATGGAAGAGGTCCAGGAGCGGGTTGTCGAACAGGGAATCCGTGACGGTTTCGGGGAGTACGGTGATTTGCCCGAAGCGCATGTCCGTGAAATCCGCGGGGCCGGTTTCGCGCTCAAGCGCATCCGCAAAGGGCGAGTCCACGAGCGTGGCACTTAAGTATTCCATTCCTTTCAACAGGTCGCGATACGCGGAGAGAAGCGCCGTCCGGGCCGCAATGCGTTGGGTTTCGGGAAGTGCCCGGTCGAGAAGGAAGCCGCCGTTGCTCCCGTAAAAAGGCAGGGAGTTGACGACCGCGGGGCAGCCCGGAACGCGGCGGATGAAAAGAGGCAGGAGGCCGGCAAGCGTCCCATCAAGAAACGCGCCCAGGTAGCGGTCTTCGGCGTTGGTCATGATTTTGAGGAAACGGCGGTACTTGTCCGAAGCGTAGAGCAGGGTATCGGGTGCGTGGAGCAGCCAAGCGTCGAGCAGGGCGCCGTCGTTGTCGGTCAGCCCACGGACTTCCACGACGCCTTCCTTTTCTTGTCGAATGTTGCGGTCAGCAACGCGTAAAAGCGTTCTGTCACGCGCGTGGGCTCGTACTTGGCGGAGAGCTCTGCCATCTTTTTCCCCTTTTCCTCACGCCACGCGCGGTCACAGATGAGCCGTTCCATGACGCCCCGCCATGCCGAAAGCCCGCCGCAGGGAATGACGAGTTCGGGGTCCTCGACAAAAGAGGAGCCCACGGTCTCATGCTTGATGTCGTAGGGAACTGCAAAGTTCTGGGAAAAGGTGACCACCGGCAGGCGGCACTGCATGGCCTCAATCACCGAGGAACCGCCGCCGGAGGGAAACAGGTCAACGTAGATGTCCGCCATTTTCAGGAATTCCGGAACGTCCTTGCGGTAGCCGGGAGTGACGACGCGGCGCCGCACGTCCGATGTTTCGGGAAGCAGGTCCCCGAGGTTTTCACGGCCCAAAGCCATGAAGTAAAGATTGGGATGGCGCTTGAGGAGCGGCTCCATCTCATCCCAGAACAAACGCTGATCGTAACGGACGCCCCGGTTGACGCTGACGAGCACGACCGCGTCGTTGGGTATGCCAAATGCCGCACGCGGATGGGCCGCAGTGGAAGATTTAACAGAATGCGATATGATGGGCGGCGCGGTGTCGGCTGTGCTGTCGAGGGACAGCTTGGTCGGTGTGAAAATGAGGTCCATTTCATGCGAATGTTCGCTCTGCTGGTGTTCCACCTCGGCCTGACAGGGCGCGGCATGAAGGCAGGAGAGGAAATTATACACAGGCACAAAATGGGTCGTCTGAAAAACCAGGATGTCGATGCGGTCCTGGACAATGGATTTGGCGAGAAAGTCAACCTGGGCCAAAGGCGGTATTTCAGCGGCCGGGGTCCGGACCGTACAGCCCAGGCCCTCCAGGAACCGGACCGTGCTCCGGTGGTCCTGCTGCCGGGAAAGCGGGCCATCAAGGAACCACCTTGAATAAAAACAAACCTCGAATGCCGCGCGGTCGCGATGTTCCGCCAGGGGCAGATATTCACGGATGGGCGCCTGCTTGGCGTCCAGCCCTTCCAGGACAAAGCCCACCCGCAACGGCTCCCCGGGTTTCCATTGCGTTTTGGGCCGGAGTGCGCCTGCCACCCACTGCCGAAGAGGATGCGAAGCGGCCAGCAGGCGTATGTACGAATTGAGGTCTTCGTCGAGCACGGTATGTTGGTAGTTGGGGTTTTTAGCAAAATGGTTTTCAGCGTAAATGGAATAATAGGCATAGGAAAGAAACCTGTCCAGTTGCCCTTTTTCAAGCGCCGCGACCGCAAAGCGCCGGAGAACCTGCCGCATGGCTGGGATGTCGTCCTGCGTCTGCTGGATTTTGAGCAGCTCGGAGAGTAAATCATCTTGCGCGTAACCTGACGCACGGAGGACCCGGAGCAGCGAAGCCGCGGCAATCTCCAACTTTCCGGCCGTATTCTGTTTTCTGGCCTCGGCGATGAGCGCCTGCTGCCGTGCGTCGGCCGAGAAATTGAAGGCCGAGTCCGGAAAGGTCCACTGGTATTCGGCCCTGGCCTCGGGCCAGACATCGCCTGCGGCACGCGCCTCCGCAGGAGACGCTGGCGCCAAGTCCGACACGGGGCCCTTGCCTTCGGCCACACCCGGCATAACGGGCACGGTCTGTGCTCTCTCCTGCCGCGCGAACGCCTCGGCAAGGAAAGTTTCAAGGGTCGGCAGGTCCTTTTCCGCGCTGAACCGTTCTTGGACCAGCGCACGGCACGCGACCGGATTGTAGGCCGAATCCCTGAGCAGGGCCGGAAGCTCCTCGAGCGAACCGTAGACATACCCCGGAAAAAGCGCCCGTGCACCGGGAAAACTATGGACCAACGGCATGACGCCTGACGCGAGTGCGAGCACGACCTCAGCCGGGCAGCCGGCCCAGGGAGCACAGTGGAAAAGGTAATGCATGTCCTTGAGGAAAAACGCGGGATCTTCCACCGCATCGTAAAAGAAAAGACGTTCTTCGAGACCCAGCGCTTGTGCATGGTATCGGAACACGGCCTCGGCCGAAGGATCCCCGAACCGGCCGGCCAAATGCAGGAGCGCGTCCTCCCGCACCTGAACGGCGGCATGAAAGGACTGCAGGAGGGTATCGAGCCCCTGATCGGCCGAAAGCGGGCCCACAAAAGCGAAATTTTTGCCCGGTTGACGGGCATGAAATTCAGCGGCCACCAGGTCCGCACTGTTCGAAACAACCAATTGTGGAAGGGCGTCCAACAGCGAGGGCCACATTTCATGAGCAGGACCGCGCAGATGCTCCGCGGCAAAGAGAACACAGTCCACCGCTTTCCACCGAACGTCCTTGAAATCATCGGACAGGATTTCATCGTTTTGCAACCAGGCCACGAGCAGGGCCTTCCCTTTTTCGGCCGTGAGTTGTTTGAGCGCTGCGTTGCCTGCAAGCGCGATGACAATATCCGAAACGGAAACCCGGGCGCGAAGCGCGGCCGCGTCGCCCGCGTTGCCGATGGTGACCATACTGCGATCCGCAAAAAACCGGCGGAACGGCTCCCACAGCCATACACGGCGCTCCGGGACCACAAGAAGGATCCGTTTTCCGGTGAGATTAATGGCCGCGGTTTCCATGCACGTTTCCTTTGTTTTTCTTTAAATTTCAGGCCCGGGTCGTCACCCGGTGGACAAACTCATCCACACGCGGGGCCGCCTGTACCGCATTAAAATGCACGGCGGCCCATTCGCGAATCTCCACAGGCCGGTAAGCCCCGTCCATGAGCAGGGCCGCGAACTCACCGGGCGTGCGGAACAGGTCCTTTTCCGGGAACAAGGCCGCGGCCCCTTGCCAGGCACGGACCAACGGCCGGATACCACAAGCCATGGCCTTGACGAGTTCAGACGGCATTCCCTCGTGTTCGCTGGTATTGACGACAAAATTCATGTCGCGTAGAAACGTGACAGGTTCCTTGAACTTGCCGTAGAAAGTGACATAACGACCGAGATCCAGTTCCTTGAGCAAGTGCATGAGATAGGTTCCGTAGCGCGGGTCCTCAAACTCGCCCGCGATATGAAAACGGAACTGTTCACCCCGGGCTACGGCCTGCGCAATGCACTGCACGAGAAAGGAAATGCCATGGGCCGCATTCGCGTTCCCGAAAAAGCAGACATTGCGGCCCGGACCGTTTTTATACACCGGGTAAAAATTCATATCCAGGCCGTCGGGGAGGATCCCGCTTTCGGGCAGGCGTACGCCGGGACCCGCCATAAGTTCCGCCGCCGCGCGGACATGCACGGCCGGAAAAATGACGCCATCGAGTGTGTTCCATGGGAAGGCCGGAGCGAACAGCCGCTCGGTACCCTTGACGCGCGCAATCACCCGGAGGGCGCCTTTGTGCAAAAGCAGCGCGGAAAGCGCCGGGTTGAGGGAGGCGGCAATCACGATGTCCGCGCCACCGGCCAGGGCAGCGGCCTCGCCGTCGGAAAGGGAGCGTACCTCACGGACTTTGTTATTGTTCCCGAAATAGGCCAGGCACAGCCGGCTGAAGTCCGCGTCCCCTTCGGACAGGACCGTGATGCGGCGGCCCCGCACCAGAAACGGCGTCCCCAGCGCGGCCTTGGGCAACTCGCTTAAGTTTTCACGCGCGCTGACATAAAGCGGGTCCATGGCCAGCGCCTGCTTGAAAAGATCGCGCGCCTTGTCGTACTCCTGCCGTTTGTAGGCAATGACACCCAGGTTGTTCAAGGCCACCGGTTCCCGGGGGTTTTCCTTCAGCGCGAGCAGAAAGCTCTCTTCGGCCTCGTTGAGTTTGCCGGCGGAAAAGAGCGCCTCGCCTTCCAGTATGCGTTCGTGTGTCATGGTTTCGTTCATCCGTTTACAGAAACGTTTCGCAGAACTGCTCAAAATAAAGCAACGACCAGATGAGCAGCCGCTTGTTCTCCTTGCCCTGCAGGTGCAGGTCCACCAGCTCCTGCACGGCCTTGCGGTCCATGTACTCGTAGATGCGCGCGTTACGGAAGTAAAGTTTACGGCGCACAAACTCGATGCTGTCGCCCTTGAACCAGTTGTCGTCGGGCGCGGAAAAACCGCGCTTTTCGCGCTGGGTGACCTCGCGCGGCACATAGCGTTCCATGACCTTGCGCAAAATGAGCTTGCCGTCATTCGTCTTTTCAAAATACTTGCCCGCCTTGTTGCCCGGCTCGTTTTCATTGAGGCGCACCACCTCCTGAAGGTTGCCCAGCTTGAAGCGGACCGGCACACGCAGGGAAAAATCGACCAGGTCGTTGTCAAGAAACGGGACGCGTGATTCGAGCCCGTGCGCCATGGAGAGTTTGTCTTCCACCACAAGCAGGCCCTGGAGGAACGTCTTGATTTCAAAGTAAAGCGAATGGTTGACGTAGTCCTCGGGCCGGGTCAGGCTCGGGGCATGTTTGGAAAAAACGTCACGGAAAATATTCTGCGTCCACACGCCGCTGACATCGCCCCAGACGGGCGCAAAGACGTTCTTGAGATTCGCATTGGCAATCAGCCGCTGCCAGAACCCGTAATACTTCGCGATGTAATCGTCAAAATTGGTATTGACCACCGCCCGGTAATAGCGCCACGGGTACCCGGCAAAAAATTCGTCGCCGCCCGTGCCTGTGAGGATGACCTTGACAAACTTGCTGGCGAGCTGGGAAACATAAAAATTAGGGTAGCTCTGCCCCACGCGCGGTTCCTCGAGATGTTCGGTGAGGTGGGGCATGACGCGCTCCATGTCGCCGGACTTGAGCACCATTTCGTAATGCTCGGTTTTGAAGAGGTACGACATGTATTCCGCTTTTTCGCGTTCATCAAAATCGCGGTATTCGAGACCGCTGCAGGAATGCAGGTCAAAGCCGCAGGTAAAGGTCTTGATATAGGGCAGGTACTTTGCGGCAATGGCGGTGACGGAACCCGAATCGATGCCCCCGGAAAGGAAGGACCCCACGTCCACGTCACTGACCAGCTGGCGGCGCACCGCCTGGTTGAAAAGGCGATCCAGTTCTTCTATGTACTCGGTTTCAGAGAGGGGCGGGTCCGGTTCGGCGTAAACCGGGTCCCAATATTGGACTTTTTCCGAAAACCCGTGCGCGCTGAGCGGCAACCGGGCGTAGGTCCCGGCCGGAAAGAGCTGGACGCCCTTGAACAGGGTCCGATCCGTGAAAAAGTTCTGGAAAGTAAAATATTCGAGCATGCCGGGCTTGTCCACCTCGGTCCGGTAGGACGGGTGGGAAAGGATGGCCTTGATTTCGGACCCGAAAATAAAATGGTGCCCCTGAAAAGTATAATAAAGCGGCTTGATGCCATAACGGTCGCGCGCCATGAAAAGTTCCTGCCGGTTTTTGTCCCACACGGCAAAGGCAAACATGCCGTTAAAGCGTGCGAGCGCCTTTTCACCCCAGGCGATGTAGGCGTTCAGCACCACTTCGGTGTCACTGCGCGAACGGAAACGATACCCCAGGCCTTCGAGTTCCTTTCGCAATTCCTTGAAATTGTAGACTTCGCCATTGTAAACAAGCGCGTACTGGCCGTCCGCAGAGAGCATGGGCTGGTGCCCGGCCGGCGACAGGTCGATGATGGCCAGGCGCCGGTGCGCGAGCCCCACAAAACTGTCGATGAAGAAACCTTCGCCGTCGGGCCCACGATGGGCGATGGCGTCGGTCATTTTGCGCAGCAAAACAGGTGAGACGGGCTCGCCGTTAACGTTAAAGATGCCCGCTATGCCGCACATGGGGGATTGGTTTATCAGCCTTCCTGTGAAAGAATACGCGACAGCCCGTCCACAACGCGCTGCTGCTCATTGGCGGAAAGGTCGTGGAAGAGCGGAAGGGCGAGGCAGTGGTCAAAGGCGAAACGACTGCCCTTCATTTTACCGGTAATGCGGCAGTTTTTATTCGCCTTGAACGCTGCGTGCATATGCAGGGAATAGGTGCCTATCTGAACTTCAATGCCCTCGCTGCGCAAAGAGGCAAGCGCCTTGTTGCGCGGCCCGAGAAAGACGCAATAGGACTGGTAGGAATGGACCCCGCCCGGCGTCAGGACCGGGATATCAACCCCGGGGACCCCGGCCAAAAGCCGGTCGTACTGTGCGGCCAGGACGCGGCGGCGCGAGAGCAGTTCGTCCACGTGGCGCATCTGGACCACGCCTACTGCGGACTGGATGTTGCTGAGCTTGTAGTTGGTGCCGATGCGTTTGAACCGGACGGCCTCGCGCGCCGTGGCCTTTCCCATGCCAAAGTGCTTGTAGGAATTCATCCACTCCGCCCACCGGGTGTTATCGGTGGTGATGATGCCGCCTTCACCCGTGGTGATAAACTTACGGGGGTGCAGGCTGAAGACCGTGATATCCGCAAAGCTCCCGACCTTCCCGCCCTTGTATTCCGCGCCAATGGCGCAGGCCGCGTCTTCGATGACCGCGACTTTGTGTTTCCGTTTGATTTTTTTCAGCCGTTCGTAATCGAGCGGATTGCCAAAGAGGGACACCGGGATGATGGCCTTTGTCTTCTTTGTGATCGCCTTTTCGAGCGCGTCGTAATTGACAAGCATGGTATCGGAGGATACATCGACGATGACAATTTTGGCGCCCACGATTTCGACCACGTCGGCCGTGGCCGGGTAGGTGTAGTCCGGAACAATGACCTCGTCGCCTTTTCCGATGTCCAGGGCCCGGAGCGCGATTTCAAGGCCTGTGGTGCAGGAGGTGACCGCAATGGCGTGCTTTGCGCCGGTAAAGGCCCGGAACTGCTCCTCGAGCTCGTGCGTGACCGGTCCCTCGGTCAGGTAAGCGCTGTCGAGGACCTCGCAGACTTTTGCCTTGACTTCGTCGGTGACGTAGGGCTTGATAAGCGGGATTTTGTTCATCCGCCGGCGGCCTTTCGTTTTTTCTCCACCGCTTCCTTGTGCCCGTTGCGCCATTCGATGAGCTTTTGCATTCCCTCTTCGAGGTCCACGGACCACTGGTAGCCGATTTCCTTTTCCGCTTTTTTAGTGCAGCCGATCCGGTTGGTGACAAAGGTCTGGCCCGCGGGTTCGTACTTGAGCTTGAGCGTGGTCCCGGTGAGGCGCAAAAGCAGTTCTGAGAGTTCCTTGATGGAGGTCCCGATTCCGCGGCCCACATTGTAGTTTTGCCCGTTTGCATCGGACTTCATGGCGCAGAGGTTGGACCTGGCCACATCGCCCACATAGACGAAATCGTACTGCTGGGAACCGTCGCCATAGACCACCGGGGGAAGGCCTTTGTCGATGTTGTCGAGGATTTTCATCATGACCGCAATATACGCGCCTTTGTAGTCCTGGCGCGGGCCATAGACGTTCATATAGCGTAAGCCCGCCCAGCTGAGGCCGTAGCGGCTGCCGAGGGACTTGAACATGTGCTCCCCGGCTATTTTGGTGGCCCCGTAAAAAGTAAAGTTATTGTAGGGGTGCTCTTCGGTCATGGGAAGTTGGAGCGCATTGCCGTAGACCGAGGCCGAGGAGGAATAGACCACGCGTTTGACCTTGTTTTTGATGCAGGCGTCGATGACATTGAAGGTGCCGCGAATGTTGACGTCAAAGGCCGAGCGCGGGTATTCGTGGCACTGGAGGAGCCAGAGCGCGGCGAGATGGAATACGCCGTCAATGCCCTCCATGGCTTTGTTAAGGATGTCTTCGTGCAGGATGTCGCCGCCATGGGGAAAAATGGAGACGCGTTTGTCCTTGAGCGCGTCCTCGATGTTGGTCATGTCACCGCGGAAGAAATTATCGTAAATGATGATTTCTTTGGCGTCCGTCTTGATGAGTTCGTCCACCACGTGGGAACCCACAAAACCCGCACCGCCGATGACAAGAAAGCGTTTTCCGGCAAAATCCATCGCATTCCTCCGGAGGTTTTTTTCTAATTCAATTATAATATAATATTGTTATTCCATAACCACTTAATCCAAATAAAGCGCTATCCGGAAAACAAACAAGCCCCTCTCCCGTAAACGGGAAAGGGGCCAGGAGCGGGCGTTCAATGTCGTGATCACGGCTATTCGAGCAGTTTTTCGTTCATCAGTTCTTTTTTGCGCTTCTCGATGTCTTCTTTCATCTTCTCTTCGTCAGTTTTTTCAGCGTCCTTGCCTTTGCCCTTGTCCTTCTTGTCGATGGACTCATCGATGTCCATGGTCTGCTTTTGACCCCGGTTTTTCATGAGCAGGAATTTGCGGATGGTCTCTGAGTTGCTCATTGTAAAATGCAGCGGGAAGCTGATTTTCCCGACCAGTTTCCAGTCCGGGTAAAAAGGCGAAAAGCCATCGGACCAGGGCAGTCCCTGCACGCGCGGGATGTCGCGCACGGACGGCGGGGCCGGGCCCGTGGGAATCCCCGCTTCACTGGACAGAGTAATCGGCAGGGCTGCCATAAGCGTCAGGCCATTGGCATATTTGATACGGATCCCGGGGGTCAGGTACATTGGGTTTTCCGAAAAGTAATAGGGGAAAATCTTGTAATTCTGCTTGTTCGCGAAAAAGACAATGTTCTGTTCGTGTTTGAAACTGTTCAGGATTTCCATGTGAAATTCAAGGAAGAAGTCAGTGCCCAGCCCCTTGTACTCAATACCCGCGAACAGGAGGTACTGGCCATAGCTGAGCGGTTCGGGCAGGGCCACACTCGAATTTACAATAGCGGACCCGGGGATATCGGCCATGGAAAAACGGTAGCCCACGTTCAAATAGTATTTAAGGGGAAGGAACGACCGCCAGCGGATGAAGTCAACATCCGCGATGGCGCGCCATTCGAAGGAACTTCCGGACATCATGAGCCCCTCGGCATAAAAGCCGACCACGCTGTTGCGGTAACCGCCAATAGAGGCGTATTCATTGACAAAACTATACTTATAAGCCGCGGACAGGGCGCATCCGAAAAGCCGGAGTTTGTTGTTGTTTGGGAGAGTGACCTTGGTCTTTAAGCAGGCATTGCCCGGTGTTTGAAAGCCGTAACTGAGCAATTCCATGGAAAAAGTGGCGTCCCAATAAGGTAAGATGCCGTAATCCACGCTGCCGGATGGGAAAATTTTGAGGGGGAAGCCCCCTTTGATCGGATCCGGGTTGTCCCAATAGAAAGCACGGCCAAAGGCGTTGAGCCAGAGATCGCCCTTATTGTGCGTATTGGCGTTATAGCAAAACGCCAACCCCTCGCCGCTGCTGAACTTATAGTTGTCCTGGGCCGCAAGAATCGCAACGGCCATCAGGAGTAATATGACGCTTTTAATGATATTCTTCATACCCGCATCCTATATTCTAATATATCCTCTTTCTGTCTGATTTGCCATTGAAAATTATCCTTTGACTAAAAATCAGAAAAAAGCTTAAATTTGATTAACAATGATAATCATAGAACGGATAACATGATCATGAAATGGCTGAGCCGCCACCCGGTCTCGGGTTTTACCGGCCTGACCTTCTTTTTAAGCTGGCTTCTGATTTTCACCTTTCGCGGGCTCGGTTATCAGTGGAATACGCCCGCGGCCTACGTCGCGGTCCTGATGTACATGTACCTCCCGCTGGTCTCCTCGGTTGTGCTCCATCGCGCCCTTTCGCGCAACGGCCTTGGAGAAACGCTGGGTATTTCCTTCAAATTCAACAAATGGTTCGTGATCGCCTGGGCCCTCCCCTTTGCCGCGGCCGCACTCGCCCTCTTAGCAAGCCTCCTCCTGCCAGGCATCGGTTTCTCCGCGGAACGTACCGCGCTCCTGGACCGTTTTGCCGGCCACATGACCCCGGAGCAGCTGGAAACGGCCCGCGCACAACTCGCGTCTCTGCCCATGCATCCCGTGCTGCTCACCCTGGCGCAGGCACTCATTGCCGGCGCCACGGTCAACGCGCTTGCCGCATTCGGCGAAGAAGCGGGCTGGCGCGGGTTTCTCTGGCGCCACCTGGAACCCCTTGGATTTGTAAAGGCCTCGCTCACGACCGGTCTCCTCTGGGGAATATGGCACATGCCGCTTATCCTGATGGGCCACAACTATCCGGACCATTCGCGCGCCGGGGTCTTTATGATGGTGGGGGTGACGCTTCTGCTGTCGCCCCTTTTACTGTATGTGCGTATACAGGCGAAGTCAGTGATTGCACCGAGTCTCCTGCACGGTGCGTTCAACGCCGCGGTGGCGCTGCCTCTGCTGGTGTCAAAAGGGGGAAATGACCTGACCGTGGGGCTGACGGGATGGACGGGAATGGCCGGGCTGCTGGCGCTGAACGCGCTCCTCGCGGTCTATGACCGTTATTTCGCAAAGCAGCCGCTGGTGTTCGGCCGTACGCGGGCTACCGGTTGTTCGGAAGGTCCTGGTACTGGTTCTTGAGGTTCCCGTCCGCGTCAATGTAAAGGTCGCTCTTGACCCGATCAAGCTTGACCGGCCCCATGAAATGGGTGAATAGGCGTGAAAGCGTTTCCTTCAGTTCGTTGCGGCCGATGATGCAGTCCACAAACCCGTGTTCCAGTAAAAACTCGGCGCGCTGAAAACCCGGGGGAAGCTCCTGCCGGATGGTCTCGCGAATGACACGCGGGCCCGCGAACCCTATCAATGCACCCGGTTCGGCAATGATGACGTCTCCGAGCATGGCAAAGCTGGCCGTGGTGCCACCCGTGGTCGGGTGCGTGAGTACGGAAATGTAGGGGAGTTTCTTTTCGGCGAGGAGGGCGAGGGCCGCGCTGGTCTTGGCCATTTGCATGAGGGAATAGGCCCCCTCCTGCATGCGCGCGCCGCCCGACGAGGAGATGATGAGGACCGGCAACCCTTCGCGCGTGGCGCGAACGATGACGCGCGTAATTTTTTCGCCGACCACGGAACCCATGGAGCCGCCCATGTACGCGAAGTCCATGATGGCAAGCGCCACACGGCGACGGTCAATGGCGCCCACGCCCGTGACCACCGCGTCGTTCAGACCCGACTTTTTGCGGTATTCGACGATACGGTCCGCGTAGGACTTTTTGTCCTTGAACTCAAGGGCGTCCACGGAAACCATGCCCGCGTCCATTTCCTCAAAGGAGCCTTCATCGAGCAGTATTTCTCGGTAAATGCGCGAATTGATTCGAAAATGGGTTTTGCAACCCGGACAAATCCAGAGCAGGCGCTCAAGTTCCTTGCGGTAGATAATCTCGGAGCAGCCCTCGCACTTGATCCAGAGGTTGTCCTTGATTTCTTTCTTATTGGTGTTGCTGATACCGCTTTTTGATTTTTTAAACCATTCCATAGGACTCCCGGGTTTGGTTTATGACATGAACAACATTAAATATAAATAAATTCATCAGAAAGGGGCGGCCTTTACAGAACCACGCCGTTCTAAATGAATACTGTTAAAAACCGGACATCAATGCACCCACTGGAACTTTTTGACCCGCACATCGTGGCCCAGGCTGACCCGGAAAAAATAGGTACCCGCCGGCAGGAGCCGGCTGGAATGGTCACGCCCGTCCCAGGCAACGTTATGGGCGCCCCGGTCCATGGGCCCGTAATAGAGCGTCCGGACATGCCGGCCGCGGATGTCGCATACCAGAATGTCGACCAGGGGCATGTCCGATACGAACGAAAGGCGCAGGTTTGCCGTCGGATGGGCCGGATTAGGCGTGACATCAAGAAACGCCCCGCTGGCGGAAATGGCATTTTCCTCAATGCCGACGCCCGTGACCTGGGTGGCGCCAATGCGGGGCGGGGTTGAACGCAACACGCCATGGAAATCGTAATTCCCTGGACCGAGGAGGGAGTAATAAGCGGGCCAGGTGGGATGGTCGTAGGGCGCGATGCCCGTGCCGATTTGCGTGGCAATGGCCTCGGACTTGAGGCGCCAGTCGCTTAAGGAATAATTGGACGTATTGACGGAGACGAAAATGTCGGAGAGCGTCCGCGTCCCCAGGGCCACGTTGTTTTCCGCAATGCAGATGATTCCGTCGGAAAAACCGTCATAGGCGACCATGAGGTCGTCGCCGCCGTTGATGGTAAGGTTATTGTAAAACCTCAGGCGGGTCGCCCGGCCGTTTTGAAACTGCTTGCCAAGAGAGGTCGCGCAGTTGATAAGTGTGTTATTGTAAAATTCGCAGTCAATGACCGCCTGTGACGCAAAGGCGCTCGAACTCGCTCCGATAATGATGTTATTGCGGCAGATGGAACGGTAGGTTTCGACTTCCTTGTAGCCGTAGTTTCCGGAAGTCCCGGGTTTGGGGGTATGGGTGGCCCCCCAGGTCTCTTCATCGTGCCGCCACTGGGTCCACGGAGTGTACATGGTGCCTCCGCCGAAGCTGAAAATATTGACCCCGCTGCTGCTGACGTTGTTCTCGAAGACGGTGTAGGCGTTTCCTCCTTTGGTGAAATAAACGTAAATGGGCCCCCCGGTTCCGGTGACATATCCGTAGGTGTAGTTGCCGCGGCAGGTGAGGAAATCGGAGCCGTCGTTGTTCATGAGGCCGCCGCCCCCGAGTTCCATGGAGCAGTTTTCCAACAGCACGTAATCCGGAAACACAACCTGAGGACCGGTATAATAGGAATGGTCAATCTTGATGGCCTTGTCGGCCACCCCGGAAAAATGGCAGTTGCGCCAGGTGATGTAGCCTCCCGCCTGCCCGGTCACGTGGAAAAGATGGTTGTTGGAGCCGTCGCCTTGAAATGTGAGGTTCTCAAAAATCCAATGTTTCCCGGTAAACAAAAAGCCCTCGCAACTGCCGTATCCGCAGCCGTAGATGATGGTGGTGCTCTTATTGACCCCCATCACCACAATCGGATCGGAAAGCGTGCCTTGGGTCGAGGGCATGTTCGCGAATCCATAGGTGCCCGCGGCCAGGAGCAGCGTATCGCCGGCCACGGCGCCGGTAAGCTTGGCGCCAAAGTTGGCCGGAACAACATCGACACGACGCGCGCCCGCCGCCGCAACGATGATCAGTATGATGCATAAAACCCTCATCGTTTTCCCCTTTTTACAATTAAAACTATCCGGCTTTTAACGCACCAGCTGGAATTTTTTCATCAGCACGTCGTGCCCCAGGCTGACCCGGAAAAAATAGGTGCCCGAAGCCATGAGACGGTTGAAATGGTCACGGCCATCCCACGCGACATTCCGCTGCCCCGCCTCCATGGGACCGTAATACAGCGAACGCACATGCTTGCCGCGCACGTCACAGACCAGGATGTCGACAATCGGCCGGTCCAACGCGAGTGAAAGGCGCAAGGCGGTCGCGGGGGTGGCGGGATTTGGCATGACGTCCACAATGGACAGGTCACCTGCGGAAACGGCGTTTTCTTCGATGCCGGTGCCCGCAAGCTGGGTGGCGCCAAGGATGGGCGGGTTGGAATGCTGCGCACCGTAAAAATCGTAGTTCCCTGAGCCGAGGAGGGAATAATAGGCGGGCCAGGTGGGATGGTCGTAGGGCGCGATGCCCGTGCCGATTTGCGTGGCAATGGCCGCGGACTTGAGATGCCAGTCGCTTAAGGAATAATTGGACGTGTTGACGGAAACGAAGATGTCGGAAAGCGTCCGCGTCCCCAGGGCCTTGTTGTGTTCCGCGATGCAGATGTCCCCGTCGGAATACCCGCCGTAGGCAAGCTGGAGGTCGTCGCCGCCGTTGATGGTAAGATTGTTGTAAAGCCTCAGGCGGGTCGCCCGGCCGTTTTGAAACTCCTTGGCAAGCGTGGCCACGCAGTTGATAACCGTATTATTATAAAATTCGCAATCGATGGTCGCCTGCGACGCAAAGGCGCTCATGCTCGCCCCGATGACGATATTGTTGCGGCAGATGGAGCGGTAGGTTTCGACCTCCTTGTAGCCATAGTTCCCGGTTGTCCCGGGTTTGGGGGTATTGACCGCGCCCCAGGTTTCGTCGTCGTGCCGCCATTTGCTATAGTATGGAGTGTACATGGTACCGCCGCCAAAGCTGAAAATCATGACACCGCCATTATCGATGTTGTTTTCGAAGACGGTGTAGGCGTTTCCGCCCTTGGTGAAATAGATATAAATGGGGCCGCCGGTCCCGGTGACATAATGATACGTGTAGTTGCCGCGGCAGGTGAGGAAGTCGGAGCCATCATTGTTCATGAGGCCGCCGCCGCCGACGTCAACAGTGCAGTTTTCCATCAATACATAATCGGCAAAGTATATGGACGGGCCGTTATAATCGCCCTGATCGATTTTAACCACTTTGTCGGCCACGCCTGAAAAATGGCAGTTACGCCATGTCAAATACCCTTTGGTGTTCTGTTTGAGGTGAAAGAGGTGGTCGTTGCCACCGTCCCCTCGGAACCAGATGTTTTCCCACACCCAGTGCTTAGGATACCAGACAAAGCCCTCCCCGCCCCCGGCGATGATGGTCGTGGTCTTGCTGGTCCCCTGCACCACGATGGGCGCGCTCAGCGTGCCGTCCTGGGAGGGCGAAATGATGGAATAGGTTCCGTCGGCCAGGTGCAGGGTGTCCCCGGCCACGGCGGCGGAAAGCCGGGTGCTCCAGGTTGACGTCGTGACATCAAGATGGCGGGCGCCCGCGATGACCGCGGAAAGAAGCAGTAATACAACAAGTTTGTTCATGAATCCCCCTTTTTATCGCCTATTATATAGGTTACACCGGCTGGGGCTGGCAAGAAAGAAATCCGCTTCAGCGCACCAGCTCAAACTTTTTATACAAGATCTCTTTTCCCAGGCTGACGCGGAACAGGTAAGTCCCCGAGGCCATCAGCTGGTTGAAGTGGTTCCGCCCGTCCCAGCGCAGAGCCTGCGCCCCTTTTTCCATGGGCCCGTAATACAGCGAACGCACGTGCCGGCCGCGGATGTCATATATGCCTGCATCAACGAGCCGCAGACGTTTGTCCAGGGTGAGTTGAAGCTCTGTCGCCGGATTCGCGGGGTTCGGAACCACGTCCAAGTCAACGCCGTCCTCAACCGCGCCTTCACCGTACCCTTCAACCGAGGATCCGCCCGTGACTTCCGCCGCGCCGATTCGGGGCGCAACACCGCGGACTGTGCCGTAGAGGTCGTAGAAAGACGCGGACAGCAGGTCGTTGAATTCGGGCCAGGTGGAATGCGCGTAGGGTGCAATGCCGGCGCCCACGGTCCCGGTCATGGCGGTCTTGATGTGGTAATCGTTGGAAGCGCCCGGCTCAACGGCGGACCAGCTGACAAAAAGGTTGGAGGGCGTTTGCGTGGTCCAGAGGTTTTTGGCGGTATCGATGGTCCAGCCCGAGGCGTTGGAAAAAGCGCCGCAACTCACCAAAAGGTTATTGTAGAATTTGAAGCTCTTGGGCCCGGTGGAGTGGTGGTTCTGGCACCGGAGCGCATAGCCGCAATTGATGAAGGTATTGTTGTAGATTTCACAGTCGTAAACGTTGGAAACGGCCACCCCCGCCGCGCCGTTGATGACCACGTTGTTACGGATGACGGAACGCCATAATTCACAGGTCTTGAAGGGGATGGAAAGTGGAACGGCCAGGTCGGAATCGTGGCGGAAATAGGTTCCGGGCACGGACATGCTGCCCCCGCCAAAGCTCAAGGGGCCGATGTCACCGCCCCAGAGCACGTTGTTTTCAAACATAGAGTAAGCCAGGCCGCCCTTGGAGAAATACACGTACAGCACGTTGGGATTGCTGTCGAACCCGTAGGTCACGTTACCGCGGCAGGTGAGGAAATCGCCGCCGTCGTTATTCATGAGGCCACCCTTCTGGACATTCATGGTGCAGTTTTCCAAAAGAAGATAATCGGGCCAGACATGGGTGGGGCCGCTGTAAGCTGAAAAATCCACTTTGATGGCTTTGTCCGCCACGCCTGAGAAATGGCAGTTGCGCCAGGTCACGTAACCCCTGGCGCCGGGACCGAGGTGGAAAAGATGGTTGTTGGTTCCGTCGCCCTTGAAATGGATGTTCTCCCAGATCCAGTGCTTCGGATACCAGACGAATCCTTCGCATGAGCCGGAACCACAGCCGTAGATACAGGTCTGGGTCGTGCCGGCGCCCTGGACAACGATAGGCGAATCCAATGTCCCGTCATGTGCGGGCGAAACAAGGGGAAAGTTGAAGGTATCCGTGGCCAGGAGGAGCGTGTCGCCGGCCACGGCGTTGTACAGGCTCCCGACGATATTGAGGGACGTGACATTGATGAGGCGCGCGTCAGCGATGACCGCGGAAAGAAGAAGTAAAACAACAAGTTTTTTCATGGTTCCCCCCTTATTATTGCCCTTTATATAGGTTACACCGGCCCGGCCTGGCAAGAAAGAAATCCGGTCAGCGCACCAGCTCAAACTGCCTGTACAATACCTCTTTTCCCAGGCTGACGCGGAACAGGTAAGTCCCCGAGGCCATCCGTTGGTTATCGTGGTTCCGCCCGTCCCAGCGCAACGTCTGCGCCCCTTTTTCCATGGGCCCGTAATAAATTGAGCGCACATGCCGGCCGCGCACATCGTAGACGGCCGCGTCCACGAGCCGCAGGTCCTGGTTGAGCCCGAGACGGAGTTCGGTGGTGGGATTTGCGGGGTTTGGAACCACGTTGAGGTCAACGCCGTCCACAACCGCGCCTTCACCGTACCCTTCAACCGAGGGTCCGCTCTGGACTTCGGCCGCGCCGATTCGGGGCGCCACACCGCGGGTCGTGCCGTACAGGTCGTAGAACGACGCGGACAGCAGGGCGTTGAACGCAGGCCAGGTGGAATGCGCGTAAGGCGCGATGCCCGTGCCCACGGTCCCGGTCATGGCGGTCTTGATGTGGTAATCGTTGGAGGCCCCGGGCTCAACGGCGGACCAGCTGACAAAGAGGTTGGAAGGCGATTGCGGGGTCCACACGTTCTTGCTGGAATCAATGCTCCAACCCGCGTCGTATTCAAAACCGCCGCAGCTTACCATAAGGTTGTTGTAGAACTTGGCGTTTTTGGGCCCGGTGGAATGGTGGTTCTGGCACCAAAGCGCGACCCCGCAATTGATGAAGGTGTTGTTGTAAATTTCGCAGTCGTAAAGGTTTGAAATGGACACGCCTCCCTTGCCATTGATGACCACGTTATTGCGGATGACCGAACGCCACGTTTCGCAGGTCTTGAAGGGAATGGAAAGCGGCACGGCCAGGTCGGAATCGTGGCGGAAATAGGTGCCGGGCACGCTCATGCTGCCCCCGCCGAAACTTAAGGGGCCCCTGTCGCCGCCCCAGAGAATATTGTTCTCGAAAACGGAGTAAGCCACGCCGCCCTTGGAGAAGTAAACGTACAGCACGCTGGGCGGGTCCACGAACCCGTAGGTCACGTTGCCGCGGCAGGTGAGAAAGTCGCCGCCGTCGTTGTTCATGAGGCCACCCTTCTGGATGTCCATGGTGCAGTTTTCCATGAGAAGGTAATCGGGCCAGACATGGGTGGGACCGCTATAAGCTGAAAAATCCACTTTGATCGCTTTGTCCGCCACGCCTGAAAAATGGCAGTTGCGCCAGGTAAGATATCCCTTGGCCCCTTGCTGGAGGTGGAAAAGGTGGTTGTTGGTACCGTCGCCCTGGAAATGTATGTTCTCCAAAACCCAGTACTTGGCGATCCACTTAAACCCTTCGCACGAGCCGGCCCCGCAGCCGTAAATAATGGTTGTGGTCTTGCTGGCGCCTTGCACCACAATGGGTGCGGAAAACGTGCCGTCCTGCGAGGGCGCAGATGGAAAATCGTACGTCCCGGCAGCCATGGCAAGCGTGTCGCCCGCGATTGCGGCATTAAGCGCGGTCTCGAAATTCGATGGGGTGACGTTGACGCGTCGCGCATCGGAAAGCGCGCATACAAGGAGAATGGCAATCAGCGCAGTTCTCATTGAATCCTCCTGGAATATACTATTATAGAAATATGTCCTTTTACAATTCTAATATATATTCGTATTAAACGCTTAACAACTAAAATGATACGCTTAATAATTTTATTCTTTATTAAGAAGTGATTATACTTTGATATCCGATGACCCGGCCGCAGTGTGCCGGCCGGTTTTTCGAAGCAACGGCCCAACGTCCTGCGCGAGGAATTCGGTGACCTGTTCCGGGGCTCGGCCCACGTAAAGTCCAGGCCGGAGCATGCCCTTGAGCCGTGTCCTGTCAAGCCGGAAAGCGGGGTCGCCTGCAATAAGCTCGAGCAGGTTGTTGTCCCTCCCCCGCTCCTTCACGTTCCGTCCCGCTTCCATGGAATAGCCGCGTATCTTTTCGTGCAGCTCCTGCCGGTTTCCGCCGCGCTTGACCGCCTCCATGAGAATGTTCTCCGTGGCCATGAAAGGAAGCTCGAGCATGAGCCGGCGCTCAATCATTTTTGGGTAAACGACCAGCCCGTCACTGATATTTTGCAGAAGGATCAGGATGGCGTCCGTAGCCAAAAAGGCTTCGGGGATCGCCAGCCGCTTGTTGGCCGAATCGTCGAGTGTGCGCTCAAACCACTGCGTGGCCGCGGTGTGGGCCCCGGTCTGGGCAAGGGCCATGACAAAGCGGGCGAGCGAGGCCGCGCGCTCGCTGCGCATGGGGTTGCGCTTGTAGGCCATGGCCGAGGAGCCAATCTGCTTTTTGCCAAAAGGCTCTTCCACCTCTTTTAAGTTCTGGAGGAGGCGGATATCGTTGGTCATCTTGTGCGCAGACTGGGCTATCCCGGAAAGCACGGAGAGCACCCGGTAATCGACCTTGCGCGAATACGTCTGGCCCGACACGGCCACAGGCTGTTTGAAACCCATTTTCCGGGTCACGAGTTCGTCAAGTCTTTTCACCTTGGCATGGCTGCCGTTGAAAAGTTCGAGGAAACTCGCCTGCGTTCCCGTGGTACCCTTGGCCCCGAGGAAGGGAAGCGTTTCAAGCACATGGTCAAGGTCCGCCACGTCCTGCAGGAGGTCCTGCATCCAGAGGCAGGCGCGTTTGCCCACCGTGGTCGGCTGGGCGGCCTGGAAATGGGTGAACGCGAGTGTGGGAAGGTTTTTGTTCGTCCGGGCAAAGCCGGCGAGCACGCGGAGGACGTCAAGGAGCCGCGTACGCAAAATGCGCAGGCCTTCGCGGAGCTGGAGAAGGTCCGTGTTGTCGCCCACGTAGGCGCTCGTGGCGCCGAGGTGGATGATGCCCGCGGCCTTGGGGCAGAGCTTTCCGTACGCGTAAACGTGCGACATGACGTCATGGCGGGTCTCGGCCTCCCGCTTTTCCGCCACCGCGTAATTGATGTCCGTGATATGGCGCTTCATCTCATCGATTTGCGCCTTGGAAATCGGGAGGCCGAGTTGACGCTCCGCCTCCGCGAGCGCAATCCAGAGTCTGCGCCAGGTCGAGAACTTATAGTCCGGGGAAAAAAGATACAACATCCCGGCCGATGCGTACCGGCTTCCAAGCGGGTTTTCATACACGGATCTTTTCATGGCGGGTTCCTTTATGAGAGGGATGGAAATAAGATAATTTCACAGGAAGGGAATGGGCAACATTAGCATCGGTGCCGCATATAAAGCATAAATATGCGTTGCAATTAACATATAAACATATTATACTTATAACCGAGGTGTTGATATGGCAAGAACCACGCTTGTTCTGGGTGACAGTCTTTTCAACCGCATAAAAAAAGAAGCCGTCGACAGCCGGAGGTCGCTGAAAGACACGGTTGTCGATCTTCTTACACGCGGCCTTAAAGCGGGCAATGCGGCTTCTGACCGGACCGGCCTTCGCCTGCATTCCTTTAAAAGCGGAGGCGCTTCGGTCCCTGTGCATGACCGGAATGCGCTCTTTTCAAAGATGGATAAAAAGACGTGAGTTTTCTGGTCGATACAAACATTCTGGTTTATTCGTCCGATTCGGATTCCGAATTTTATTCCAAGGCCGTCAAATTCCTCGACACCTGCGGCCGTTCACCCGAAACCTGGTGCATCACATGGGTCAATGTCTTTGAGTACCTCCGCGTGGTCACCCATCCCTCCGTTTTCAAGAACCCCATGGACTCCGCCCTGGCTGAACAGAACATCGCAGCGGTCCTTTCGCTGCCCAACGTCCATGTCCTGACGGAAGAAACGGGCTTTTTCGAAATTTACGCAAGCGCCGCAAAGGAGGCGGGGGGCGCTTCGGGCAACTTCGTCCATGACACCCATATTGCGGCCCTCATGCGGGCGCATGGCATCAGCCGGATTTACACGCTGGACACCCAGTTCCGGCTGTTCCCGTTTCTCAAGGTCGTGAACCCGTTTGTATAAGTCACAATTAGCGGAAAACAAATGAAAACCCTCGTCACCCGTTTTTTTGACGCCCTTTTTATCACCCGGCCCATCCTTCTGATTCCGGTCTGGGGCTACTTCCTGCTCGGATATTACCGCGCCTCCCTCGCCTTCCATCCGTCCGCGCTGGTTCCCTTCCCGGTCCTGGGCCGCGACTTTCCCATGCTGCTGACCCTGCCCCACGAGGCCGCGATTGCGCTTTTCATGCTCTCGCTTTCCGTGGCCGCGACCTATATATTGAACCAAATCGCGGACCTGCACACGGATAAGGAAAACAGCGGGCTCCCGCTCTTGGCCAAGGCCGGCGTGCCCCTGGCCCTCGCCCATGCCGAAAACATCGTGCTCACGCTCGTGCCTTTGGTCTACGCCTTTGCCATGGGCGGGACGCTGAGGATCTTCTTCCTCGCCGCGTTCGGCTTAAACCTCGTCTACAACCTGCGCCCCTTCTACTTCACCGGCCGCCCCTACCTCGATTTTCTCACAAACGCCTTGGGCTTTGGCGTGGTGGCCTTTGGAATCGGCTGGCTCTCGGCGAACGGCGGCACTCTGGGCGGCACCACCGCCTTTTTCCGCGCAGCCGCCCCCTATGCGCTGCTCATGGTCGCGGGCTCCATCAATTCCACGCTGCCCGACGTGGAGGGCGACCGCCGCACCGGCAAGGTGACCACCCTGGTATACCTGGGCTGGAAGCGGGCCAACGTTCTCAGCACGATCGCGGTGGCACTCGCTTTTCTCCTGGCCGCAATGAACCGGGATGGCATCGCGGGCATCACAGCGCTCGTGTCGCTACCGCTCTTTATCAAGTACCACTTCTCCGGAAAAATCGAGGATGGCACCCGCACCTTCCAGACCGGCGGCGGTTTTCTCATGCTCATGACCGTGCCCGTCTTCCCCTGGTTCTTCTTTTACGGCCTCCTCACCTACCTCGCCACGCGCATCTATTTCCGCGTTCGCCACAACACGGATTACCCGTCGCCGGGCATCGCCAAAGAGTGAATTGTGCCGTTCGTGCCTATTATTGTATCTTATTTCATTCCAAAACCAATATAGAACAGGGAAAAACGCCCCATGAATGAACCCGCGGTCACCCTCAAACTCGCGAAAAGCTTCGGCCTCACGGACGAGGAATACGAACACATCCTGAAAATCCTGAAGCGTACGCCCACCTATACTGAAATCGGCATCTTTTCCGTGATGTGGTCCGAGCACTGCTCCTATAAGAACTCCATCGCTGTGCTGAAAACCCTGCCGCGCCAGGGCAAAAAGCTGCTCACCGGCGCGGGCGAAGAGAACGCGGGCGTGGTCGACATCGGCGATAAAATGGCCGTGACCTTCAAAATCGAAAGCCACAACCATCCCTCGGCCGTGGAGCCCTACCAGGGCGCAGCCACCGGCGTGGGCGGCATCATGCGCGACATCTTTACCATGGGCGCGCGCCCCATCGCCTCGCTGAACTCCCTCCGCTTTGGCCGCATCGATAAGGGCGACGGACTGAGCCGCACCAAGTATCTCTTCTCCAACATCGTCAAGGGCATCGGCGACTACGGGAACTGCCTCGGCGTTCCCACCGTGGCGGGCGAAATTTACTTTGAGGAAAGCTACACGGGCAATCCCCTCGTCAACGCCATGACCGTGGGGATAATGAAGCACGAGCACCTGGCCAGCGCATCGGCCAAAGGCCCCGGCAACACCGTGCTTTACGTGGGCTCCACCACGGGCCGCGACGGCATCCACGGCGCCTCTTTCGCCTCCGTGGAACTCACCGGCGAGTCCGAAGAAAAACGCAGCGCCGTACAGGTGGGCGACCCCTTCATGGAAAAGCTGCTCATCGAGGCCACGCTCGAGGCCATCAAGTCGGGCAAGGTGGTGGGCATCCAGGACATGGGCGCCGCGGGGTTGACCTGCTCCACGTCCGAAATGTCCGCCAAAGCCGGCACGGGCATGGAAGTGCACCTCGACCGCGTGCCTGTGCGCGAGACCGGCATGATTCCCTATGAAATCATGCTGTCCGAATCGCAGGAACGGATGCTCCTCATCGTCAAACCCGAGGATGTGGAAACCGTGTCCGCCATCTTTAAGAAATGGGATTTAAACGCCTCGGCCATCGGCAAGGTCACGGACGACGGCATCCTGCGCCTCTTTTTCCATGGTGAAAAGGTGGCGGAGATCCCATCCATCACTCTTGTGCTGGGCGGCGAGGCCCCGGTTTACATCCGCGAACGCAAAAGGCCCGCGTATCTCGACCCGACACAAACGGCCGACCTTTCCGGACTGCCCGAACCCAACGACTGCAACGACGTGCTCCTGAAAATTCTCTCGTCACCTAACGTAGCGAGCAAGGAGTGGGTTTACCGCCAGTATGACCACACCGTGCGCACCAACACCGTGGTCGTGCCCGGCTCGGACGCGGCCGTGGTCCGGCTCAAGCATACGAATAAAGCGCTGGCCATGAGCGTGGACTGCAACGGACGCTACTGTTACCTCGACCCGCGCATGGGCGGCCGAATCGCGGTGGCTGAATCCGCGCGCAACTGCGTCTGCTCGGGCGCGCGCCCGCTTGCCATCACCAACTGCCTCAATTTCGGTAACCCCTACAAGCCCGAGGTCTACTGGACCTTTGTGGAGTGCGTGGCCGGCATGGGCGAGGCGTGCCGCGCCTTTGACACGCCGGTCACCGGGGGCAATGTCTCGTTCTACAACGAAAGCCCGGAGAGCGCGGTCTACCCCACCCCTTCCGTGGGCATGATTGGCCTGCTGGACGATGTGACCAAGCACCTGACCCAGTGGTTCAAGGCCGAAGGCGACGCCATTGTACTTTTGGGCGAAACAAAAGACGAAATCGGGGGCAGCGAATACCTCAAAGTCATCCACGAACAGGTAAACGGAAAATGCCCGGAACTCGACCTTGACCGCGAAAAGGCGCTCCACGCCTGCGTGCTCGAGGCCGTTGACGCGCGCCTGCTCGCCTCGGCGCACGACTGCTCCGAAGGCGGCCTGGCCATTGCGCTCGCGGAGTGCTGCATCACGGACCGGCCCCGTCCCATGGGCGCGGTCGTGAAAATTGAATCGAAGCTCAAGGCGGATCGCCTCCTCTTTTCAGAATCACAGTCGCGTATCGTGGTATCGCTGAAAAAAGAAAACGTGGCAACACTGAAGAAGATTGCGGAAAAAAATGGTGTGCCCTTTGCCGAAATCGGCCGCGTAGGCGGAAAAGCGCTTGACATCAACGGCCGGGTCAGACTCGACCTCGCCAAAATGGACGATGCCTTCTTCAACAGCATCCGCCGCCTCATGGAAAACTAAAAAGCACCCATGATTATTGTAATGAAACCGGGTGCCTCCCGGCAGCAGATTGACCACGTCATCGGAAAGATACAGGAATTCGGCTACAAGCCCCACCCCATTTACGGGACCGATAAAACGGTCATCGGCGCCATCGGCGACGAACGCGGCAAGGAGCGCGTCGAGGCCCTGCTC